>CAYUCH010000129.1:9362-10578 GCA_964443295.1 uncultured Desulfobulbia bacterium | reverse complement strand
AATGGGTGGCCGGCTTCGCGTGGAATAGGTGGCCGAGATCAGTGGAATACGCACCCATTCTCACAGCAGGGTTGGGATTGCTACGGTGAAATCCCCTCATTTCCCTGGAGAAAGCTTCTTAGGGAAACAGACTGTTCATCATTATTATTCAGCTTGATTAGATTTTTCTTTTCATCAAATGAAAATACAGGTGCGTTTTTCGGCAAGGTGAAGTCGGTTTGAGATAGTGCCTCTAAATCCTTATCCATCAAAACTAGAGAGACCTTTTTCTCAATACACTGATGGTAAAAATCCCGCAAGCCATCTCCATCCATTTCTGAATAACCGAAGATAATAAAAACCTGGCAACCATTCTGAATATCGAGCTTAGAAACTGAAGGTTTTAGCTTATTCCATGGATTTCCTTTGGAGGAGTGAACATCAAAACAAAAGACCGACTTTTCTCCGGCAAGCATGTTGAAGACAAGGTGTTTCAGTGTGAGGACATGCTCCTCTTTGGATAGTACAACAAAACAAGGCGGGCTCAGTCCTTCACGAATCTCCAGCATAAGGCTGTGCAGGATATCAAGATGCCGATGAAAAAATCGGGGTGAGTCTGCCCGAATTACCTGTTCTCCAGAAACAATTACTCTTTTCAAAAAGCCTGCACCTTATTGTAAAATTCGTTTAAGAATAGTGTATTTATTATGGCGTAATTGCCAGCATTGCGCCACTTTATTTGGCGCATATTGTGAGTCTTCAATTATAAGAGTCAAGAATCTACGGAGAGGTTTTGACTTATAGAAGGAGGATTGAGCAATGACAAATATTACACTCATGAGAATGCCCCAAGTTGAAGCTGCCATTGGATATAAGAGATCAAAAATTTATCAGATGGTGAAGGATGCAGAATTTCCTGCCCCTGTAAAACTTGGACCACGATCGGTGGCTTGGAGAAGTGATGAAGTAGCAGAATGGATTGAGTCTCGACCAAGGGTTTTCAGCGAAAAATAGATAAGTAATTGGTGCGGAGGTCGGAATCGAACCAACCATTATTACATTTTGTGATACTTTTCTATTCAGAGGTCAGAAGATTTATAACCAGCCTGATCATCAACTCTTTCTGCTTTGGATCACTCCCGGCAGCATGTTTTTTTGCCAATTCTTATTTTCGTCTTGACGCGGGGGGCGAGAAACGCGGGCAGTATAATTTTTTTTTTTTTTTTTGTGGGGGCAC
>CAYUCH010000129.1:0-9352 GCA_964443295.1 uncultured Desulfobulbia bacterium | reverse complement strand
GTGTCTTTTTTTTTTTTTTTTTTTTTTTTTTTTGGCTGGGCCCGCCTAAATATATTTTTTTTTTTTTTTTGTTGTTGTTTGGGGGCCCCGCGTCACCATTTGTAAATCATAAACTTGTTACACAGCACGCTGAAGGAGTAATATTTATGTCCCGTATCGTGCCGACTGATGAATTGGACCTTATTGAAGAGGTGATTGCAGAGCATTCTGCTGGAATCGGTATATCAGAGCTTGAGAAAAAATTAGCCCAGCGATTTCCTAAAGCCTTAAATAGGCGTACCTTACAACGCCGCCTGGCACGCTTAGTGGCAGACAAGCGCATCATGACTGAAGGCGAAAGCATCGCACTGGTATACAAACACTGTTCCAGTGCAATTAGCATTGAAAAATCTTCAGTCGCGGAGTCGCCAATTGAAGGTGAAGCGGAAACTTACATTCCGATTTCGCCAGAGGGCACCATTATCCGTGACCTTGTGCGACAGCCGCTAATAAAGCGCAACCCTGTAGGATACCAACCTTCATTTCTGGAAGAGTACGAACCGGGATTCACCTTCTATCTCTCTGAATCCTTGCGTGCCGACCTGCATGAGATGGGAAAGACACCGGGCGCTGAACGTCGTGCAGGCACCTATGCCCGTGAAATTATAAACCGGCTACTGATTGATCTGTCCTGGGCCTCTTCCCGACTGGAGGGGAATACTTACAACCGCCTCGACACGCAAAACCTGATTGAATTCGGTCAGGCAGCTGAAGGAAAGGACGCCCAAGAAACTCAAATGATACTGAATCATAAGACTGCGATTGAAATGCTCATTGAAGAAGCAGACCAGGTCGAATTTAATCCTTTTACCTTTCAAAATCTGCATGCCCTCCTTTCTGAGAACCTGTTACATGACGAGGATGCTTGCGGCCGTCTGCGCCGCAGACCAGTGGAGATTTCTGGCTCTGTTTTCCATCCTTTATCCATGCCACAGGTCCTGGAAGATTGTTTCCGCATGTTGTTAGATAAAGCCACAACCATTCCCGACCCCTTTGAACAAGCATTTTTCATTATGGTTCAGTTACCCTATCTACAGCCCTTTGAAGATGTTAACAAACGGGTTTCCCGCCTCGGAGCGAACATTTCTCTCTTTCGGAGCAACCTGTGCCCCCTGTCTTTCATTGATGTTCCTGAGCAGGCATATATTGATGGCACTCTTGGGGTGTATGAATTCAATCAGGTTGATTTGTTGCGGGACGTGTTTATCTGGGCCTATGAGCGATCATGCACACGATACCTGGCAATCACACAGACAATGGTAGATCCCGACCCTCTGCGGATCAAATACAGAGAGCAACTAATCCAGGCTGTTCAGACAATTGTTCGTGATGGTAAGATTCCATCTGCACGAAATATTCAACAAGTGACGATTGAACTCGTGCAAAAACATGATCGAAAAGTCTTCGGCAAGATGTTACAGGATGCCTTACAACACTTACACGAGGGCAGCGTGGCAAGGTATCGATTGAAATTGTCCGAATTTCAGGAGTGGGAGCCGATCCGAGACCGGCAGCTATGAGACAACCGCTCTCTCGGATGATTCTTTCCCGAACAAGTCTTCCCAGTGAAAAGCATTCAGAAATAAACTCAAAATAGAGACAATCCCTACAGAGTTCGTTGACGTGGTCGACTTACTCAAAGAATTCATTGGGCCGATGAGGTATGGTGATAAAGAAAGGCCGAAATCCAATTAAGGATTTCGGCCTGAATTTTTTACTGGTGCCGGAGGTCGGAATCGAACCGACACGGGCGCAAGGCCCGCTGGATTTTGAGTCCAGTGCGTCTACCAATTTCACCACTCCGGCACACAATTTGGCCCTATTTATATATTACTTAATATAAAAAAACAAGCAGATTGAAAGAACCTGGTATGTATTGGTAGTATTTAATAAATCTTGAGCATTTAACAGGACAAAAAGGCTGCAGCGAGAGGAGTCTAAAGATTAAAACATTGCATGCGAGAGACAAGATGTAGGCATATTTCAAATAATTCGCCTCCCAACCTGCTGCTCCGACGAGCAATGGGTAGAGCCCATTCTCGCAGCAGGACTAAGTCGGCTACGGCATTACTCCCCCATCCCGCTGAAAAAGGCTACCTGAAGAAACTGACTGTTCATTATTGTTATTGAATATGACTAAATTTCTCTTCTCATCAAAAGAAAAAACCGGTGCATTTTTCGGTAAGGTAAAGTCGGTTTGATTTAGAGCCTCAAGATCCTTATCCATTAATATCAAGACTACCTTTCTCTCAATACATCTTTGATAAAAATCCTGTAAGCCTTCTCCATCCATTTCAGAATAGCCAAAGATGATAAACACTTGGCAGCATTCCGGAAGATTGAAATCAGAAATGGCGGGTTTTCTTCTATCCCACGGATTTCCTTTAGAGGAATGGATATCAAAACAAAAAACCGACTTCTCCCCGGCAAGCATGTTGAAGACAAGGTGCTTCAGAGTGAGCACATGTTCCTCCCCGGATACAATGACAAAGCAAGGTGGCACCCGACTGGCGCGGATCTCCAGCACAAGATTGTGTAAGACATCAAGGTGACGCCGGAAAAATTTGGGTGAGTCGCCCCGAACTACCTGGTCTCCAGAAATGATTTTCTTTTTCAATAGTTCTCCGTTGTTGGGTGGGAAGAATTATTACAACCGCTTATTCAAATTTTCCCACATCAAATCGTAATGAGTACTTCTACCTTTACCTTCCAGAAAGCGCAAAACTTCTTTCTTTAGAGATCGTTCATCCCTGGTCAGGTTGGCCAATCAGCATATTTCCAGACATATTTTTTCATAATTAGCTCTTTTCGTATCACTACTTGATATGATTATGCGACCTTTTCGTCTTAAGACGTGAGACGATAACCGGGATTAACATTAATTTCTTCTCGATATGCATTGCATGTTTTGTACAATCCATTGTATGTATTTATCCAACTAGTTGTATTAGTACATACAATAGAATTATTGGAATCACCTTTGGAAACAGGGAATCATTTTTTACTTCAAGAGTTTTCACAACTTTATATCGGTATTTTGAATGAATTTGACCTGATCGCCAGCAAGCTATTTCGTGGATCACAAGTCGATTATGAAGACTGCCTCATGTTGGTCAGAGCGCGCTTCAACAAGATTGATCTTGTGCGAGTTGAGCAACAATTCAAAGACCTGGCCAAATACGATATTTCTGAAGATCGCCTAGGGATCAATATAGAGCATTTTATGAATCTCCTTCGTAAAGAGGGTTTATATGGCTGAGAAAAATCTGTTGGAAAATTTAAATCGTCTCGGCTTTCCACCTATGGAAGTGGAGAGGACTTTTGATCTCAATCAGACTCTTGCCGAGGTTGTTCAAAGCAAAGATGCAAGATTGTGGGAAGGATTTCCAGTCATGCTGGCCAACGCTGCTCAGGATTATTCTTTTGATTACGACCGGGTTAAGGACAGGTTGACAAACAAGGAGGACCAAGACAATCTTCACGCCTTATTATTGCTATCGCTGGCAACGTATCAGTTTCATCACCTTTCATTTCTCTGGGCAGACCAATTGAGGAAAGGGCTTTCAAGTCAAGATGCTGGCCTGCTGAAAAAACTGAAAAAATTCTTTGCTCAAGGTGAAGTTTTTAAATTGGGAAACAACCAGTTTGATCCATCACGCCTTAAAACAATGTTTAATAATTATTTTAAGAAAGATGCGGAAAAAACCAGGCAGCTGAAGGAAAAATATGAGGACTTGTCCCTTGAATATGCGTTATCCCAATTGTTCTCAGCCAAGCAAAAAGAACTGTTTAAAAAGAAACTGGAAGGGCTGCCCCTCACAAAGACCGAACGGGAATACTATTCGCGAACTGTGAAGAAAAAAGTCGCCGCACTGGCCAATACGGAACTGCACCGTCTCGCCCAGAGGTTAATGGCGTATTAATTGAATCGGTATATCTTTGAGATAACAGCTATCTACCAACTAAAAGAGAATTCCACATGGCAAAAATCATAAAAGGGAAATTCCCTGCTAAACAGAAAAAAAATCCTGCCGCTACCTATCAGTTGAAGATCACGCTGCTTTATTCCGAGCCACTCATTTGGAGGTGCATAGAAGTACCGGGCAGCATGACGCTTGATAAACTGCATGATGTCATTCAGCTCAGTATGGGCTGGACTGATTCCCATCTGCACCAGTTCATGATTGGTAACAGTCTTTATGCATTGAAGGATGAAGAGGACGATTGGGGTGGCCCCAAAAGCCTTGATGAGACCAAATTCAAGATATGTGACCTGGAAGCCGACATGCAGCAACATTTCATGTATGAGTATGATTTTGGAGATGGTTGGCGACATGAAATTCAAATTGAAAAAGTTATTTCCACTGACGAAACTCCCCTCAAACATCCTGTTCTTGTGGCAGGAGAACGTGCTTGCCCGCCTGAAGACATTGGCGGTATTCCCGGCTATGAGGATTTCCTGGAGGCAATCAGCAATCCGGAAAATGAGGAACATCAGGAGATGTTGGACTGGTATGGCAGTGACGACTTTGATCCTGATTTTTTTGAAAAGGACGGGATCAATAAAATCCTTAAAAAAATGGAGTGATCAGTCTTCGGCTGGCTCAATTCAAGACCGGAGGAAACCTGCCTCATTGATAGTTGTAATGAAATAAAAAAACAACGTTCCCCCGAGGTCCCGATTCACACGAAGTCCTTAAGTAAATTTTAATTCAGATTTATGTGTGGAATGCTATTCACGGTTTGCGAATATTGCTTTTTGCATAAATATATTATGCTTTCTAGGATTTTGGTAATCTGAGTGAGAAGCAAAAGAGGCAACTCAAGTAAGGTCAATTCCATAATCCGAGTGAGCTGGAGTAAAAGTCTGTTCCCTGAATAGGCCATACAGATTGCTCGTCGGAGGAATAGACTGAAAATTCAGCAGTCAAAAATCGCCTGACCACTATCTCGGTATAGAAAGCAATATGCAAAAAATGCATATTCCAATGTTGGGGTCCAGAGTTTTCTGAAGCGTTGGAGAGGGGCCCGCAGGGCAAAGGAGGCGCGCCTGATTGTTCATATTTATTCGTCTTTCTTCTCTGCCCAACTATTACGGCACTCCGGGCAATATTTAGTTGGTTGACCCTCTCTGACCACACAGCCACCCAATTTTACCAAGCCTTTTTGGGCCCTTTCAAAAGTTTGTACCGTAGGGAAGCCGTATACTATCCGGATGCCAGCTTTTGCTCCGCATTTTGGGCATTGATATTTATTCATACACTCAAATACCGTTTATCCCTGGATTTCCCTAATTTCAGCAAACACCGGATAGGCATCTACCGAGGAATTCTCGGCAGTTCAAAAAATGATAACTGTCAAGCACAGAGTACCTCAACCCATTAAAATCTGAATTGTGTCATTTCAGTCGGATATTGAATCAAATCAGTTGGTGCATAAAATGCACCAACTGACAGGGATAACGCAAACCGGAAATAATTTGCATTAATTGTAATTAGGTATGATTTCTTGCTCCCTTGGTGATCTGTTCAATCTGGTCACTATCCTACCCACCCATCAAAAACGACCTCACCGCTTTCCTTGTGAATACAAAGCAAATAGTAGCATTCATCGACTTGTATTTCAGTGCGAGGATAGTGGACACGAAAGAGCCAGCAATCCTCTATTTTCTGTTCAGACACCCAATAAACTGTATCTGTAAAAGCCTCTGGATCGATTAAACTGACACTAGGTATATTTTTACTCAGGTGATCCCTGGCAATTTGGGCGGCTTCCTCATCATTTACTTTTTGTTTATCAGTATTCATGATGTCATCCCCCTTCCAGGATTTAATATATCCCTATTAACCACAGATGAAATCTTGCCACAGAGAAGAGAATAGTATAATTGCCCCGACTCTCTCTTCTCATTACCACTTTGGCCGACCCAATTGTTTATAAGATGATGGAAAATAAACTTCTGATTCTAGACACTCCTCTACAAATCGAATATTTGCAAAATATTCCTGTCGGGTAATAGCCTTAAATTTACGGCGTGGGTTGCCGCACATCCAGCAACTGCACACACATGCTGTACTAGCATAGAATCCTGCATGCTCATCCGACATATGCCAGTTCCAATGGGCCCATTTTTTCTTTCGGAGAAGTTTAAGCCTTTTGTAATGGTGCCTTCTTTGTGCTCTTTTCATGTTTGCCTCCATAACTTTGAGGTGCGGCCTTAAACCGCACGGTTATGATGGCAAACTCTCTATATTTCTTCATAGCGGCCCTCTTTAGACAACTAACAACATGTATTTGAAAGACTTTTCTCACTCCATAAAAATCAGGTAAAAAAAGAAGAACTATTCCACTTTAGGATCGAATTCTAATTTGTCCAGTTCTTGGTACAATTCACCCAGTTTCTCTGCTACTTGATCATATAATTCTTTTACTTTTTTATGTTTTTTAATTACTGGATGTGAGCCAACGAACTGGTATATGTAATCTTGTGCTATTGAAACGCGATTCAATGCATCAAAATAATGACCTTCATTAATCGCAGGTTTTATTTCATCCGGCCTCAATTTATTCCCAGCTTCATTCATCTTTAGTATTGGCTTTCTAAAAGCAATCAATTGGTACCGAATATCCTCACGCAACTCTTCAAAGGTGTATCCACATGGAGCAACTGGTGATTGTGTCCAACCTTCGATTTTCCCATCGTCATCATAATAAACTTCATGAATCTGATATGAATCTTCATTATGCTCTGGGAATTCTTCTTTTATTACTCTGTAATTCCAATATGACATTTTTTTTTACTCTCCTTCGAGAAGCGCATATGCAAAAAAACCAATAAACAGACAAAAGCCGATTTTTCCCCAGGTTTGGTAAAAAGAAAAAAGTCCGAAGGCAAAGCATCCTAGATTGGCCAAAATTTTCATGACTGGTGTGACAAATTTCAGCAAAGAGCGTAAAAATGCCAGGTCACTCCCTATTCCTTCTATAAAAGAATTAAGCAATATCATGCTATTTGCTCTCTTCGAAAAGCACATAAATAATGACGCCGATGATAAAGCCCAGTACACCAGATCCCCAGGTTTGGTTAATAGAATATGCTGCGAAAGCTAAACCACCAGCTAAGAGTAGAAATATCACGATCACAGCCAGACCCTTTAAACCATAAAGCAGCCAAGCCAAGTCAACTTTTAATCCATGAATAAAGGAATCTATAAGCTTCATAATGTATTCCCCTCTGTTGCATTGATATTTTCCTGCTAATACACTCATCATATACCTTTGGGTCGGACAAACAGCGTCCCAGGTTGAAAAAAGTTGAAGAATGATTGTTCATGTTAAAATAGCAGGATAAAATCTAAAGAAAGTTAGACGACAGTCTACATTCCACGAGAGGTAGTGTGCTGATGAAAAGCCAGAAGGAAGAATTCCTATATAATTTGGCCATTCTCCTTGAGAAGAAATACACAATTTTCAAGCAGACACGAGTTATGAATGACTTCGATCGGGGCGTAATTCATGGAGCTATATCCGTGGCAGAAGGGCTTGGAATTGTCAGCCCTGAAGAATTACAGGAAGTAGTTGAAAAGGCAAATCAAAAGGTTTTCGGTATGAGCCTGGAAGAAAGACTGACACAGTATCCTTCCCAGAAATTAACTGAAGAAGACTATCTAGACATTCCTACGGCTATTCGAAAAGGGCTATTATCGTTCTAAAAAATCTGTCCCGGCTTTCCAGGTTTAAGAGCTTGAAAAAAAATCAACTACCGAAGATTTCACAGTAGTTCAGTTGGACAAGACACATTCGACAAACCTTAATCCATTATAGTTTGGATGCAATTGTCACGGTGGGATATTGAGCAAATTCAATGCGTGGTGTGGGATTTCAACACACCATAGCCCTTATTCTGGATTCTAGAATAGAGAATGAGGTGAAATGAAAAAAACCAAATCATCTTTATGTAATAGCGCAAGCCTGATCCCAGCTTTTACACTTTACTAGTTTGGATTTAAGGGTGTTAAGGACAAGGATTTGGTTCCCAATACTGAAAATTCAGTATGTGTAAAATTTGCAGATACTGCCACAGACAAAGAAAACCTGTGTAAAAGTTTTCACACATCCCTTTTTTGTTTTTCTTTTCGTGTTAAAAAAATATAGCCTGGGACCGTATTTGCCCTAGGTCGCGGTGTATTGTTTAAGAGCTATGAAATAATTAGCTTTTACGCAGTATCTTCCTTGATCAAGAACTTCGATTAAAGTAGATTGACTTGAAATGAAATGATCCCTTTAACATAGGAAAATCTATATGTTTTTTGATCCTAAAAAGGTGGCTTTTGGCCGCCATGAATCCTTTGCCCTACGTTTCGGATGGCTCACTAAGGGCTTTCAAGCTTTTCAAGAAAATAGAGATGTTTTCACTGCTGATGATGCAGTGGTAAAACTTGGAGTTGGCAAAAACATGGTTAACTCTATTCGACACTGGCTTCGAGCTGCTCGACTTGTTTACATTACACCTGATAAAAAAGAAACTACTCCGCTAGGCACTGCAATCTTTTCTGAAGACGGCTGGGATCCATACCTTGAAGATGAAGCTACTATCTGGCTCATTCATTGGTTGCTGGCCACTAACCCGGGGCACGCCACATCTTGGTATTGGTTTTTTAATCTGTTTCATAAGCCCGAGTTTACCAGCCAAGAAGCAGCCAATGCCTTGGTAGATTTTGCCAAAGAGAAAATTGAAGCCAAGTTTTCGGTTACCTCCGTTAAAAATGATTGTGCTGTTCTTTTACGCTCTTATGTGCAATCAAAGGGAAATACGAAAACACCAGCTGAAGAAGCCCTAGATTCGCCACTCTCACTCCTCCGTTTAATTACATATTCCCCTGCTACTAAGAGCTATCAATCCCGCCTCGATCGGCGTGATAACCTGCCACTCGGCATCTTTGGGTTTGCCATAGCTGATCTTTTCCAAAAACGTGGCATAAGGGAAATTCCTATTGAAGACCTCATGTATAGCAGGGATGGCCATGTTGCCCCAGGCCTTCTCTTTCGCCTAACAGAAAACGGGCTTCTCACCAAGCTCGAGCAACTCATCCATTACCTGCCAGATAATTTTAGAATTGATGATACTGCTGGTATACATCAACTTTATCGCCTTAATGAAATTGATCCGTTTAAATATCTAGAGAAGCATTATAACGCCATGCAAAAACAGGACGAGGCCGCATGAGCATCAAAGACTTTATAAAAATCGATACCGTATACAGAGCTGGTCGGGAAAATTCGGACAGGTCGTTAAGTGAAAATGTTGTTCCAA
>CAYUCH010000128.1:0-10628 GCA_964443295.1 uncultured Desulfobulbia bacterium | reverse complement strand
TTCGCGTCTTCCGGATGATGATGGTCTGGGCTCAGGAAACCAACTTGATCACTGAGTTACCCCTGCCCAAATCCACTCCAATGGGCCGCGACAAAATTAAGGAGAGCAAGGATGAAAAGCAATAAACGCCTGACAATCACAGAGGCCATTGCTGGCTTCTGTGACCATCTCCGAACCAACAACCGATCATCGGCAACGATCTCGGCATACCGCCGGGATCTTGTTTTGCTGGTGCAAGTAGCAGAGAATTTAATCTCAGGATTATCCTGCCATGACTTCTCTCCCCAGCTAATCGACCAGACATTTTCTTCTCCTAATATTCGGGAGACCAATCGTGGTTTGCGTTCACAGGCCTCTCTGCACAGAATGAAAGCCGCTGTGCGCTCCTTCTTTGGCTGGACATTCAGCTCAGGAATCACGGTAGATAATCCTGCCCGAATGATCCGCATGCAGCGACTGTCCAGTAAGCCACCCACCTTTCTGACAAAGGTGGAGAAAAAAAGATTACTCAAAGAGCTGAAAGGCAGAACGGGAACCATTAACCTGCGTGACCGCGTGATGATAGAAATTCTTCTGGGCACTGGGATTAGGCTGGCTGAACTTTCCGGATTGGATATCCCCCATGTGGATCTTGCCTCCAAGCACCTGCGAGTCAAGGCCAAGGGAAATATTGAACAAGTAAAATTTCTCAAGACCGATCTCCGTTCACTGCTCCACCATTACCTGTTAAAACGAAAGCGCTATGGTCAGCCAAATTGTGAGGCTCTCTTTCTCTCCAACCGGTTGAGCCGTCTCAGTAAAAGACAAATTGCCAACCGGATTTCCCATTGGCTCAAAAAGGCTGGCATCGACAAACACATTACACCTCACGGTATGCGCCACACCTTTGCCACCCATCTCTATTCGGCCACCAATGATCTGCTGGTGGTACAACGAGCCCTTGACCATAAGGACATCTCCACCACTCAGATTTACACCCATCTAGTTGACGGCCAGCTCGAAGAAGCCCTGGAAAGACTGTAAGGAAATTTTGTTAAACAGAACTTTCCTTGGCAAATACCCCAAATGGCAAAGTGCATAGAACACGATTTATTTGCACTTCTGCCCATTGCCACCTCCGGCAATCCTGCACGAACAGGGACTTTCTCATTTTGCCTTGCCGGTGTTCTTTGCACTTTTTTTCGGCTTTTTCTGGGCGGTCGCCTTTTTATTCGACTTGTCAGCTACCTCTGTAACTTTATCCAACAGGGCAGTCGCCCATTCAGCTGGGGTGGTCTGCTGGCCTTTGACCTCCTCACCCTCCCTGGCAATCTTGGTGGTCTTGAGATCTTTCATGTGGCAACGGATCATTCGATCCAGCTTCTCAGCAGCATCGGCATTCCCTTCCATCTGAGCTCGCACCAGCTTGACTGAATAGACACCCACCAATTCGACCTGCAGGAAGTCACTGGACTTATTGAACTGAAAATCTAGGTAGAGCTTGTCAATGAGGGCATCGAACATAACCTTCTCATCCTCATTCAGACAGCGGTCGGCAAAGATGCCGTGCTTCAATCTGTTTTTGTTTCCTTTTGGTGCGCCCATCTTTTTTGGCCTCTTGGTCTTACCCTGCATCCGGTGCCACCTGTCCAGCACCGCTTTTTCTACTTTGTTGAATTCCACACAGGATTCTCTCGGTAATATTGTTTTTTTTGATTTCCTAACTGGGGCAACGGGGCAGAAAAAGAATTTAGCCCCATTCCAGCATATTTATATCTATCCCTTGGTTACCTACCGGAACCATCCCAAAGGTGTCGGATTTCATTTTCCTTTCTGTTTTTTGCCAGGATTTGATTGACCCGACGAACGGTGATATCAGCAAGACCGGCAATCTCCTTGGTCTCTACTCCCTGTTGCTTTAAGGCAATAACCATCTCTTTGCGCTCCTGAAAAAATAGGCTAGGGTCAGGAATCCAGAGTACTCCGACATGATATTTTTGAATCTCTCTCAATAGGTTGGTTGGTAATATCTTTTCTGCATTGGCATATCGTTTCATGCACAGGCCTCCTTGGCGGGTGTCCTGATCCAGGGCTGTGGAACATCAGGGTTATAAAATCGCATCACACTCTGCTGGCCAGTCTTCCCCTCACTGATAATCTCAATGGCCTGCTCGGTGATTGTACCGATCCGGCGGTTGCCTTCCAGGTGGCAGACCAGTCCATACTCTTCACCGCAGGGAAATTTGTACTGCCCACGGTTCTGGTACAGCCGATTCTCCAGCCAGCCCTTGGCCAGAGCTTCGTTTTTTATGGCATCCACTTTGGATAGAGCCTTGGGTGTTACCGGCTGACTGCACTTGTGATTGCCTTCTTTTTCAGGATAAAGCCAGTCAGAAAAGATAATGGGAGCATCTGCAGGAGGCTGATAACTGGCGGGGATAAATGTCCGCATTGCCTCTTTGATATCCTGCTCACCAAATTGCTCCACAGCATGCTCGTGAACCTGCAGAAATCTCTCCTTGAGACTCTCCCACAGACCATCAGCGAGCTTGCCAGCCTTGTGGGTCTTCTGGGCATTAACGATGCGACAACGGAGCCAGGCAAAGTAATCAGGGGTAAGCTTACGGTAGACTGTGCCCTGGATAACCTGATCGATCTGCTTACTGTCAGGGGCTAAGAATTTGATGACGAGACTGCTTGAAACAAAGGGAATGGTAACTGGGACTGGTTCTACTACGACCAATCTGTCCGGTTGTGAGCTGGCTGCTTTATGATCTGGTGTAGACAAGACGCCCATCTTGATAAAGTTTGAGAGCATGCATGACATAAAATATCTCCTTATGGAAATTACGGGTTATTTGGGTTCCCGATTACCTACCGGAGAGATTGCAAATGTGTCGGAGGAAAAGTTTAAGACCCATAAATTGGGCTTAAATGAGAAAATAGGGCGGATGGTGCGGAGGGTGAGCGGATATAAAACAAGGCATCCTCCGCCCAATAACACTTTAAGAAAAACCCTGTATTATTAGTTATTTATTATATTTTAAAAGAATAAATATAACTATAAACAGAGGGAGCGGATGCTCTAGAAAAGTATCCCACATATAGGGTCTAAAATAAGGAGAATATGAACAGGACATATTAGTTTTTTACTTTTTTTAAACCTATATAAAAAAGGATATCTTTTTCGACCCTCCGCCTCCGCCACTTCTAGACATATCTATGCAATATCAATTACTTGTGGCATATTTAGACCTCCGCAAAATGTTCTTTACCCCCGCCGGAAACAGCAAAGGAGACACCGCATGGCATCTCCTTTATCGTTGAATCTATTATCAGGCCTGGCTGTGTCAATGATCGTTGAAGCCAAACAGTTGTCGTTGTTCCTCCCATTCTTCGGGGAATGGTTTAGATAATCGAGCCAGTGACATACCGTTTGACTCCTCACCGTTTAGGATGGCCTCAATAATGTCCGGAGCAAGGTTAGTGAGCTTGACGGTGCGGGTTACATAGGAGGAGTCCACATCAAGTCGCTGAGCCAGTTCTGTGATTGATCGTACTTGGCCGCTCTCGATGATCGCCGTCCAGGAAAAGGCCCGCACTAGAGCCTGAGCCATGGGTGACTGGATAGTTGATGGCGCATCTGGAATTTCCCCGTCTAACCCCTCCGGCATGATGATCTTTTTTCGTCCCTGCATTCGGCGGAGATTCATGGGGATATGGATGTGCAGGTTGCCATTTTCTAATACACTTATGGTTGGTTGCGGCCTCATTAATTGTCCCTCCTGTTTTCAAGGTTTGCTGTCAATCCCGTCAATTCAATGATCAGGGAAGTGAAGCCGTTGGTTTTCAAAGTAAGGTCTATACCTCGCTCCCGGATCTCCACAGTCTCGATCAAGAGCCTGATCAAGCGATGTCGTTCCATGGGAAAGAGATCATCCCAGAAAGTCTCGATGGTCTGAAATGATTCAGAGACATCCTGTTCGCTAATCTGATCTTTGCTGAGGATATTATGTTGTTTGGTTAACGTTGACAGTTGCCTGCCGAGTTCAATAACCTGCTTGTTGCAGGCCGAAAGTTTATCTTCTGCGCCCGCCTCCACATTCTCAGGAGCCATTAGCTGTAATGCTTTTTTTCGAAAAGATAAGAGTTTCGCCTCCAGTTCCGATTTTTGCTTACCAATCCGCTCTCGTTCCGTAGCCTCAAGATCCCGGGCAGCAAAATAGGTCTTGGCTACCAAGGTCGGGGTTCGGAAGACCGCGCTTAACTGCTCCAATATTGCCTTCTCAACTTCACCGGCAGGAACTCGCTTTATGGGGCATTGGCTGACAGCTCGTTTGGTATCCTTCTGGCAGATAAAATAGGTGTAACGCCGCTCTCCCTTTCTGGTGTAAGTCATACCCATTGAACTGTCACAATGGCCACAGCGAATCACCCCCTTGAATGGCGAGATCATTTTGGTTCGGGGCTGCCCCGCTTTATCTCGGGTGTTTTCAGCAAGAACGGCATGAACCTTGTCCCATTGTTTTTGGTCGATAATGGCCTCGTGCTCACCGGGATAATGCTTGTCCTTATGGCTTACCTCGCCGATATAGGTACGATTATTGAGTAAGCGATAGATATGGCCGGTGTTCCAGGGCTTGCCCTCATGGAGCGCTCCCTTTTTGGTCAGCCATGTTTTGGTTTTATAGCCCTGATCATTCAACTCCTTGGCCATGGTCTTTGCTGAACCAAGGAGACAAAAGCGCCGGAAGATATGTTTTACCAAGCTGGCCTCATCTTCATTAACGATCAACTTTTTGGCCTCCCTGTCCACATCATAGCCAAAGATAGGTACACCGCCACAATACTTGCCTCGCCGCTTGGCTGCTGCCACTTTGTCGCGGATCCGGTCAGCCGCTACCTCCCGTTCATACTGAGCAAAGGTTATCAGAATACCAAGGAACATACGGCCAGTGGAATCTGTGGTGCTGAAATGCTGAGTCACCGAAACGAAGCTGACTCCTTTGGCATTGAAGGTCTCAATCATGTGCATGAAATCAAGGAGTGAGCGGGATAGGCGGTCAATTTTATAGACCACAATCACATCAACCTTACCGGCATCAATATCCGCCAGTAGCTTTTGCAGACCCGGGCGCTCCATGGTGCCACCGGAAAAACCGCCATCATCATAATGGGTTGGAATGACCTGCCACCCCTGCATTTTTTGGCTCTCAACATAGGCCTCTCCTGCCTCCCGTTGTGCATCCAAAGAATTAAATTCCTGCTCCAGGCCCTCTTCATGGCTTTTCCGAGTATAGATAGCACAGCGCAGAACCTTGCCGTCTTCAGAGTTGGTATTAACATTATCCAGCATTTCTTTTACCTCCCGGAACTTTCTTTAAGCCAAAGAATACCTTGCCATTCCAGCGGGTGCCGGTGATCTCCCGAGCCACAGCACTGAGTGATCTGAAATGCCGCCCTCCATACTCAAAACCATTTTCAGCAGCTATCACCTCATAGCGCCTGTCTTTCCAGATCCGCACAAAGCGGGTGCCTGGCAGGATGGTATCTTCATTCTTTCTGGCCAAGGGAATTTTGCTATTAATAGTGGCCACCGGATCTGCTGCGGCTCCCTTTTGCAAATACTCTTTGGCTGGCTTGGAAATACCACCATGAAGTATTTCCTGGATGCGATGAGCAAGACGCTTGGCTAGATATTGTTTCTTGTACTGGGGAGGTTCATTGCCATATAGGTCACGCCATTTTTCTACTAATTGATCTTTATTCATTTTGCGCAAACCAGTCAGCTGGCGCAGAACCGATTTCTGGGTTCGTGCCTGCTTCTTTTGCTGGTTTACTGCCGGGTCAATTTCTATCATTTTTTACTCCTTATCTTTAGGTTCTGGACGGGTTAGCCTCTCACCCATGAACGCTCTGTTTGCCAAACAAATCAAGTCCTTCTCCGCTTATCCCCTGACTATTTTCCATCCTGTCTGGCGAGCCTGAAATCTGTCGCCTTGCCTTGCCCCGCAATACAGCCACAGCCAAAATTTCAGCAATGGCAGCAAGATGTGATTCGGGGGAAAGGTCAGCAGGTAAGGATGGGTTTGTTTCTACAATATTGGTCTTGAGCATCATCATCTCCGGTGTCTGTGACCGAATGGAGTGATGCGGATGCCTGAAAACAAAAATGAGGTAATTGCCAGTGCTCAATATCGGGCACCCACAACCACCTCAGCTTTGCCTCCGGTCGAGTTGTCTGGTTTTCTAAATTTATCGCAGGGCTTAACTGCCCAGTGTCTGCCGGTTACCTACCGGAGCCATATGATATCCGTCGGAAATTTATTGAAAAATATCTTCTTGACCAAACAAGCATCCGGTCATATATTGATCCCCTTGGAAAATATATTCCAGCAAATCATGCACCTGAGCAGGAGCACAGCATGCCAAAATCTAAGACCGAAGAGATAACCCCACTGCAACAGGAGGCCCTTGATATTATTCGTGATTATGCGAATAACAATGGCTATCCCCCCACAGTAAAGGAACTCGGTGACATTATCGGTATCAGCAACTCCAGTGTCTACGATCGAATCAATCAATTGGTGCGCAAGGGTTATCTGCAGCGCCAGAAAGGCAGTGCCCGTGGTCTCACGGTTATTAAGAAAGTTGAGGAAATGATGGTGGGTCTTAGCCCTGTTCCATTGGTGGGCACGGTGGCAGCCGGAACACCCATCCTGGCTGAGGAAAATATCACCGATACCATCATGGTGGAATCTTCCACCGTGGGAAACAGTCAATGTTTTGCTTTGAATGTTCAGGGTGATTCTATGATTGAAGCAGGCATTAACAACAACGACCTAATCATTGTTCGCCGTCAGCCTATTGCTGAAAATGGCGATATTGTTGTTGCCATGTTGGAGGGGGAGGCCACGGTTAAAACTTTGCGTATCCGTGAAGCAGAGATTGAACTGGTTCCACAAAATAAGAAGCTGTCTCCCATCCCGGTAGGACCAGAGGACGAGCTGACCATCCTGGGCAAGGTGATCGGCTGGCAGCAAAAAGATAAGTACAAACAGTAGAGAAAAGGAGAGTTAATGGCAACATTCAATCTGCGGCGTTTCACCAAACCAGACATCCTGAAGAAAATAGATAAATCACAGCTGATCACCTTTCTGGAACCTTATAGCGATTACTTTGCTGGTCGAGGTTTAACCCTGCCTCCGGCTCAAGCGGAGAACGGTCTGGACTATGAAGCCCTCTCCATAGCTCTGGCCAATCCTGACCCCACGGTGAACCCAGAACTTTTTGATGCCCTTTTTCTGGTTAATGAGCTCGCAGATAGTAATGGCATGAACGCCATCCTCAAGGCCATCGAAGGCACGGAGATTGACGCAGAGATCCCGGACAAAATCAGCCCGGAAGATCTGGCCATTCGGGTTTGGCACCATGACCCTGCCATCCTCTATCTCATTCAGTCACGCCATGAACGCCACCGCCCCAGCTCCTTTATCTATTATCGAGGAGCCCAGAATGCTACACCTATTGCCTTACCTGATTCGACCTTGCTGAAAGCCATTGAAAGCAGTCTCAATAAAATATTTGTTAAGAAACGACGGGGTCGCACCGCCCGAATTGTTCCTTTTGAGGAGAATGGCCATCTCTGGTTCCTGATCAGGCGGGGAGCGGCAATGAACCGAGAAAGTGTTATCAATAATGATGGCAACTCAGACAGCCTCTATTATCAGCCAGAGCGTTATGACACCGTGATTTACAATCAGAATCTTGGCGAGCTTAGAATGCATGTGAAGAATAATGCCAAATGGCGACTCAAGCTTTATCAGGATGCCTTTGGTGAACATCTCTTTCATGATCTTGATTATTTTACAGGTATCGACAAGTTTACCCTGGAGCCATTACGTGAATATGGGGCAGCCTCCCTGGTCTGTGCGGATATAGATGGGCTCGACTGGGTACAACTCAAAGAGTACACCATCGATTTCGTTGAAAACACTGAGAGCATCATCCACCGAGCCGAGAACATGCTGGGGTTATTGGATAGTCGCAAAGAGGCGATATCCCCCAAAGGTGAACTCACCAAAGCCAAATTCCTGGTGCAATTCACAGATGCCAAGGCTCCGCGTACAGTCACGATCAGCAAAGGGAACAAGGCTAGTTTTAAGATTGACGATGATAGTGCTTCGCTGGAGTCATGGCTCAGTAACCGGGGTTTTGTCGCTGATTTTCCGGAGGAGGACGATGGCTGATAGTACCCTCTGGCATTCTCTGGAAACCTGGGCGGGACTGCGGGCTTCATTATGGATCTGGCGTTATAAGTTTCAGGACTGGCCACCGTTTGAACATTTTAAGCGCCGATATCTCCTCTTCACGGAAGACAAGGCTGAAGTTCTGCCTTGCCCCAATAAATGTATATACTGCTGTCCCCGACAGATTATTAACCATGGCCCAGATAATATCGAAGCCTGGTGCCGTGAGGAGGAGCAGGAGCCCTTTCAATTAGCCGAAAAGGATATTTATTTCTACACCATCAAGACCGTCGCCTTTCATAAGGAGTTGCGTAAAGTCTTTGGATTGGCAGGCACTGTGGAGGAGATAGAGACTTATCCAAATACCTGGCAACTTGGAACCTTTAACCCGTTGGCCGGTTACTCATTTCCGGTCTATCTTTCCATTCAGGAGAAGGAAGAGAAGCTGACTGGATTTGTCAAAGAACTCTGCATCATCCATGATGGATCATTTGTGGTTATTTCACCCACTAGACAACGCCTGACTGCAGACTCGCAACAATTCCTGGGCGGGGCCAAGGGTTTGTTTCTAAGCCTGAAAGAAGAGGTGAGTTTCACAGCCAAAGGCTCACTTGTAACCACCCGTTCCCGAGATGAATATTTTGCACCGCTACTCGGCTTGCTTCCTGCTACCAAATCTGGTGGTGCGGTCTTTTTTCCAACCCCGACAAATACCACATGGGAACTCATTACCATCAAATTCGTTGATCCTGAACGGATATCCATCCAAGCAGGAGAACAGACACGAGTCTATAATTATACCCAGATCGGCATGGTGCACAAACCCTCTGGCAAGCCCAAACGACAGTGGGAGTTGCTACGAATTTTCGCCAAAGGCCACGGTGTCCTAGACTGGAGTTCCACCTATGCCAACGATTCATGGGCCAAACAAAAGGAGCAGTTGGCGAAAACGCTCTGCTCTTTCTTCCGCCTCTCCGGTGAGCCCATCCCTTGGCTCGAGACCAACAAGGAATATCGCTGTCGCTTTCGCATCCTGTGGATCGATGATGACGATTATCTGAGTTAGCAGCCCTCCCATTTTTCACTTTATAAAGCCCCGGCCATTCTGATGGTTCCGGGGCTTTTTTTTGTCTCCTTCCTTTCAGTTCTGCCCCTTCTGAACGAATTTTCGTCGACCTTAAGTAAAAAAAGTTTGCTGAAATTCATTTTTTTTTAGCCCCTGCCATCCTTGATATATCACCGTTCTTAATAATTCCAACCCAGCAAAACCTCCTCTCAGCCTCCTGCCCAGCGAATTTTCGTCAATGAAGGGTAACAGGTTCGTTTTTTTCTAACCAACTTAGTCCAACCGGCAACCCATGAACCTGCCTGCCGTTGGACAAACAATGGAGGTTCATAATGAATCCAATCAACAAATCGTCCCTTTCTCCTCAACGGCAACATCTCGTGGAGCTGATGCAAGACCTATCTTTTGGCCGTATCTCAAATATCTCGTTTCGGGCAGGTGAGCCGGAGATATCCCCGGAAACCATTATCGAGCGTGAGTTCAAATTGAGCGGCAATACTACCCCACGCCACACACCGAACAAGAATGATTTTGAGCTCAAAAGTGAAATTGTCAACCTGTTTGCCCATCTCGACCGGGCAGGAGAAGGCACCATTCGCCAGCTCGATGTCAAACATGGTCTGCCCTTCCAATTGCTTCTCTGGGAAAGAGCCATCTAACCAACATCCTAAGCAAAAAACAAAACACTGACATTGGACAATTAGCCGGACGCAAGGCGGAGGCGGTTGTGGATGTCGCCCGAGCCTTCATTGGCATTTGGCGATCCGCGACCTTTTTCCTTTGCGTCCATTGTCCAGCTCGTGGCGATACCCAGCCATCCTCCTCCTTAGCGTTCCAAGGAGGAAATATGGGAATTTACCGGAATCGGTATGACGGCATCGATACTTATGCCGCCAAATTAATTCGTTACAAGGCCTATTCGATGGTGGGCAAGGCAGGATTTTGTGAGGCAGATCGGCCAGACCTTGAACAAGACATGATGCTTGATCTGTTGCAGAGGCTAGATAAGTACAATCCGGCCAAAGCCAGCAAGAATACCTTTATCTCTCGAATCGTCGAGAACCGGATCTGCACCATTCTTGAGTCTCGCCATACCTGCCGCCGGGATTGGCGGCTCTGTCGAACTTCACTCAACGAGAAAATCGGGAATTGCGAGGGTGGCATAGCTGAGCGCATTGACATGCTGGATACCGAGGGACGGATCGGCTGCCATGAAGAGGAAGCCAGATTATGGCGCATTGAAGAGTTGCATGTGGATGTAAAAAGGGTGGTCGAGACATTGCCAACTGAGCTGCAAGATCTATGTGGGCGGTTATGCCACAGCAACATCCGGG
>CAYUCH010000127.1:0-10677 GCA_964443295.1 uncultured Desulfobulbia bacterium | reverse complement strand
GAAAAACAGAAAAAGAAAGAAAAGAAAAAAGCCAGTAACGCCAAACCTGGATCATGTGAGGAGGTGGTGGAGCGAACATTGTTGACCACTGAATTTGAAGATGGCGGCAAGGATTATGGCCAGGCAGCGGAGGCAGCCTTTGCCTGGTTTAAGGCCAATGGTGCCCGGTTCTTCCGGACCCGCCAGAACAAACCATTTATGTATTTTGATAATGTCATTTACTGGATGGACTCATCCGACCGGGGGGATAAACGAAAATATCACGCCATGCTCTATGATCAGGCCAAGATGGTACCGACCAAGGGCGGAGACCGAACATTTATTGAGGTGCTGGCCAATCTAGCCCAGAAGCGTGGAGAGCTGAAGGATCATTTTTCTTGGCTTCATTCCGATATCAGCAAACAGACGATATATT
The DNA here is from genome assembly GCA_964443295.1 of uncultured Desulfobulbia bacterium. Taxonomy (GTDB): domain Bacteria; phylum Desulfobacterota; class Desulfobulbia; order Desulfobulbales; family CG2-30-60-27; genus CAYUCH01. The sequence goes on along the minus strand of CAYUCH010000127.1, from coordinate 10,262 downwards.
TCAACCTCAATAATGACGCGCATGAGATCGCCAAAATTACCCCGGACGGCATTGAGATTCTCAAGAATGGCGGCAATGCCGATGGTGTAATCTTAGACAGCTCCGACAAGATGGATCCCATCAGCTATATCCCTGATACCGATCCTGCTGAAGCGGATCAGTTATTATCGAAATTAATTGTCGATAATCTCAGCTGTGCTCCGGAGGATCGTCTATTGATCTTGGCATGGTTCTCCTGTTTTCTCCTGCTGGACTTTACCGGTACCAGACCAATGACCCGTTTTGAGGGCAGCTCCGGTTCCGGCAAGACCACCGGGGCCAAGCTGATAACCACCTTGATGTATGGTCGGCCGCAGCATAAGATCTCCACCATCGCCGCCAACTACACGGATGGTGCCCAGAACCCTCTGCTGGCCCTGGATAATATTGAGGTTAAGCAGATGACCGATGAGTTGACCGAGTTTATGCTCACCAGCATCACCGGGGTGGCCCGTGAAAAGCGGCAGAGTGGTACGGATCGCAAGAATGTATCCGAGCATGTAAAATGTCTGCTCAACACCACTGGCATTGAGCCCTTACGCGGTGATCTCAGCGAGATCCTCTCTCGCACCTTTACCATTAACTTTTTTACCAATCTGCAGACCAACCGTTGCTTTATCGAAACCAATGCCATCAATGCTATCCAGCAGCACCGAAATGTCCTGCTGTCGATGATAATGAAACGAACCAGCCAGGTGCTGGCCATGCTTAGAAATGGCAAGAGGGAACGGGTGCTGATTGCTATCCAGGAGAGATTTGGCAGCCATGTCAAGAGACGCTGCAACGATTACCTGAGCCTAATGTATCTAATGGTGGTGGCCGACCATTCCCAGAATGATGATACGGTCTTTGACAAACTGCACAGTGTCTTTGCTGGACAGGTAGAACGGCTTAACCTCACCAGCCAGGAAACGGCCCGGGGAGCAAACCCAATTGCCTCGGCCTTTGATGCCTTATTCACCGCCTATCGTAATGCAGTGGAATTAGACCTGAAGGCGGAAATTAACACCGATGACAGGGTTGTCCATGTCGTTAATTTTATTGAACGATTCCAGCTCGACAAATTTGAGACAGCATCAATGATAAAGGGGGTAAGCGCCAGGGAACTCTGCACCACCTTTGGTATTGTGGCTCGTAATTTCGGCATCAAATGCCATTATGACAATTCCATCCAGCTGGGAGTGAGAATGCGCAATGATTTGGATATTATCAGAGAGGCCGGGTTTGAGGTTACAGCCAACCAGTCTGGTGGCAACCGGAAGTTTTATGATATCAAGAAAATTGACATTTGATACGCTGGGCAAGATCCGTAAAGACCTGCTTCACCCGTTTAAATTTGCCCTGCTGTAGACTAGCCTTACTTTGGGTAAGAAGTTTCAGCATGGCCATGATTTCCTGATCTCCGATGATTTTGGAATTATTCATAATATTCATCTCCTCCCCAGATCTATCAACCTACCAAGCTCACCATCTTATCCTTTAATGCTCGTGCCTATTATAGGCGAAAAACATGATGCAAAGCGAATTAATTCTACCAATTTTTCAGTACCCCCATCAAAAAATGAGCAGGTCATTATTAGCAATCCCCTTAAGCTGCGTATTCCACGGAAGTTTGCCACTGATTCCACGGGAAGCCTGCCACCCATTCCAGCTGAAGGTTGCCACTTGATCCACGGTAAAGCTGCCACCTGTCGGAGCGGAGCGACGCTGGTTTTTTGAGTCTTACTCGGTGGTGTTATTTCCCGTCAATGATGATTTTGTTTTTCGCATGGATTCTCCTTTTAAATTAATGCGGTGAGCATTGTGGATTAGGCGGTCAAGAATGGCATCAGCCAAGGTGGCATCTCCGATGATTTCGTGCCAGTTTTCAATCGGGAGCTGGCTGGTTACCAGGGTTGAGTGAATACCGTGGCGATCCTCCAGGATCTCCAGCAGGTCATGACGCTGATCTACACTCAGGCTAGCCAGACCATAGTCATCCAGCAATAAGACATTAACCTTGGCAAGATCCTGCATCAACTTGACGTAACTGCCGTCACCTTTGGCCAACGCAAGATCCTGGAACAGTCTGGATAGTCGAAGATAGCGCGCGATGTAACCATCCCGGCACGCCTTCTGAGTCAAGGCGCAGGCGAGGTAGGTCTTACCTACGCCGGTGGGGCCAGTGATGATAAGATTCTGATGGTCTCGTATCCACTGACAGGTCATCAAGGATACCATCATCCCCTTGTCTAGGCCGCGCGGATGTCGGAAGTCTATATCTTCGATGGCCGCATTCTGGCGTAGCTTTGCCTTCCTGAGCCTGGTCTGCATCCTCCGGTTGTGGCGGTGGCTCATCTCACGATCAATGAGCAGGCCAAGGCGTTCCTCGAATGAGAGTTCTTCGATATCAGGGGTTTGTAGCTGTTCTTGCAAAGCAATAGACATGCCCTTGAAGCGCAGGGTTTCAAGTTTGTCGATGGTTGGAGTGGTAAGCATTTTTCTTTTTCCTTTTTAATGATTTTGATAGTAGCCAGCACCACGGATATTGTTATGCTGCACCGCAGTCGATTGAGATTGCGGCTTAGGAACAGGCTCTTTATCCAGGCCGTTTTTGAGGATCGACTCCACGCTGCGGTACGAGGTGGCGCCAATGTGTAAAGCCCGGCAACAGGCGTTCTCAAGCCTGCCAGGATAGCTTTTGTCGAGCCGGAAGATGCCAAACAGGGTTCGATAAGCCTGTTCAGGATGACGGCGGGCTGCCAAAATAATGGTCACTAGGTCTGCGGTATGGGGACCGATCTTGTTGCCCCAGCGGATAAATCGTTCAGGTGTCCATTGGGCATATTTGCGATGCTTGGCAGGCATGTGGTCACGAACAGTGGTGTGTTTACCCTGCAGGTGATTACGTTTATGACTGGCCACCCGTTTGCCACGATGAAAACACTCCACAGTGGTGGCGGTCAGGCGGATATCAAGCTGCTTGCCAACCAGGGTATGGGGAACGCTGTAGTAATGACGAAAAGCCTCAATGTGATAGTCCACATTGACCCTGGCCTTTTTCCACTGGGCAAACTCATAAAGCTTACAAGGTAAAGGGCGTAGGGCTGGTTGATCAATAGTCTCGAAGTGGCTATGCCTGCAGCCGTCGAGCTTCTTGAAGGGACGCTTGTTGAGATCCACAAGCAGTTCACTGATGGCCTTGTTCAGCTCAACCAGAGAGAAGAAGCGCCGGTTGCGCAGCCGGGCCAGAATCCAGCGTTCTACCACCAGGACGCCATTTTCAGCCTTGGCTTTATCCTGTGGCTTGCGAACCCTGGCCGGGACCACAGCGGTGCTGTAATGGCTGGCCATGTCCTGATAGGTAGGGTTGATGTCCGGCTCGTAGCGACAGCTCTTTGCCACACCGCTTCTGAGGTTATCCGGCACCACAACCTCGGGAACACCGCCCAAAAAGGTAAATGCGCGGACATGGGAGCCTATCCAGTCCTGCAAGGCCTGACTTCTGGTGGCTTCGGCATAGGTGTAGTTGCTGGCACCCAGCACGGCCACAAAGATCTGAGCATCAGTAACCTCCCCTGTTTGAGGATCGATGACCTCAACCGTGTGGCCAGCGTAATCAACAAAGAGTTTTTCGCCAGCTCGGTGTTCTTGGCGCATGACCAGGTCGATTTTACCTGCCCAGCGCCGATAATGTTGGCAAAACCAGCTGTACTGGAAGCCGTCAGAGTTGGCCTCCTTATACTCCTGCCAGAGCAGATCCAGGGTAACACCTTTACGTTTTAGTTCCGTATGGACTGTTTGCCAGTCCGGCATGGTGCGCTGATCGTTAGTGAGAGTAGGTGGTGGAGGGAAGAGAAGTCGTTCGATCTGGGCATCACCAAGATCTGGGGACAGTGGCCAGCCCAACTGTGCCGCCTGGGCTCGGCGGACATACTCGGCCACCGAGGGCCGGCTGACAGCTGTGGCCTTGGCTATCTTACGATGGCTCAAACCCGCAGCCTTTAAACGGAGAACTTCTTTTATCTTGCGCATGGACAACCTCTTGGCAGGCATTCTTCCCTCCTCCTTTCTTGATGAAAAAAGAGGCAGAATACCCTTGGTTATCCAGCGTCGCTAATTTATGCTCAGGGGTGGCAACCTTGCCATGGAATAGGTGGCAGGGTTCGCGTGGAATGGGTGGCAACCTTCCCGTGGATTAGGTGGCAGCTTTGCCGTGGAATCGATGGCAACCTTGGCGTGGAATACGCATTAAGCATGGCAGGAAAAGGTTTCTTATTTTTTCCCGACAGATTTTGACCCCTTCCGGTAAGTAACAAGTAGAGACATTTTTTTTGCGTATTATTAACCAGACAATTAGCTGAAGGCTGAGCCAAGGCGGTTGTGGGTGTTTGCGAACCTGCTCCCGACCTTATTGCGCCTGGCCCAGCCTCTTCGCGGCATCCACAACCGACTCCCCGCCCTCAACTCCCGGAGCTTATCATGCTGGATACCGACAAATCCCCCTCACCAACATCTCCCGCTTCTCTTGGAGCCTCTGCCAAAAACAGATTTAATGCTGCAATAGAGATCATGGCCATAGGTATAGTCCGCTCTCGACTACACCAATCCCAATCAGGTAACGCATCAGGATCACAGCAAAGTTTATCGCAAAACAACAGAGAAGGACTTGCTTTTTCTTCCCACCAGAGCGTTCATGACAGACAACCAAGTCCACAATCAACAAGGAGCTGAACATGAACAATCTACAAAACAATAATTCCGCTGAGACCCAGACATCAATACTCCGGCAATTGGCTGCCCTCCAGACTTTGAGCCTTCCTGAACTGCATGAAAAATGGCGGGATCTTTATGGCACCGAGCCACCCAAATATCGAAAGCAATTCCTGCTGAAGCGGCTGGCATATCGTATTCAGGAGATTTATCACGGTGGGGTATCCGCTCAGACAAGGCAATACTTAACGGCAATGGCCCAAAAGGATCCCCAAGCCACCCTGCAGGCCAAGCCAGATAAGAGCAAAAAAGATGACATAATTCTGCCTGGCACCCGATTTATCAGGACCTGGCATGATCAACGCTATGAAGTCATCACCCGAGAGAACGGCTTTGAATATGAGGGGCAGATCTTCCGGTCGCTCACAGCCGTAGCCACCGAGATTACCGGAACCAAGTGGAATGGCAAGATCTTCTTTGGTCTTAAGAAGCCTTACAAAAAGAGAAAAGGAGTGCAGCATGCTTGAAAATCAGAAGACAAATAGCACGAACATCAAGCCCCTGCGCTGTGCCATCTATACCAGAAAGAGTCATGAAGAAGGGCTGGAGCAGGAGTTCAACTCCCTGGATGCCCAGCGAGAGGCGGCTGAGTCCTATATCGGCAGTCAACGATTCCAGGGCTGGCAGATCTTACCGGCCCGTTATGATGATGGCGGCTTTTCAGGTGGGAATATGGAACGACCTGCATTGACCAAGCTCCTGGCCGATATAGATGCCGGTAAGGTAGATGTTATCGTGGTCTACCGCCTTGATCGCCTCTCCCGCTCCCTGCTCGACTTTATGAATATGGCCGAGCATTTCAATGACAAAGGAATCAGTTTTGTTTCGGTCACTGAAAGTTTTAATACCAGCGATCCTACCGGACGCCTCTTCCTCGGCATCCTGATCACCTTTGCCCAATACGAGCGGGAGGTTATTGCCGAGCGAATCCGTGACAAGGTGGCGGCGGCCAAACGGCGAGGTAAATACTGTGGCGGTGTGCCCATCCTGGGCTATAACATTGACCGTGCGGCCAAGAAGCTGGTGGTTAACCGAGAAGAGGCCAAGCTGGTTCGCTATGCCTTTCAACGTTATCAGCAGCTTGGTTCAGCCAAGCAGTTGACCAAAGAGTTGAATGAGCAGGGCTATAAAACTAAATCACGAGTGAGCAAGAAGGGGCGAGAGCATAAGGGCAAGAAATGGAATACCGGCCAGACCTACCGGCTGCTCGGTAACTGCACATATGTGGGAGAGGTCAGTCACAAGGGCACGACCTACCCCGGTGAACATGAGGCTATCATTGACCGACAGACCTGGGATCAAACCCAGGCGATCTTAAAGGAAAATACCTGTGATAAAACCGGGGTGGCACGAAAAAAGATGGTCTCGCCATTGGGCGGGGTCATTCGATGCGGCCATTGTGATTGTGCCATGGGGATAACTTACACCCGCAAGGGTGAGCGCCTTTACACCTATTATATCTGTGAAAAGGATCAGAAAAGAGCAGTAAGCACCTGTGAGTTGAAACGAATTCCCGCCGGAGATATTGAAAAAATTGTCGTGGAACAACTTAGCGGTGTCTTCCGATCACCCTCCCTGGTGAGCAAGACCTACTTGGCGGCTCGAGATTTTGAACATCAAGAGATAGAGCGTCTCCAGGATCAGAAGAAAATAATCGATAAGGACATTGCTAATGTTCGCCAGCAGGCCCTTGAATTGATGCGGCCCGAAAATAGTGCAACAAATACGGATGGCAAGCTGACCACAATCAATCGTCAGTCCGTGAATCTTGCCAAGCAACTGACCAATATAAATAACAGCTTGCAAAACCTCTGCGGCGAGACCATTACCGAGCAAGGGGTAGCCACTACCCTGCAGACCATGGATATTTTTTGGGAAAATCTTTTCCCCTTGGAGCAAAACCGGTTGATCCGACTATTGGTGGAACGGGTTGACATTAAGACCACCGGCCTTGATCTCCGTCTGAAGACAAGTGGAATGACTAACCTGATAACTGAGGTGGCCGGGATGACCTGTAATGTCAAGGCAAGGAGGAATTAGAAAATGAACAACCAACCAGTTATGACCGTGCTCGACAATGGTGACTTGCACATCCATATCCCAATGATCATCCGACGGATGCGGGGCAGGAAGACCGTGATCATCCCAGCCACCTTAAGTGACGATGACCAGCCCCAGGCACCAGCCATTCAAAGTCAGGAGGCTCTGGTGCAGGCTCTTGCCCGAGCCTATTCCTGGGCTGAGATGATTGAAAGCGGCGAGGTGGAGTCCATTGCTGAGCTGGCACGAAAACTTGATATGGATGGCTCATACATCACCCGCATCCTCAGGCTTCGCACCCTGGCCCCAGATATTATCGAGGCCATTCTTAATGGCGAGGAGCCGGACGGTCTATCCCTTACCAACCTTACAAAGGCCTTTCCAGGGGAATGGCAGGAACAACGGCAGTTTTTTGGATTTTAGACGGGCAAGGTTGAATTGAAGGGTAGAGTATCTAGCCAATGCCTGCGCCCTTGTGTATAACCACCTTTCACTTCTTCTTGGGCTTGATTATCTCAGAGTCAGAATTAGCCATGATATCGGCATATTGCTCATCAAGAAAGTGGCGCATCAGCCTCTTTTCTTTTTCTACCCTGTCGAAAAGAATTGTATGATCTTGCTGGGCCGCCTTCCGACAATCGGCCATAAAGGTTTTAAGAGAGATGTGTGGCAGGATATCCTTGTCGGTAAAGATAAACTGATGATTCGGATCACCCTCCCGGCTGGTATCGACAATGAATACTTCCTGCTTTGATTCACTGGCAAATTCAGCCTGAAGCTGTTCACGATTTTCCTGGAGATAATTTCGAAAGCGGCGCTGCAGTTCATCAAGCTGTGACTCCAAACCGTCAGCATCCTGTTTCATATCATGGAGATAGCCACCATTCTTAGTCTTTTTGCCATGGTTTCTGCCAGGCTCAAATTCATAGGTAATTAGCTTGCCAATATAATCCTCGCCAAACTCATCCACCTCGCTATTGATAAATACAGCCAACATAAAGAAAATACCATAGCTGAATTTGCCATTGATCATCATACGCGCCCAAGTGCCATCAAGTGTGCCACAATATTGCTTAGGCTGGTAATCTTTAAAATCACGTAGACGACATTCCTCCTGAAATTGAAAATCATCAAAATCATAATCGTAGAGGGTTGGGAACGTGAGGATACTCTGACCTTCACTAAAGTGTTCATTGAGTAAGAAGTAATCATCGCCGACACCATGCAGAGGTAGCATTATGCCATTTATTTCCGAGCATTTTGCAGTTGGCATTTCGCGCCAGACATCATCGAGTTCATCCTCATCAACCACTGTGATATCATAAATTTCAGCCAGCAAAAACTGGCGGATCTTAAAATCAATATCTCCGGGCAACTGAACCCTGTACTCCTCCTGTTGAGTTTGATCCCATGAAAAATAATCTGGCACAAACTTCATAATTGCCCGCTTCAACTCTGGTGTCATTTGTAAAGAACTCCTTTTTGCTACCATTTTGAATTTCCAGCCAACGCCTCAATAAGCCCAGACCAAGCCATCAATCTAAACCCAGGGTTTCAGGCAACAATCCTAATATATGCCCCCTAATAGCTTCAACCAATGAAACAATTAGGAGGCAACGAGCATCACCCCATCGGGCTGGCCATACAGATTGAAACATTCTGTAATTTATTCTCTTCTCCACCTCCATCATCTGGCGAATCAAGAACAATCGAATAGGCCTCACAACCACCGCCGATAAAGAACTTATCTTTGGCCTCCAAAATCATAATATCAGAGGTCTTGTCATCAGCACCCATGCTGGCCATAATGTCTTCCATTGAATAGTGCAATTCGGTATCTACTTTCATTGTCTTCCTCCCCTCCTTAAATTGATAAATCGCAAATGTCACATTCTCTTAGTTTTGTACTGAGAGAATCCCGGATGTTGTGGATTGTCGGCGAACCATTCCATATATCTACCATAGACTCAGTTGCGAGATTCCCTAAAGGGTTTTGATAAAACTTTTTCATCTTCAGGCAGGGGTACATAGCTCCGTCTTCACAGATGGAAAAGAACGAAAAACCAGCCTTGCAGAGCTTGGGTTTCTTGGGCTGGGTCTCTTCTTTATCCAGCATCATCTGCTTTTTGAAGGCGCAGAATTTGGCAAACTGCTGGTCATCAAGTTTCTCAGTCAAGTTTCCCTCGCTGCCATCATCCTTTGGGAAAATCATCGGATCATAACGTACTGGGACGCCAAGTCTATCACCTATCTCTTGCTGCACCCCTTGATAGCTCTCAAAATTTGACTGCATCAACGAGCAGTTAATTCGTAATCTTACTCCTGCCTCATTCAGCATTTCCAAGGCCCGTAAAGTTTTCTTAAAAGAACCTGGCACGCTAACAATCCTGTCATGAACCTCTGGCACTGCACTGTAGACACTGACATGAATCCGGTAGATGTTGGAAAAATCGGCAAGCATAGCCACCATTTTTTCATCAATGAGAGTGGCATTAGTATTGATCCGCAGGATGAATTTCCTGAGGGCCAAGTGCTGGAGAATGTCGGTAATATCCTCACGCAGAAAAACTTCACCGCCGGTCAACACCAGACCCAGGGTGCCGTTTTTCTGAAGGTCATCAAGGATATCACAGACCTGGCGAGTTGAAAGTGAATCCCTCTTGTTCTTGAACAGACAATAGCAATGACGACAACGCAAATTGCAACGACCTGTCAACTCAAAATGGCCACTGATCGGTATCTTATTTTTGAAAGCCCAGTAGTTGGCTACGCCAAAATCAAGCTCTTGGAAACTTTCCTGCCCAGCTACAAGAGGAGCCGAGTTAGAATTATTTTGAATTTCTGGCACATTCACGAGACCCAACTCTGCAAGCTGGCTCATGACCTTATTTTTTGCGGATCCTGGTTCTTGACCATCAGACGCCAGATGATTCTGCCAAAGTCGAAGAGGTTCGTCCTGCAATAGGACGACTTGGTTGGTCACGGTATTCATGACCACGCCCATGTCATCCCCATAAATCCGATACACTAGATTGTCCGGTATTCTTTTTTCAGCCACTGTATTCATCGTACCCTCCTTGTCAAAATTACTCTATTTATCTTAGGCAGAGAAAATGATTTACCCAAATTCTTTCTGCGATGAACATACCTATTCAAGTTCTCTATTTTTTATATGCAAAGAGTTGTTCCTGTGCTGACAACTACTGTCAATCATCATTGTTGCTCTCAAAACTCTGCAAACTTAACTCTGAAACTTCACGAAAAACCATGAACTTTCAGGTTGACCTTTCTGCTCATCATGATAACCTTAGCTATTAACTACGCCCTCAAACAAAAGGAAACAGGAGCCATGCTCAGCAAAGAAGAGATTTTTGAAACCCTGACCGAGTGGAATTACTGGGACAATCCTTTACCTGAAACCGTTAGCCGAC
>CAYUCH010000126.1:0-10709 GCA_964443295.1 uncultured Desulfobulbia bacterium | reverse complement strand
TCAAGTCACATTGCCTGGATTTGCTCAAGTAAAAGCTATTGCTGGTTTTTTCTCAGTATCCATTGCCACTATAAAAGAGTGGAACCCAGCTCTCAGGGAACCAATTTTCCGGGGGCAAAAATATATTCCAAAAGGATATAGTTTGCGCTTGCCGGCAGGTGAAAAACAGCTTGCAAAGCAGATTGCTCCCATACCGAAGCATATCTTTTTTTCCGAACAAAAACCAAGTCGCTTCCATTTGGTGCGACGAGGTGAAACTGCGGGGCAAATTGCCAGGATTCATAAAGTTTCCCTGCAAGATCTGACCCTTGCAAACCAATTGGATCGCAGATCGACAATTTATGCCGGCCAAAATCTAAGAATTCCCATTGTAGGTGAAAAACCAATACTGGTTGCTTCAATAGAAGAGAAAAGTATTGCTGTGGTACCGCAATCACCTACGAAAACGAGTGAAAAAGTAGTTAAGGAAAAATTACCAGAACCAGCAACTCCTGGAGATAAGCAACTTGCTGAGACGAACCAGGTAAAGGAGCCCACTGAGGAACCCAAGGTTCTTCCACAACCCGAAGTTCATGTGCCTCAAGTGAATCCCGCGATTGTGCAGGGCGATTTTTATGTTGATAAAATAAGGGAAGAAAAAGGAAAAAAAATTGGTCGAATTCGTGTCCTGGTTGGTGAAACATTGGGCCATTATGCCGATTGGCTCGGAGTGCGAGCTTGGGATATAAGAAGACTAAATGGCCTTCGGTATGGACGTGCTATTCATGTTAATAATTTTTTAAATATACCACTGGAAAAAATAGGAAAGGAAAAGTTCGAGGAAAAACGCTTTGAATTTCATAAAGAAATTGAAGAGGATTTTTTCGCTGCTTACCAGGTCTCAGGAGTTGAGATTTACAAAATTAAGCCTGGTGATACTATTTGGAAGCTGAGTAGGGAAGAGTTTGAATTACCTTTGTGGCTTATAAAAAAATATAACTCTAATATTGATCTGGGCCGATTGAAGCTCCACCAGGAAATGATTGTGCCTCTTGTTAAAAAAGTTTAGCAGTGAATAAACAATAAAAAAGCGGAGCTTGCACTCCGCTTTTTTAATTTATGCATTTGACGTGAAATCTAGAGGAAAATTTTCCTTCTTGCCTGGAATCCGAAACCAAGCAAACCTGAACCGAATAAAAAGAGAGTAGCAGGTTCGGGTACTGCTAGTTGTGGGTCGCTGATGTCCTGATCAAGCCTGTCTTCACGTGCTTCAATTGGAAAAAAGAGGTTGGTGTCAATATACGTATTAGGCGTAACCGATAATCCTGCAAAATTAAAACCGATATAATCGTCACCAAGTAATAGCCTACTGTCGTCCCAGCCTGCAAGGTTGGTTGAAAAAGTCGCATGTGACAGTGCATTCCCGCTGTCATCATCCAGATCTCCAACGACTAGGCCGTTAAACGTAGCATCACCTGAAGCCCATACAGCAATGGTAGAAAAGTCAATTAATATTTGTTGGGCTTCAACATTAACAGTATAGACATCAAACCATAAAAATGAATATCTTGCTGTGTCATCATCTCCTTCAGTAACCGTGGTATCTCCTAAAGGGTTATATAAGTTATTAATGGTTGGGAAGAAATGCTGGATGGTGACCGTGTCTCCAACCAGCGTTCCCTGGGCCGCACTGGATAGGCCGAAAATAAGAATAGCTATCCCTAAGGTTGAATATAAATAGTTTTTCATTGGTCACTCCTCCTCTTCCTCATATATACCGATAAGATCTATTCAGGACGGGACTCACATTGAGATAATGTTGTCCGCGATGTGCCCTCCGGATTAAATCTCCCTTTTAATCCGGAAAGTTAATGAAGAAATTTAAAAATTTGAGCTTTCATAATTTAGTCACCCTAAAATGAGTGTCAACTATAAATAGGGACTCTCCTATGTTCAGTCTATTGGTATTCTAAAAGCAGTGTCAAGCAAAAAACGTGGTTACTGAGAACAATAAATGTGTTAAATAAATTTCGTTTTTTTAAATAGTTAGGACTTCCCTTGGATTATATTTATTTTATGGAGCGTGTTGGATGACCACCGAGAAAAAACCGGAAACCATATTTTTGGCAGATTACCAAAAGCCTGCCTATCTGACTAAGTCAGTTGATCTGCGTGTGGTTTTAGATGAAGAATGGACCACTGTACACTCTGTTCTTCATGTGGAAGGGAACAATGGTAGAGTCAAAGGAGCACCATTGGTACTTAACGGTCGGGGGCTTGAGTTGGTTTCTCTTGCCCTTGATGGGGAGAATGTGCCTGACGACAATTATTCGCTGGAAGATGAAGTTTTGACCATATTTAATGTGCCGGATCCATTCACACTAGAAATAGAGACTAAAATTCAGCCGCAGAAGAATACCACATTGGAGGGGTTGTATCGATCCAGTGGTATTTTTTGTACTCAATGCGAGGCTGAGGGTTTCCGAAGGATTACTTTTTTTCAAGACCGCAGTGATGTTTTGGCCCAATTTACCACCACCATTGAAGCTGATCGTAAGAAATATCCAGTACTTTTGTCCAATGGTAACTTGGTGGATACAGGTGAACTTGAAGCAGGCCGCCATTTTGCCACATGGAAGGATCCATTTCCAAAGCCTTCATATTTATTTGCTTTGGTGGCTGGTGATCTGGTCAGTATTGAAGATCATTTCCAAACTCGATCTGGCAGGAATGTATTGCTACAGATTTATGTCGAAGCCCATAATAAAGAAAAATGTGCTCATGCCATGCTTGCCATGAAAAAGGCCATGGCATGGGATGAAAACAACTATGGTCTTGAGTATGACCTGGACCAATATATGATAGTAGCGGTGGATGATTTTAATATGGGGGCCATGGAAAATAAGGGGCTCAATGTCTTTAATTCCAAGTATATACTTGCCCGTCCAGAGACCGCCACAGATGATGATTTTGAGAATATTGAAGCAGTTATTGCCCATGAATATTTTCATAACTGGACCGGAAATAGGGTCACCTGTCGAGACTGGTTTCAACTGAGCCTGAAAGAGGGATTGACGGTTTTTCGCGACCAGGAATTCACTGCTGACCAGGTGTCACAACCGGTAAAGCGCATCACCGATGTGCGTCTCCTGCGCGACCATCAATTTCCAGAAGATGCAGGCCCCATGGCCCACCCGGTACGGCCCTCATCGTATATAGAAATTAACAATTTTTATACAGTTACAGTGTATGAAAAGGGTGCTGAGCTCATTCGTATGCTTCACACCCTGTTGGGACAAGACCTTTTCAGGCAAGGAGTGCGGAGGTATTTAGCGGACCATGACGGCACAGCAGCGACTACCGATGATTTTGTTGCTGCCATGGAAAGTGTGTCCGGGCGAGATCTTTCCCAGTTTCGATTGTGGTACAGTCAGGCAGGTACCCCGGAGCTGGAGGTTGACACTCAATACATTCCCGATACAAAGATTCTGAACTTGGTAGTCCGACAATCCTGCCCTTCAACTCCTGGGCAGGAAGTGAAGAAACCATTTCATATTCCAGTGGCCATGGGATTATTGGATAGTCAAGGTCGGGATATTCCCCTGCAATGTGCCGATGAGAAAGAATCTGTGGATAGTCGGATTTTGGAACTCCGGCAAGACGAGACTCACATCAGTTTTGTTGAGATTCCAGAAAATCCTGTGGTTTCTCTCTTACGGAATTTTTCAGCTCCAGTTATTTTACGGGAGAAAAGAAATGTGGAAGAATTGCACATTCGATTCCTTCATGATTCTGATCCGTTTAATCGGTGGGAGGCCGGCCAGAAACTTGCTTTGTTACAACTTGAAAGATTGATAAAAGCGCACCAGGAAAAGGAGGACATGCTGGCTGATCCAATTTACTTGCAGATTTTTGAGCAAGTGCTGGAAAAAGTCTGCGAGATGTCCGATTCCGCCTATGGGGCTCTGTTGCTTATCCTGCCAAGTGAAAAATATGTCTCAGAAGCTATGGATGTGGTGGATGTTGAGGCGGTTCATCAGGCTCGTAATTTTTTACGGTATAGTCTGGCAATCAAGTTGAGATCTGATTTTGAGCGGTTGTACACCATGTTTCGGAGTGATGAGCCGTACCATTACGATCCGATTTTAGCTGGCAAACGACGTTTGAAGAATGTCGGCCTGGATTACCTTATGGCCCTGGAGGATGATGTGGCAGTTGCAGTGTGTCTGGAACAATATCAAAAAGCAGACAATATGACGGATTCAGTGGGGGCACTTAAACCTTTGGTGCATAGTAATCGTCCTGAGAAAATTGCTCCATTGGATGCATTTCTGGAGAGATGGCAAAATGATCCACTGGTGATGGATAAATGGTTTGCATTACAGGCAACTGCTCCATTGCCTGGAACTATAAACACAGTGAAAAGATTGCTGAATCACCCTGCCTTTTCAATAAAGAATCCAAACAGGGTCCGGTCTCTCATCGGCAGCTTCGCCGCTTTGAATCCGGTCTGTTTCCACGCTGCGGATGGGCAAGGATATGATTTCCTCGCCGAGCAGATTATACAATTAGATACAATTAACCATCAGATTGCCGCTCGTATGACCGGTAACTTTACCCGTTGGCGTCGTTTTGATAGTCATCGGCAAGAGCTGATGCGCGGCCAATTGGAAAAGATTGCCTCCCAGAAAGGACTGTCCAAGGATGTTTATGAGGTGGTTAATAAGAGCCTCCAATAGATTGTACTATGCAAATTTAATCCTTCTGGTAAGGTGTTTCCCGAATAACCGATTCTTTCAAGTTTTCATGAAATCAGTCGAAATAGGGTGAGGAATGTAAAATGATGAGGCGGGTTAATGTATAAAGACCATTTTGGATGCCAGGAGCCTCCATTCTCCATAGCCCCGGATCCTCGATTTCTTTTTATGAGTGAGCGGCACCGAGAGGCCCTTGCCCACCTTGTCTATGGCATGAATACCCATGGCGGTTTTGTCTTGGTGACCGGTGAAGTGGGAACCGGTAAAACAACGATATGTCGTTGTCTCCTTGAGCAAATTCCAGAAAATGTAGATCTCGCCTTTATTCTCAATCCGCGTCTCACTACCTCGGAACTTCTGGCCACAATCTGTGATGAATTTGGCCTTACCTATCCTGAAGGGAATCGAAGCGTCAAAGTCTTTGTCGACAAGATAAACCGGTTCCTGCTTGATGCTCATGCCAAGGGCCGACAGGCTGTACTCATTGTTGACGAAGCCCAGAACCTTCACCCTTCTTTACTCGAACAGATCAGGTTGTTGACCAACCTGGAAACAAACCAGCGTAAGCTGCTCCAGATTATCATGCTGGGGCAACCGGAGCTGCTCCGTATATTGAACCAGCCAGAACTTAGACAGCTTTCCCAGCGAATCACAGCTCGATATCATTTGGGAGCTCTCACCTTGGAAGAATTGAGGGCTTACGTCAAACATCGCCTTGATGTGGCAGGTATCCGGCAAGAACTTTTTTCCGCATCGGTTATTAAAAAATTATTCCACCTGAGCAGTGGTGTACCACGTCTGGTCAATGTGATTTGTGACAGGGCCCTCCTGGGTGCTTATGTCCTGGGTGATAAGGTTGTTAAAAAGAAGACATTGACCACTGCAGCTCGTGAGGTGTTGGGCGGTGGGGAAACGGAATTGCAACCAAGGAGAACTCTATGGTGGGCAGGTGCATTGGCAATTGTTCTGGTCATTGCTGCCTTTTTTGCCATGGATATCTATACGTTTGAAAATCCGTTTTTGATGAAGGACCAGCCAGAGTTGGTTTTGAATGAATCGCCTGTTTCTGAAACTGAACGTGTCATGCCAAAAGAAGAGGGTGAGGAGAACAAGGTCGTTTCAGATGAAGATTTAGAGCGGCCGGAGGGTGAAATTGCCCAAAATACAGTTCCTCTGGTTTGGTCTTCGGAAACACCACGCTCTGTGAGCCAGGCCTTGGCGTATGAAAAGTTGTTTTCTTTATGGGACGTTGATTACAGTCTAAACGAACATGGCCAGGCATGTCGGCACGCTCTTAATAATGGGTTGCGTTGTCTGTTTAGAAGAGGGAGTGTTGGCAGTCTTCGTCAGATTAACCGGCCTGCTGTACTTCGATTGATGGATGGAGAAGGACAGGAGTTTTTCGGAACCCTGTTGTGGCTGACCGACGATACGGCAATTATCTCCCTGGGAATAGAAGAAATTGAAGTTGCCCTTAGTGAATTGCAGAAATACTGGTTGGGGGAGTTTACAATATTCTGGCGGCCACCACCCGAGTATCATGGTCGAAGAATTGGCTATGGAAAATATCCTCCCTCTGCGTGGCTTGTGGAACAATTGGCAACATTGCAGGAAGATGCAGTACAGTTTTTAGAGCCAATGTCCGGTTCAGCCGAGGACTGGCAAAAACAAATAGAGATTTTCCAGACTTCCCAAGGACTTAAAGCAGACGGAATTGTTGGGCCCCAGACCTTGATTCGCTTGAATACAGTAACTGATCATGGTGTGCCGCTGCTTATCCAAACACCAGGGGAGGGCTCCTGATGTCGTATATTCTTGAAGCCTTAAAGAAATCAGATCAAAAGCGAAAACTGGGTAATGTACCTGATATCCACGCAGATCATTCAGATGAAACTGGTGGCAAAAAAGTACAAAGCCGACAGTTTAAATTTTTTATTTTCTTGGCCGGGCTTATTGGTGTGAATTTAGTTATCTGGCTGATGTGGTGGTCACCATGGCAGGAAAGTGATGTCACTGAGAAGGCAGAAGTTACTCCGGAAAAGGTGATGGAAAGTCCATTGGTCAAGGAGAATGTCGAACAGGGCATTCCTTCTGAAAAGATGTTAGTTCAAGAGCCGATTGATCCTCCTGTGGTGGAAAAGCCGGTGGCCATCACGACTGCACCCTCAGTGGTTGAGGATAAGATGGCCAAGGTGGGAGAATCTATACCGAATCCAGTGGTTTCTGTTGCACAGCCTCAAGGTCCAGCGCCACCGGTTTTAGAGGAAGAAGCAAGCAACATCGAGCCTGTATCTGAACCTCCAGTATTAGAGCAATTGCCCGAGCCGGAACCTGAGCCTGAAATCAAAGTGATCCTGCAAAGAGATCTACCCAACCGGGTACAGGAAAGGTTACCGGAAATGAGCATTTCTCTACATTTTTATTCCAATAAACCTTCTGCCCGGCTGGTACGAATTAACGACAAACACCTGGGTGAAGGGGAGTATGTCAGTGATGATATCCACCTGGTTGAAATTACCAACGATGGTGTGATTCTTGAGTATGACGGGTATCGATTTCTGATGGAGAAATAAGAAGCGGTTGTTGCCATGAATGAGATCACAATATGACAAAATATCTGCTGGCCAACTGGAAATCCAACAAAACCATATCAGAAGCAGAAGCGTGGATTAATACGTTTTGCAGTATTCAGCACACAGACCCACAATTTAAAGTGATCATTGCGCCGCCCATACCTTTTCTTGTTCCAATATGGCATACACTCGAAAAGCTCAAAGTTTCTAATCTGGCATTGGCGGTTCAGGATATTTCTCCTTTTCCTTTAGGTTCATATACTGGGGTAGTGGCTGCAGAGATGGTGAGGGAGTATGCTGAATACGCGATTCTTGGTCATTCGGAACGACGTAGATATTTCCACGAAACTAACCAGGAGATTGCCAACAAAGTGAGTGAAGCAGTTGCAGTCGGGATTAAACCCATCGTTTGTGTTGATCTTCCCTGTGCCAGACAGCAGATTGCCGCCATTAATGAAGATGATATGAAAGAAGTGATCATTGGCTATGGTCCGGTGGAAGCGGCAGGGATCAATATTCCGCAGCCACTGATTAAGGCTCAAGAGGCCATTGCCAAGATACAAGTAATGGCACCTGATACGCCTATTCTTTATGGTGGATCGATTAATAAAGAGAATGCCAGTGAATATAATAACCTTGAAGGAGTGAGCGGGCTCATGGTTGGAAATGCTAGTCTGGACCCCAATGGCTTTGCAGAAATCGGAAGTAATATGTTCCTGGCCTGAAAGTTTTTGTTACAATGTAATGGTAAGAGTGTAGAGCCATCCAACTATATAAAAATACCAGAGAGACCTGCAATGCCTCAAGAAAACAAGCAAATATTAGATGTCGTAGATAATTTGAAAAGTCAACACCAAGAGATTCTTGTGGTGGTCAAGGAGTTGAGTACCATATTGAATGAGGTGGAGAGTATAGAGAAGGCAGTAAAAGCTCGCAGTTATCTGAACCAACTTGGAACTCTCTTAGGCCCCCATTTAGAAATAGAAGATAAATTGCTCTACCCAATATTGAAAAAGTCGCCTCACCCAAAGGTTAAAGAAACGGCCATTGTTTTTTCAGATGAAATGGGTGGTATTGGTATCAGAATCAATCGTTATATGGAGAAATGGCCAACCTCAGTGCTTATTGCAAATGAAGCAAATAGCTTCATTAAAGAGACAAAAGTAATATTAACGGTTCTGATACAACGCATATCTAAAGAAGATAATGAGTTGTTTCCTCTTTTAACCCAATAATAATCGTGAATAGAAATTCACATTCCTAGATTACATTTCTAATAGAAAAATTCTGTGAATCTCATAATTAACAACCTGCGAATTCCCATTGAACAAGACGGTAGGGAAGCGTATCTCAAAGCTGCTTCGGAAAAACTAGGAATATTCGAAGATCTATCCATCCTGAAGATTCTCAGTAAAAATCTGGATCTACGTAATCAAGAGCAATTTTATTACACAATGTCATTGGTCGTAAAAGTTCATGACTCCTATAAAAATAAGCAAAATTTTCAAGAATACTCCGACCCCGTAATCTCAGCAAAAAAGCAAACAGTAAGCAAGGAAAGGCCGATAATAGTCGGCTTCGGTCCTGCCGGTATGTTTGCAGCCCTTGAACTCATTGAATATGGTTTCAAACCACTCATTTTTGAAAGGGGCAAAAAGATAGAAGAGCGCACCGTTGATGTGCAACGGTTCATAGAGCAGAGGAAGCTGAATCCTGAATCGAACATCCAGTTTGGTGAAGGTGGGGCCGGATCGTACTCCGACGGAAAACTCTTCTCCCGGAGAAACCAGAATACCAGTTATGTGAACAGGGTCTTGCAGACCTTTATTAAATTCGGCGCACCTGAAGAGATTGGCTATATCAGCAAGCCCCACTTGGGAACCGATGTATTATGCCAGATTGTCCGTAATATCAGGCAGTATATCCAGGAAAGGGGCGGCGAGATATTCTACGATTCTAAAATGACCGATATCGTGATCTCAGATGGTGAGGCAGCAGGTATTGTCATCAATGATGATAAAGAACATTTCTCTACCAGTATTTATATTGCTTTAGGACATTCCGCCCGTGAAACAGTCCAGATGTTACACGAAAAAGGCGTTGCCATTGAGCAGAGGCCTATCTCTGTTGGGATTCGAATTGAGCACCCTGTGGAAACTATAAATCACATGCGCTATGGCGATAAATATGTGAATTATCCCGGTCTAGGGGCTGCCACCTATTCGTTGAATTATACCAATAAAAAAATCAAGAAAGGGGTATATACATTCTGTATGTGCCCGGGTGGTGAGATTGTCAATGCCTCATCATCTCAAGGCATGTTGGTCCTAAACGGGATGAGCTATTCACACCGGGGATCACCATTTTCAAATGCCGCCCTGGCTGTCACTTGTCATGTCGATGATTACCAATCAAACAATCCTTTGGCCGGCATGGATTTTCAAAAAAGTATTGAGCGAAAATCTTTTCATGCAGGAGGAGGAAACTGGGAAGCACCAGCCCAGAATTTGATGCATTTTCTAGGGGAGGATAACGCTGCCGGGATCAATACAAATTCCTATACAATGGGAGCCGTACCCGCAGATATGAAAGATATCTTTCCAGCATTTATCATCGAGCAATTATCTGCTGCTTTTACTCAATGGAGAGACGAAGTGCCAACCTTTGTGTCTGACCAGGCAACCTTATTTGCCGCCGAGACACGAACTTCGTCCCCAGTTCGGATTAAACGAAATGAAAATTATGAGTCAGTTAATGTGAAAAATCTCTACCCCATTGGCGAAGGTTCAGGCTATACAGGTGGAATTACAAGCTCTGCTGCCGATGCCATTAGAGCTGTGGAGAGACACCTATGAGGATTATCCATGAAAATACGTCCAGTTACTCCTGAAAATCTTCCCAAGGTTATTGCTTTGTTGACAAAGGCATTTCCTGGCAGCAATGAGGAGGTGCGATTAGTAGGAAACCTGCATAAAAATGGCAAGCCTCTCCATGAATGGGTATGCATTCACGTCAATAAGATCATTGCCTATATTGCCTTTTCAAATGCCTTTAATGGGAAAGAAGTATGTGGACTTCATCTGGCACCCCTGGCTGTGAAACCTGAGTTTCAAAGACAGGGGATAGGGTCTGAGCTAATGCGTTTTGCCTTGAGACAGAAGGTAATTAAAGAACAAACTCTCTTTGTATTGGGATACCCGGAGTATTATAAGAAGTTTGGGTTTGAGCCGTGTGCAAATCCGATTTGTCCCTTTGATAAAAATAACGCCCATTTTCTGAGCATCCGTAACAACACAACCGAGCAATTCACTGTGGGCTATGAACCGGAATTTACGGCTTTAAAATAATATGCGAATTCCAGACGATCCCGACCACCCATTCCATTTGATTCCGGCCACTG
>CAYUCH010000125.1:0-11363 GCA_964443295.1 uncultured Desulfobulbia bacterium | reverse complement strand
TCATTTATTTTTACAATTCTCCCTCAAACACCACTTTCGATCATAACTCAAATATTTAGTTTGGATAATGATTGTCAATTAGTAGTAGTTGTTGTTTTGTTGGGCCGTGTCAACATGGAAAAATTTGGTTGTATGTCTTGCTGTATCTGTTAACAGGCTATTTATCAGGTGTTTAGTTGGGTGGGGCCAGGAAGGAGAATTTATAGGTAGTCGAAAGTAAATAAAATTTTGTTGTTAAAAATCTGAAAATAGTTTAAGAGTTTAATTGAATGTTTTTCAGGTGTAAATATGTGTTGTGTTAGGTTTCTGGTGAGTTGTAGAGTGGGTTGAAATTGTAAAATATGCCTGGGTGTTTAAGATGAGAAAATACAATTTGTGCCAAGGTGAAAAATCTACTGTCATTTGTGAGGATGGAGTTCAGTCGTTTAGCTCTGGAAATGAACCTCTTGAATATAGTGTCTCGCTTAGTAATGGCGAAGTGCAAAGAGATTTTTATCAACGCATAGGTTTCCTTACAGAATTTGAGTGTCAAGCAGTCCAAAACATAGAAAATATCTTACAAGCTACTTTAGCTGGTCTTCTGGAAAAAAAATATATATCGAGATTACTGGAAATCTTAGAAAAAAATGAACGACTCTTTCCTTATCTGAATGAAGAGTTACGCAAATTGGCGATACAACTTCTTCACCAAAAAAAGAATTTGTTTTCCAATAATCACCGATTTTCACAATACATAAATCACATTGTTGAAGAATATAGAGTTAGCCCTGGAAAAGTAAGTTGTTTGAATAAACAGCATGCAAAACAGGCATCTCAGGAAAATGAGAAAAAATTACACGATGAGTCAGTATGCACTTCTGGAAAGAGAGAGTTATATGCAAATGATCAACTTTTAAGTTCGTTGTTGTATTTATGTGATAAAAACGGACTTGCCTGGTCTGCCTGGAAAAAAGAGACTGGCATCAGCAAGCCTACATTTAGGAAAATTGAAAAGGCACAAAATGAGCGGATGAGCAGGTCTTCTTTGGTCAATATGATTAAACCTTTTCCAGACCAAAATGAAGAAACGTTTTTTCAACTCCTCTGTCACATGGACAACAAAAAAGCCCAGCAGTTAATAAGTGAATTTAGACGCAAAAAAAGACATGCAAAACAGTCAGAAGTCCGTGCCACAGAAGAACTATTGGCTGTCATAATTAGGTTGTGCAAAAAACATGGAATACACTGGAATGAATGGAAAGAAAAACTGAACTCTCACCATGTGTCTTTTAAAATCAAGAAATGTGATAGGAGCTATCTCCACCCGGACATTCTAGACAGAATTGTGAGTTCCTTCGGCATATCCAATAAAGAATTTGTCGATATGATTGAGACGATGAGCTCCCAGGATTCGGAATTGTTGAACCAGGAATTAGCCAGCGAATTTGGTAGAGGGAAAAATAATCAAACAAAGAAGCTTTCCTCTCTTGGCAATACGAATATTTATGAAGGGGAGTCGGTGGAAAATACTCTACAATTTCAGTTCTATATTGGGAGTGAGATTGTGAGCCGAGGGCTGTCAACTGCAGCAGCAGCCTATTTGATGCAAGTTGACCGCAAATATCTTAATGAACTATTGAATGGTTCCCTTACAAATATAACAGCATCCAAACTTGCCAGTTTAGCCGCAGGACTGGATTTAACTGTTAACGCTTTGTTGAGCAGAGTTCAACAGACTTCATTATCGTTATGTTTCTCTGTCAATTTGAAAAATTCAAAATTCAAAAAGTTTGAGATTCCACTAATAGACAGAGACCAAGACAAGGCTACCAAAAAAAAGATGGGGCACATAGTCTTACCTTTTACACGTCAAGAAGTAGACTCAATGATTGTCGAAACTTTAAAAAAATCAGAGTATGAAAATTGCAGTCTTGTTCCAGTGAGTGAATCAATAAAATATTTAATTGCTGAATTTTGCAATGCTAACGACTTAAGTATTGAGGGATTACAAAAGTATATTTCTGGTCACATAATTGCTTCTGTGCTGGAAGGAACGATCAAGGTGGTTCATATATCCTTTTTGCTGCGAGTGGCAAAGATATATGGTTCTGATATCAAGTTGCTCATTGAGCAAGCACAAACATTAAAAAAGAAAAATGCTCTTTATGTGAAGCATTCTGTTGATCACTTCAAAGAGAAAAACCCAAATAGCTACTTTAAATATTCGGGTTTTCTTCCTATGAATAATGATGGAATGTTCCAAAATAGCTGGAGTTGCCCAGCATATTAGAGCAGGTTTCCTCTCTTTTTTGTCGTAGCAGCTATATCACATTTCTTGGCTTAGTTCTGCAAAATGGCTTTGGGCAAATTCAATGCTTGGATCCAGGGTTAAGGCAATTTCAAAATTCTTCAATGCTTCATCCTTCTGACCAAGTTTGCGGTAGTTCACACCCAAGTTGGCATAATCAATGGCAGAAGAAGGGTGCAACTCAACAGCCCGCTGGAAATGGCGTACTGCTGATTCGAAATTTTCCTGTTTGAAATAGCACACACCGAGCATGTTGTGCATGTCGGGACGATCTTCATCAAGATTGAGTCCTTTTTGAAGTTCTTCAATGGCTTCGGGATATCTTTCCAAGTCTTTCAGGCAGTTGCCAATATAAGACTGAATATAAGGAAGATCTTCTTCTTCGGGATTATGTGACAAGGCATGTCTAAATTGCGCCAGGGCTTCTTCTAAGTTGCCCATGGCAAGAAGGTTTCGTCCCAGATAAAATTCAATGTAATAGGCTTGAGGGGCGATTTCTCGTAATTTTTCAAGCATCTTTGTGGATTCATTGAGATCATCCACGCGCTCTGCAATAAGTTTAGCAGCAAAAAGCCCGGCGTTTTTCACCATGGATCGTTCTCGGAAATGGGCGCCGGGAACAATGGTATAGAGAGTTGGAATTTGCAGATCATCATGCATGGTGTTAATCACCAGCACTTCCATATCAAGCTTTTTAAGGCTTTCAATCATCCGGGTATTCTCAACATTGATATTGTTATCGCTGAGATCAGACAAATCATCCATTGAAATGGTGGAACCGGGATCGGTAATGTACTCCATCTCTTCCATGGTAAGAGGTTTTCTTAATCCACTGGCCACATAATTGGAGCTGGAGTTAAAATCGCCGGCAAGCTGGGCCACTTCAGTCAATGCCCTGATGAGTGCTTTTTCAGGGCATGGTGTGGTTCCGGCTGTATAGACTATTTCACTGGACTCAGGAAAAGTGGATCGATCAATGGCCATGGCCCCGATGGTCGTGATACCAGTATCCAATGAAAAATCATTTAGATAGACTTCAATGCCGTTCTTGGTGAATTTATGCAATAATTCGCGGGAAACGGGATCCTGAACTGTATTCATTAATATGGCAGGTACCTTGGTGTGATGGCGATCGATGAGAGCGCAGACATGGCGTTCGACAATTTCGCTGACACCCTGACTTACCGCCTCTTCATATGTATTGCCGGCAGAAGGCCCATTAAATTCGTTTATAGCATAAAACCAGCTGAAAGGTATGAGTACCTGTTCATTATCCCTGGAGAGATTAGTGGCCCATGTCCACTGGATGGGAATGGCAGCCAACATTTTTTCCAAGGTTTCAGGTGCGGTGGTTTCATCATGAACAGACTGCAATAATCTTTCCACCGGTAGAAGCGGTAAACTCTTAGCTTTTAACTCATCGTAAGTGGCTGTGATAAAATTATCAGGATTGCTCTTAAAACTGAAAAAACTGAAACGCTCTGCTAACTCCATACAGGCAGAGGCCTGAGATTGTTCAGGGCTGGAACCCTTTCCCATTTGCTTTTTGTTGCCAATGGTGTGAAGGGCATCTTTGCCGCAGACACTAAAATATACCGGAATATCAAGACGACCATTGTCAATTCTACGAACTTCCTTCAAAATATCCAGGTTGACATGAGCCAGTCTATCCTTGAATTTTTCCACCGTCTCTACAGGACTCATGGCCTTGTCCTGGTCTGTGGTGTATGTCTTAAAACAATCCTGCAATATTATAGGGTTTTTATTGCCTTCTAGGAGAGGATGATTTTCCATGGTGTCACCTTGTAGTAATTGCGTAAGAATTTTGAAGGAGACCAATATGGCCGAGAATAAACATAATGTCAAGAAGATGCGTGCACATGGAAGGAAGGAAATTATTTCGTTTCGGCAAAATGAAGAATATTAAGATGCGGTCCATGTGTAATGTGCTAGAGTCTACATGTAGTTTTAGCCTGAAACCAATATATATATTATGGGCAAAATGGCCGAAATACACATATAAAATTTACAACAAACCATTGAATGTAGGGTCAATTTGAGTTTGTTAAATAAATTTCTCCTTCACCAGATTCCAATCTACACTGTCGGTGGGGAAGGGCAAGGTGTGGTTGTTTCAGGATTTATATTCATTCTGGCAACGACGGGTTGAGCACAATGGATGAACCTGAGAGGTTAAAATTAGGAGAAGAACTCATTGAAAATGGTTGGCGTCTTGCATGCCAAACTTTTAGTATGCGTGATGTGTCTATATACATTCCATCTTCTGATGAATTGGATGACGTGTGCTCAGGAAAACAGCGATAGGTTGGTTTACGTGTTATGAGTGAAAAAAAAGAACATATAACAGTGGCAGTTAACCGTTCTTGCATGACCACAATTACATGTCCTAAATGCAAGAAAACCAAAACTGTATCAGCTGCCAGATTCAGAAAAAGAGAAAAAACCATAGAGCTCCGTTGCGACTGTGGATATGAGTACATCCTTCATTTTAGTTTTCCTAAAACACCCAAAGCGATGTCCGAATGTTCGGTGGCAAAATTTAAAAATTTGTCAAAAGCCACGCGTTGGGACAAAATGACCATAAAAAATCTCACAAATCAAAGTATTGATTTTTCAACCAGAAGCTCCCAGAAGATTATCAAAGGCGACAGGCTGCTCGTTGAATACGTTGATTTCAACCGTAGCCAGATCCAGAAACGGGTCATTGTCAAACTCGTGCGTGGTAAAAACATCCGCTGCTTTTTCTTGGAGTGAAGGGTTAATAGAGCTGTACGTAACAAACACTGCTTTTTCTCTTTTAAATTAAATGGTTACGATTTCCATATACATGCTCTATTTGCCTTTGTCAATGTAGTCTGACATCTGATACTAACCTGTTTTTTCACATCACCTTTTCCATGGCTTAATTGTGTTAAGTTTAGCTTAACATCTAACTTTTGCTTCTTTTGTCCAAACCCACGAGAAAAATTCTCGTTTTGATTCCCATCTGCTAACTTCCTGAAATTATAAAAGAATACAAAAAAATGGATAGAACTGAATCTTTTTTCTTGTCAAAACAACCTTCCATCTGTCTATAATGCAAAGTTATTAGTTTATTACTTAAATGATGTTTTGTGTGAGGGTATGTACAATTGCTCAACCAGCGATTTCAAACTCTCAAAGTATGAGTAGGTGGGGACCTGCTGGTACTTCCGAAATGACTCCATGAAATGATTCTTAATAGGCGGAAAGTGGGGAGGGGCCCGACTTTTTGCCCACCGTTCTGTTTGCTACCCAATGGCAGTGTAAAAAAGGTTCGTTGGTTTTGTGATAACTCACTCAATCGTCGGATTGGTATGTCCAAATTTCAACTAGTGCCATTCCAGAAATGGCCCTTTCGAAGGTCTCGCAGACTCGCTATCTGCCCAATATCTGCGTCGTGCTTAAAAAATAATGCTCTGAATATTATGTATATGCCTGTGCTTATTTTTTTCGCGGTCCTTGATCTTGAACAGGTAAGAGAGCGAAGCGAGACTCCGAATTGACTCTTTTCCGGCCTGACACTAAACATGGAGAAGGAAAAATGGTAATGGAGAAGTACGTCAAATCGGTCATTTGGTTCATTGTGTTTTGCTGTTTCAGTTCAACGGCCTTTGCAGATTCGCCGGCCCTGTTTTCAAATCCACAGGAAGTCCAGGTCAATGCAAAAGGCGAACGGACCCGTTCTGTAAACGCCTTCATGCCAGGAGGATCTTCCAGCGGCTCTGGTGCAGGTTATGCCTTTGGAGATAACGCAACTTCAGAGGATTCAAGTAGTATTACCCTCAATCTCTTTGATGACGTTCAATATGTGGCAGAGATGGATCGGATAATGCGTCGCAGTGAGGTTCGCTATACCTGGTTCGGACATGTCCAAGGTGAAGAAAACGGATCGGTCATTTTAGTTATCAACAACGGACGGATCACCGGTCAGGTTGAAGTAGGAGGTACTACCTATTCTATCCGAGCCACCAGAGATGGTTCCCATGAAATCATCGAGCTTGGTCCCCAGGATTTTATTATAGATATTGATGACGGGGATGACGGAGCTGAAACGGAATCTACCAATCATGATCACGGGACGCATGGTTTTACGGCCCAGGCATTTGAAGCAGCCGCATCAGCCGATGGAGAGACCCAGATCGATATCATGGTTATTTATACCGCCGAAGCCGCAGCCGGCGCCAGTGGCGATATTCAGGATGAAATTCAACTGGCCATTGATGTTACCAATCAGACTTTTATCAATAGCCAGGTCAATGCCCAATTGAATTTGGTTCATGCATATCAAACGGATTTTACTGAGGATGAGGACACCTGCGATGAGTTGCGCGGTTATCTGGACTTCATGCAACAAAAAAACGATGGAGTAATGGATGATCTGCACAGCCTGCGGAATGAGTACAATGCCGATGTGATCAGCTTCTGGGTTGAGGATGGCTGTGGTTGGGGAGGCAGGGCCAGGATCATGACCACCGTATCCGGTGATTTTGAAGACCGAGCAATCCATGTGTTGAAGCGTTCCTGTGCAAGCAGTTATTACTGTTTTACCCATGAGTTGGGTCATAATATGTCTGCCCGTCATGATCGATTTGCAGATAATAGAGACGGCAGTCCCTTTGACTTCAACCACGGTTATGTTGATATTGACAATACCTTTCGCACCATCATGGCCTATAATTCCGCCTGCACGGACGCTGATACCAGCTGCTCACGAATTCCTTACTGGTCAAATCCCGATGTCTATTACACCACCGATGATGACGTCACCGTCACCACCGGTATCGCTGACGGAGAGGAGGCCTCAAACAACGCCTTGACCCTCAATACAACCAAGGATGTCATTGCTGCTTTTCGGGATAATGGCACTTGCAACAGCAGCATCATGACGTTGACTGTGGATGCCCCGGTTCAGGATGCGGAATTCAACATCAATGATCCTGTTCTGATCAGTGCCCATGTAACCACCTGCGATTATTCTGATTCTGGGGCCACCCTTACTGTCTCATCAGACGCCGACGGGGTAGAAGATTTTGTTTTATATGATGATGGGAACCATGGCGATGGTGAGGCAAATGACGGTACCTATGCCACTACCTGGAATGCTGATGTGGGAGGTTCCATGTATCTCACCATTACAGCTGCTAAAGATGGTTCCACTTCCAGATATGTTTCACGAAGAATAATTGTGCAGGACGGATCTGATTTTCCAAGTGACGGCAATGTTCCGACAGATTGGGATAATGGCACTTATCCCTGGGTCATAGATACAGATACAAAGTATGACGGCTGGCATAGTCTCCGTTCCGGCGATGTCAGTGACAATCAGGATTCAGTGATTGAATACACCGCAAGTTATGAGACCACCTATATCTGGGGTATTCCATATGCACCTTCAGTAACATTTCATTATAAAGTTTCAAGTGAAGCTCGATATGATTTCCTGCGTTTTTATATCGATGGTGAATTGCAGGATGAATGGGCCGGTGAAGTTGACTGGACCGAAGCTGAATATAGTTTGGAAGATGGTGAGCATACTCTGCGCTGGGTTTTTCATAAGGACCAGTCAGTCAGCAATGGTTCTGATGCTGGCTGGATTGATATGGTGGACATTGATGGTGTGATCACTAATTTTCCACCTGAAGTAGCCATTACCTCGCCGGCTGATAATTCTGGATTTACCCTTGGCGAAAGTGTCATCTGTACTGCCACGGCCAATGATACGGAAGACGGAGATGTCAGCGAAAATATCAGGTGGTTTATCGACAGTGAGGGATTGGTTGGTAATGGCCCATCAATTACTTTTGATAACCTCACTGCCGGTGAGCATATAATCTCCATGAATGCCACGGACAGCGGTAATCGTACCAGCCAGTCCGAAATCACCATAAACGTCATTGATCCAGCAGAAAATAATACCCCGGTTGTAACCATTTCCAGTCCAAGCGAAGGCAGCAGTTATGAGGTGGGGGAATCTGGTACTTTAACCGCCACAGCCGATGACACGGAAGATGGTGACCTGAGCGCTGATATCAGCTGGTCATCCAGTATTGTTGGTGATCTGGGAACCGGGGCCAGCCTTAATGTGAACAGTCTTACTGTGGGTAATCATAGTATTACCGCTACGGTGAATGATTCCATGGGTATCTCGGGAATAGCCAAGGTTTCAGTGACCATTACCGCGGCTCCAGTCTTGGGCGGCATAGCCTCCCAGTCTACAGCCACTGCCTCGGAACAATATTCCAGCAGCTTTGCCGCCGCGGAGATGATTGATGGAGATACCAGTGAATTCTGGGCCAGCCGATATAATCCTGGAGATGAATGGGTTCAGTTGACCTGGTCCGAAGAACATACCATTCGAGAGCTGACCATTAATTGGCATAGCAGCTATTATGCCCAGAATTTTGATGTTCAAGCTCGTATTGACGGTAGTTGGGTTGATCAAACCGGTACCTTAAGCGGCAACAGTTCTGAAAGTTCCGTGTCCTTGAATGTGACAACAGATGCCATACGAATCAACCTGAGCAACCGAAAGGGCAATTTCTATGGTATCCGCGAACTGGATGTCCAGGCGGAAACCAACACTCCTCCCACAGTATCTATCTCAGCGCCATTCGGTGGTACTACCATTACAGTTGGTGAAAGTCTGACATTTACAGCAACTGCCAATGATGTTGAGGATGGTGAGTTGTCTTCAGGTATTTCATGGTCTTCCAGCATTGACGGTGCCCTTGGAACCGGAAATTCAGTAGACGCGACACTCACTGTTGGAACTCACACCATTACCGCCTCGGTTACTGATAATAGCGGCAGTCCAGGTAGCGCAACGGTGTCTGTAACCGTTGAGGCTCTTCCCAACGTTGAACCCACCGTTGCCATCACCTCACCGGAAAGCGGTATCACCATTACCGAAGGGGATTCCCTGCAGTTTACTGGTACAGCTGCCGATGATGAGGATGGTGACCTGAGCAGCAATATTGTCTGGACCTCAAATATTGACGGATCCTTGGGAACCGGCAGTAGCATTACCGTAAACCTGGACGATGGAGAGCACACCATTACCGCCACGGTGACTGATTCTGCCAATGATAGTGTCAGTATATCCATCAATGTCTCAGTGACAGCGTTGCCCAACAGTGATCCCACGGTGAGTATTAATTCTCCGGCTAACGGCACAACCATTACAGAAGGTGAAAGCCTCACTTTTACAGGTTCTGCTGATGACGCCGAGGATGGCGATATCAGTGGCAGTATTGTCTGGACATCTGATATCGATGGTAATTTGGGCACCGGAAGTTCTATTTCTTCCAGTCTTGTAGAAGGTACCCACACTATTACCGCCACCATTACAGATAGCGAAGATGCTGTTGATACCGCAAGCATTACAGTTATAGTCGAACCGTCACCAAATAGCGCACCAACGATCGGCATCAATAGCCCGGCTAATAATGCCGTATTCACTGAAGGAGCCAGCGTTACGTTCAGTGGTTCTGCTTCGGATGATGAAGATGGCAATATCAGTGCAAATATTGTCTGGAGCTCAAGCCGTGATGGTAATATCGGTACCGGCAGTTCTGTGAATACCAGTTCACTTTCATTCGGAACTCATACCATTACCGCAACTATCACTGATTCTGCAGGGGCAGATGACACTGCTTCAATTGTGGTGGTTGTCAATGAGCAGTCCAATGTCAACATTGCACCCCAGGCCACTGCAAATGCCTCAAGTTCCTATAGCAATAGTTATGCTGCCAGCCTGGCCATCGATGAAGATACCGGTACATTCTGGGCCAGTGATAGCGTCTCATACGGCGGAACCGCCTGGTTGCATTTGGCTTGGGATAACTTGCAATCCATCCATGAAGTGACCATCAACTGGCACTCAAGTTATTATGCCCGGGATTTTAAGGTTTATGCCATGGTGAACGGTAGCTGGGTTGATCAGACAGGAACACTGTCAGGAAGCAGTAGTGGAAATACGGTGACTTTAGATGTGAATACCACCAGTATTTATGTCTCCATGACCCGTAATTCGGGCAATTTTTACGGAGTTCGGGAGTTGATTGTAAAATAGGTTCAAAGGTTCAAAGGTTCAAAGGTTCAAAGGTACAGGGTTGACTGAAACCCTGTACCTTGAACCTTTGAACTTATCTCCTATGTTTCATCTTGATTTTCTGAAAAGGAGGGAGTCTAATTATATTAGGTAAATGAATTGTCATTCATTCTTAAAATTGAATAATAGGATCTTCTCATGGTTAAACCAGCGATTCCCTCCAAGGCCAACCGTCCCAAGGCATCATCTTTATTTGGAAACAAGTCTTCTACCTCCAGTAGCAAAGGAACACCGCCGCCACCATCCACAAAATCATACAGTGAGCTTCCGTCAGCTTCCGATTGGCAGGCTGCCACGAAATTTGCACGGCCTGCTGGACGTGCAAATGATCCAGTTTTACGTGCCATCGATGGATTAATGGATGGACTCAGGACTGCAAAGGATGGAGCATACTTGTATATGCTCGGGAATCTTTTTTTTACTACCATGTCGTGGTTGAATCATTTCAAAACAGATCGACGCATGGTTCCAGAAATTAGAAAATCAATCTTGTCGCTCAATCTCTATGCAGCCAATGAACTAGCCAAGAACCTCAATTGTCCCATCACCAAACTTGCTGGGAAACTCCAAAATATTTACGGCATCAAGATGTCGCCACATGGGGTGAAAACAGATACTGATGACGTTAAAAAAGGCTATCTCAGTATCGCGAAACGTGAGCAATACAGGGTCTTTATGATCTCCAGTCGGGCTTTCAACTACCGGTCGAATTCAAACTCTTTCAAAGCCCTTAATTCCGGCAGAGCAGGCTACAGGTATGTGCTGAGTATGGGTAATGAAATGTATGCTGCTGCAAATCAAACTATCAGCGTCGGCTATCATTCGTCCTTCATGGCAGGAATGCCGGTCCAGTGTGCGGGGCAAATATGGATTGAAAATGGCAGAGTGACCAAGGTCAGCAACGCCAGTGGTGATTTTCAACCG
>CAYUCH010000124.1:0-11402 GCA_964443295.1 uncultured Desulfobulbia bacterium | reverse complement strand
AATACCATTTCACTATGGATATACCAGAACAGCAAGAAATCAGAGAAAAAATCGAGGCGGAAATTTCTGCCACTGAGAACAACATTGCTTCCCTTGAAGAACTATGCCAACCAGTGGCGCCTGATGACGCCATTGGTCGTTTATCGCGAATGGATGCCATTGGAAATAAGAGCGTCAACGAGGCCGCCCTCAGTTCAGCCAAACAGAAATTGGTGAAGCTAAAATACGCCTTGGCAAACATCGACCAACCCGATTTCGGGATCTGTATGGAATGTGACGAACCCATCCCACTTGGCCGGATCATGATCATGCCGGAAAGCAGACTCTGTGTGAACTGCGCTGAATAAACAGTCATCACGCTTTTGCTTTTCACATGGATCAATTAAGGCAAAACCTGTGTTCTCGATGTTTTTTTTACAGCAGGCCGTTTTTTTTCCTCCTCGCACTGCCAGGACATGACCTGATTCTTTTCTGTAATACGTACGCTCCCGCCCGCAGTTATCAAGACTTTCCCAAGAGCCCACCTCTCCCGAACCACTATTGTTTATCAACCAATAGTGGCCCTCAATCCTCATGTCACACTCAAATCCACGGCGAAGATCGTACAGATAATAAATATCGTAGAGTTCAGAAATCGAAGGCAGGCGCCAATCGTTGTGACCGCCTTGGTCCAATGATACAGATAAGGCAATAGCCTCCTCCAGATTGTGGATCTTTTTTGACCGGACTTTAACCCACATCAACCCTGACTTGGTATCCTGACAGATACCGTTTTGCAGATCAACAGCCCTTGGCCCTTTGGGAGATATCAAGGTACAACCTGACAGGAAACACATAAAATATATAATTCCCGTAAAAATGAGAAGCCGTTGCATATTTCCTCCTTGCATGTAAGATTCACCCTTCTCCCATAGACGATTCAAAAAGCCAGGCGGATACAAAAAAACATGGACCACTATCAAAAGATCATTGCCCAGGAACTGCACATCAAACCTGCTCAGGTAGCGGCAGTCGCTTCTTTGTTGGATGATGGAGCAACGGTACCCTTTATCTCCCGTTATCGGAAAGAGGCCACCGGCCTGTTGGATGAAATTCAGGTGACCAGTATTCGGGATCGTCTTGGCCAATTAAAAGAATTGGACAAAAGGCGAGAGGCCATCATTGGATCCTTGGATGAACGAGACTTGCTGGACAATGCAATACACCAAGCTATCCTTGCTGCACCCAATCTCACTATCTTAGAAGACATATACCTCCCTCACCGTCCCAAACGGAGGACCAAAAGTACCATTGCCAAGGAAAAAGGCCTGGAACCCCTGGCTAGAATTATTTTCAAACAAGATGCAACTTTGGTCCAACCTGAAAAATTCATTGACCAGGAAAAAGGTGTGCATGATGTTGATGATGCAATGGCTGGTGCCCGTGACATTATGGCAGAATGGATAAGTGAAGATCCTGCCACCAGATCCCAATTGCGAAATTTATTTGCACGTAATGCCCAGATCAGCTCTAACGTTGTCAAAAAAAACCAGGAAAAGGGCAGCAAATTTCGAGATTATTTCAACTGGCAGGAACCAGCAGCTAAAGCGCCAGGACATCGCCTGCTGGCCATGTTGCGAGGAGAATCGGAAAAAATCCTTACACTCTCCTTGCGTCCCCCGGAAGAAGATGCCCTTTCCATGTTGCGCAAAAAATATGTCAAAGCAAACAATATATCAGGACAACAGGTGCGCCTCGCCGCCGAAGACAGTTACAAACGTCTTCTGGCTCCCTCTTTGGAAAACGAATTACGTAATCACCTGAAGGAAAAAGCAGATAAAGAAGCCATTGAAGTATTTACCGACAACCTACGGGAATTACTCCTGGCCTCACCTCTGGGACGGAAACGAGTTATGGCCCTGGATCCCGGCTTTCGAACCGGCGCCAAACTGGTCTGTCTGGACGCCCAGGGAAAACTCCTGCATTTCACCACCATTTACCCCACCCAATCGGTCCAGAAAAGCCAGGAAGCAGGCCAGGTTGTTGGTGAATTATTTAAAAAATTCCACATTGATGCCATTGCCATTGGAAATGGCACCGCCGGCAGGGAAACCGAATCTTTTATTCGCAACCTTGGTTTATCGCCTGAAGTAATCATCACCATGGTGGATGAAAGCGGCGCCTCCATATACTCTGCTTCGGAAACTGCCAGAAAAGAATTCCCGGATCACGATCTTACTGTGCGAGGTGCTGTCTCCATAGGTAGACGGCTGCAAGATCCTCTGGCTGAACTGGTTAAGCTCGATCCCAAAGCCATTGGGGTGGGACAGTACCAACATGATGTTAATCAAACAGCCCTTAAGCAAAGTCTGGATGATACTGTGGTGAGTTGTGTAAATAATGTCGGAGTCGAATTGAATACCGCCAGTATGGAGTTGCTCACCCATGTTTCCGGTTTGGGACCTCAGCTGGCCAAAAATATCATTGTGCATAGGGATGAACATGGCCCGTTCACCAGCCGTAATGTCCTGCTCAAAGTACCCCGCCTGGGGAAAAAAGCATATGAACAATGCGCCGGCTTTCTTCGGATACACGGTGCTGCAAATCCTTTGGATGCCAGCGCTGTACACCCTGAGCGATATGTGATCGTCCAACAGATGGCCAAAGATTGTGGTTGCCAGGTAATCGACTTAATCCAAAAAACGGAGATGCGGCAAAAGATAGAAATAAACCGTTATGTAACAAACTCTGTTGGCCTGCCCACCTTAAATGATATTCTGGCAGAACTCGCTAAACCAGGCCGGGATCCCCGGCAAACATTCAGTGCATTCTCTTTTGCCGAGGGAGTCAATAGTCTTGATGATTTACATCCTGGCATGCGACTTCCCGGCATTGTCACCAATGTCACCAAATTCGGCGCTTTTGTCGATATCGGAGTGCATCAGGACGGTCTGATCCACATTAGTCAGCTGGCCGACCGCTTTGTAAAAGATCCGTCTGAAATTGTAAAAGTGCGGCAACAGGTGATGGTTCGATTACTTGAAATAGACATAAAACGAAAGAGAATATCTCTTTCATTACGAGAAGAGTAATTGGGCTGATTACTGTCTGCTTTTAAATTGTTTATAGAGCAAAACTCCTCCCCAGACAAAAGAAGTGATCATCAAGATCGTGCCTGTCATGACAGACAACCCGGCAAGAAAATGATCATATTTCAGGAAGCCGGATTCTGTCAGGATAAATTCCCAATCATGGAATCCGTAGGGTGATGAATGTCCCACATTACCTCCAAGTAGAGGCAAGGTTCCTGATCTAGCGTCATGAATATAAGGAGCAATATCAAAAAAATTCTGGGCAAACCACCACAAGGTGACTGATGCTCCAAAGGAATCTCGCGTCTTCAACAATAGCACAGCCAAACAAATAAGCGGCATGAGCAGTTGTCCTAGTGTTCCTCCAAATGATGCTATAAAGGCACCAAACGGACGGAAGATAATGTGTCCAGCTTCATGAAAAGGAAGATTTATGAGATGCATAAAAGAGTGGCTGGCGTAGTTACTCTCGATTGAGGAAAAAATAAACCTCCCGCCCCATACAACCAATATAATGAAGAGTATAGTTCTACCGACCAAAGAATAAGGGCTCACCTCAGGTGGGACAAAAAAGAGTAGATTCCATATCTTCTTTTCAGATACATCCTCGTTCTCTCTATTTTCTGCCCTGTTGTTTCTTTTTTTCTCAGCAGTAACAGCCCCCGGACTTTGATAATACTTCTCGAAGATCACACCGCATTGCAGGCATTCCTGATTCGAATTATTTTGTTTGAATTTGCATTTGGGGCATTGCATGTTGGATTGACCCTTACTTTTCAAGCGACTCAAGCATACATGTGTCTTTTATCGCTTTTCATTTAAGACCTATTTCTCTGCAATTTTTATCCCTTTGTCATCCAAAACAACCAGCCTTTTTTTATAGAGAGCACCGATAGCTTTCTTAAACACTTTTTTGCTAATCCCGAACATTGCATAGATATCTTCAGGTGGGCTTTTATCAGTAACGTTAATTTTACCACCTTTGTCTTTTATTACGTTGAGAATGGTTTGAGAAATGTCATCAACTTTCTGATAACCTGATTGTTGCAGGCTCAAGTCAATTTTGAAATCTTCGCGGATTGTTTTTATATACCCTTTTAATTTCTGGCCGATGGATAGTTTCTGAAACACTTCATTCTTATATATCATTCCCCCATGGGCGTTATTCACCACTGCTTTATAACCCATATTTGTCTGTTCATAAATTAAGAGATCAACCTCTTCACCTTCCTGATACTCGGGGACCTGCCAGTCAAGAAAATTTCCCAGCTTGGTGGATCCTGTAATGCGGTTTGTTTTTTCATCGAGAAAAACAACAACGACATAGGACTTATCTTTCTCCATTTTAACAATCTGCTCTCTCTTAGGCACGAGGAGATCTTTTTTCAAGCCCCAGTCCAAAAAGGCCCCTGCCGACGTGGTCGCCACCACTCGCAATGCAGCACATTCACCCACCATTACATAGGGCATTTCGGTGGTTGCTCGAAGCCGATCCGTTTTATCTGAATAAATAAACACCTCAATCTCATCCCCTGGCTGGCAGGCCTCAGGCAAATGCTTTTTGGGCAGAAGAATATCACCCAATTCACCGCCATTTAGGTGGGCACCAAAATCTCGTATTCTTTTTATCTGAAGCACATTTTTACATCCGATCTTAACCATTTTAATCCTTGTGATGACTATAGTGAACTCGCTATGTGACCCAATAACTGACTATACTCTGTTCCATGTCATAAAAGATAATGTAAATTTAACCCCGACACACTCATGTCATAAAACTCATCTTATCACTCACAGACTCCATGTTCAAAAATCAAATTTTTACGAAAAAATAGCCATTTGCTTGCAACTTCGCCTTTTTATATTGACTTCACATCCTGACTTTCTTTATAATTTGCGCCAATTAATCTCCACACCGTTTTTCCCTGTTCATCCTGATGCCATTTCAGTGACTTCAGGTTATGTAAACAGGAAGGAGATAGACTGATAGTGACACTGGAGTCTTCCATACTCTCTGCCATCTTTTGTACTCACTTTAAAATAGTGAGTATACCCTCTTTTTTTCCACAATCCTTTTTTCTCAGGCCTTGCCGTATCGAACCGAGGGCATACAAATGAAGAAAATTGTTCTAATCAACCAAAAAGGCGGATGCGGAAAAACAACCACCGCAATCAACGTGGCCCATTGTCTTTCGCTGAGCAACAAAAAGGTCCTTTTACTTGATCTTGATCCTCAAGGCCATGCAGGGCTTGGTTTGGGAGTAAAAACAGACCTCCTTGGCGAGAGCATTTATGAAGTACTCATGGGCAAGGTTTCCATAACCCAAGCCATCCATCCACTTTCAGACACCCTTCATGCCATATTCAGCAATGTCGTATTAAGCGCCTTTGAACAGGTGATGGCAGGCGTCCCACAGCGGGAAAATATTCTACGACAATGTTTAGAAGAAATAGAAGACCAATATGACTATGTTTTGATCGACAGTCCACCAAGTGTTGGACTATTGACCTTTAACGGATTACTGGCTGCCGATGAAGCAATAATCCCGGTTGATTCCAGCGCCTTTTCAATCAATGGTTTGGGAAAACTCTTAAAAACCTTGCTCCTCATAGAACAGCAGACTGGCCATACTGTACATTTTACAGTTTTACCCACCAATATAGATCAACGGACCACATTTGGAAAATCCATTGTGGATTCATTACGCAAACGTTTTCCAGACAATTGTTTTGAGACATTCATCAACACGTGTACTAAATTACGGGAAGCTGCGGAACACGGGAAAGCCATTGCCGATTTTGACAGGCTTTGTGCGGCATACCGAGATTACCTTAATGTAGCTCACGAAATTGATGGCCGTCCACTACAGAAGCCAGAAAAAGAAGTCGTCTTTTCCATCGATGCCCCTGATGATGCTGTCGTTCAACTTGCCGGGGATTTTTCTGACTGGGAACCAATCGAACTGGCATTTAATAAAAAAAGAGGTTGTTTGTGGCAAACCTCTATTCACCTCAAACCAGGCGATTATCAGTACAAGTATCTCATAAATGATTGCTGGATTCCAGATCCTGCCAACAATGATACAATTGATAATGGATTTGGCAGCTCCAATTCAATTATCAAAGTGTCAAATTAAATCAATTTCTCCATGGCCAACCAACTGCATAAAAAATCCCGAGAACTTAGCGAAGTTTCCCATCTTTTTTTTACACAAGGAGATGTCCCAAGCGATCTTGCCGATGGATGCCTCATTCTTGACCAACAATTTCAGGTCTGCTTTGCAAATCCAAAAGCAAAACAACTCCTCAGCAATGACGACCAACAACTGGTTGGCCAATTATTTAACTTTACCATTCAGGAAGATGAAACGACCCCCATCAGCATCCTCAATAAAGACGGAACATGGGGAATTGGACGCATGTATGTAGAAAATACCAATTGGCAGGGTGAAGATGCCTTTCTGGTGTCGATTATGGAATAAACAGTTCGGACCTCCCCCTCTTGGATCTTTGGCCCCTTGAACCCTTGTTTTTTCAATCCATCGGCACCACAGCATACCCTTTGCTCTGATAGCCGATCAATGAAATATAGCCATTCCTCACCACCTTGATTTCAGGCAGAATATCATCAGCATCTACCTCATTCAATTCTGCGGCAATGGCACATTGCTCCATGACAATCCCATTGCTCTTTAAATTTTTGATCCAGCTGACAATCTTCTTTTTAGAAGGAAGTTCCGTTTCTTCATAATAAAATTCGTCACCGGTCACCAACCTGGTTGCCCCGCTTCGAAAACCGACAATAAATTGCGGCTTCACTCCTGATTCATTCAGGTCCTCAAAAGTCCTGTTGATTAACCTTAAACGGAGAATAAGCCTTGCAGGTTCGCCGACATTAACATCAAAGAAGGCTTTAGCGGATGACATACCCTTCAGAGACGCTTGATCTGTATATTCTTCTGCATTTGCACAAAAAGTACCTAACAAAACCCAGATAAACATTATGAGAGTAACCGACCTCATTTTCACCTCCACACATTTTCAGCCATTAAAAATGACCAGCGTAATCAACACCGTTTATATTCTATATGTATCACAAAACAGTGATTAATGAGCAATGATATTTATTGCCGGCAACCTACCTTCATTGCCTCGCCATTATATTTTAATCTGGCGAATCACCATATCCACACACTCCAAAAACGTTGCTCAAATCAATTTCACAATAACGAAAATGCCTGACCTTCTTTTTAAAATACTTTCTTTTTAGACAAAAAATATCCCCTTGATAAATCATAAGCAGATCTATACAATATGTTAGAATTTTAACCAGAATACTGAAATAATCAACACCGACAAGAACCAACAAAACTCAACAAGGAGAACATATTGTTATAATTTTCTCAATATTTCCGCAAAATTAAACCATACCACTATTTAGTTATGAAACTTATTACTACAGAACAAAAATTTTACCCGCCAGCCTGACACGCTAAATATACATCAAAGCGTCACACTGTTGACAATTGTATTATTTGTCACAGTTTCACATATATTCAAAATGTTTGGTGGGCTGAGAGGAAAGCTCAATAATCATTTCTAAAAGGGAGGAGAAGGAATGAAAAAGAAACGGGTAGTTTTTGTACTGAGTAGTCTTGTATTTTTTATATTGACGATACCAGTGTTAACCACAGCAGGCACAGCAGAGGAGGAAGTCCAGGACTGCAAAATCTGTCATACAGGTTATTACATGGTTGACCGCCATCATATGTTATCTGCACCCGTGGGGACTCCCGGCGGAGGTGGTCTTGACTGTCTTTATTGCCATCAATTGACCTGGAATCCAGAGACAAGCGCCTATAATTTAAGCCAGGATAAGAACATCTGTTTTGTACAATGCCATGCGAACGGCTTTTACCGTGACTCTGCCCGGATGTTTGACCGGGTTACCCTGGAAGTATTGAATAACAATGGTTGGGATTATGGAGGTGCCGGTTCCAATAAAGTGAAAGACCAGCACCATTCAAATTACGGTTTTGAGGATTACTCATCTTTTAATTGTGCCACCTGCCATGAGTCTTTCTGGAATCCTGATCCCGGTTTCTGGGATTCTAGGTTTTTGGCAGGATCAGCCCATGAAGAAACTATATATCACTCTGATGGTACGCCTGATGGAACCGGTACACTTGCAGCCAATGATGGTGAAAACGTCAATATTGTCGTTACCAACGACCAGCTATTATACGACCTGTACAAAGCAGGAGGCGTTTATTCTATACATGTGGATGCATCTGCAACGGAAGGGAATATAGCCACTGTAAAATGGTCAATTACCAACCAGGAAATCACTGCCGCAGCAAACAACCTGATTTTTGATTATGATTTTCAATGGATGTATGCAGGCGACACTGCCGTAGTTAAACTGGAGGTCTGGGATACAACAGGACGTTACCAGAAACAGAATATCGCGGTGAATTTCCGCTAATTCAAACAAGTACAATAAATGTGTAAAAAGGGGCTGTCCATTGGGATGGCCCCTTTTTTTATCAGTTCCAACGTTTCAACGATTGGAACGATGGAACGATGGAACGATGGAACGTTCTTTTATTGCATCAGAGCCTCAGGTAGTGTTGCCTTTTTGAGGAACCACGTCTTGTTGATTTTTTCAAGGTAACATTCCACCTGGTGTGTTTCCTCAAAATAATTCTGGTGGTCGCGATTGGCAGCTACCCGGACCAGAAGATTCACTGATGCTTGATTTTTGGTTGGTATATCAACATTCATTTCATCATAGTTTATTAACAAATTCGTATGGCGGGTACGATACATAATGATGTAGCGAATAGCCAAATCAGGTTCCAACACCTCCAGATAATCCCTTTCTGGAATGCTAACCTCGCATTGTTGAGAAATGAACTCCTTAACCGGCCGCATTTTGAGGGCCAATACAACCGGTGTCTCCTCACCTTCCAGGGTGAGGTCTATGGCAATGGAAACAAATTTTCTTTTAATGACCTCCTTGTCACTGTAATAGTGCATAAACCACGTACCAAATATCACGGTCAACACCACAGCGGCAATGAGATTTTTTTTATTTTTCACCTTTAGTAAAAACCTCAATTCACTATAATTAATTATGGAACCTGGATGTATATTGTATAATTTCAATTACTGGATGTCCTAATGAAAAAAATCAATATTGGCACATTATTGAAGTACTTCTTCATTCTTCTCCTCTTTCCCATCCTCCACTCCTGCGGAGGGGGAAGTGACAGTAATGGTGGCAGCACAGCAGATCCCAACTCTGAGTCTGCTTCAGAAGATGCCCGTCTGGGCACAGTTGAAACTGATCTACTTGCTCTGATCAACAATGAACGACAGGACGCCGGCAAGCCCGCCCTGCAAAGAGATCCCGGCCTGGATACCATCATGCTCTGGAAAGTCGCCGAAATGGCCACCATCCATGAATTGACCCACACAGATTCCAATGGCAGAGGGGGTGAAGCAAGAGTACGCTATTATGGTGCCCACACATCTGTCCGCTGCTCGGAAATTATTCAATGGTGGGGCGGCTCGCCATCGGGACAGGTGCATTATGAAGGATATTTCAATAGCCCTGAACATCACTCGGCATATCTTGAAGAAGGTATTTACAACCTGGGCGGTACAACGAATGTTGGAATTGCTGCCCTTTCCGGAACAGGACCAAACGGCTCCCAGTATGAAGGGAGAAGTGGAAGTTATACCGGCCTGGTGATCTGCGATTCCGGTGTGACAATAGCCATAAACCCGTTTAGTACTTTATAGGTGACACCCTAAAATAATAACAAGAAATTACTCTTTTAAAAAACACTTACATCTACTGTTAAGGTACTTATATCCCTCAAGAGTGTACTGAAAAGAGTCCTAAAACCCCTTATGTTTTCTTCCGCTTTAGTGAATTATAGAATAGGCGAAAAAACTTTCATTTTATAATTCATAGTGTATTATTCTCTAGAACCTACCTGACTCTTTTTTGCAGCTAGACCTGTTAAGCAATCACTGGAGTATTTAATGACTGATCTTCTTCCCATTGATTCTATTACTGGAAAATTTCTTCTTATACGTGGACAAAAAGTAATTTTAGACCGTGACCTTGCCAAGCTATATGGTGTTGAAACACGCACCCTGAAGCAGGCAGTTCGGCGAAATATCCGTCGATTCCCGAAAGACTTCATGTTTTCCATAACAAATCAAGAGGTTAAAGACTTGACATCACAACTTGTGATCTCAAGTTGGGGTGGAACAAGACATAAGCCAATGGCCTTCACAGAACTAGGTGTGGCCATGCTATCCTCGGTTCTCAAAAGCGAACAGGCAATCGAGGTGAATATCCAGATCATGCGTGCTTTCACCCAATTACGTCATATGATCGCCTCTCATGAAGAGCTAAAAATGAAGCTGGTGGAGATGGAAGCCAAATACGACGAACAATTTCAGATAGTATTTCAGGCACTACGACAACTCATCGAAGAAGATGAAAAGCCGAAGCAAAAGATCGGCTTTTAAATATATCTTTCTCGTTTTCATATCTGCATGTACTATTCTCCCATGAAATTATTGATACTTATACTTGGCCTTGGACTCTGCATCTGGGCCGGTTTATTCATAAAAGCATACCTCCACAAACAAAAAAGGCGGATGCTGCTCAGCACTCCATTTCCCCCGGAATGGGATACCATTCTCCAAAAGAACCTCCCCCCCCTATGACAAGCTTTCTCCGCAATTGAGAGATCAACTTCATGATGCTATTCAAATATTCATGGCGGAAAAATCCTTTGAAGGCTGCGGTGGTCTTACTCTGACAGATGAAATCAAGGTGACCATCGCAGCTCAAGCCTGCATGCTCCTCCTTAACCGCCAAACGGATATTTACCCCAAACTCTATTCCATTCTGGTCTATCCCAGCACCTATACGGCAGGCACCAAGCACACCATAAAGGGACCACCAGAGGGGCCTTCGGTCCGCCTTGGCGAATCATGGCGTACCGGCGCTGTTATCTTGGCCTGGGACAGCGTCAAACACGG
The DNA here is from genome assembly GCA_964443295.1 of uncultured Desulfobulbia bacterium. GTDB lineage: Bacteria > Desulfobacterota > Desulfobulbia > Desulfobulbales > CG2-30-60-27 > CAYUCH01. The sequence goes on along the minus strand of CAYUCH010000124.1, from coordinate 264 downwards.
TGCTGCGAACTTCAACGACGGCCATAATGTAACCATGCATGAATTCGCCCACCAGCTGGACCAGGATTATGGACCGGCCGACGGAGCCCCTGCCCTTGAGAACCGCTCCGCCTATTCAGCGTGGGCGCGGGTATTTTCGAAAGAATACGTACAACTCAGACGGAAAACAGCAAAAGGGCGAAAAACAGTGATGGATGAATACGGGGCCACCTGCGTATTCCACTGATCTCGGCCACCTATTCCACGCGAAGCCGGCCACCCATT
>CAYUCH010000123.1:0-11423 GCA_964443295.1 uncultured Desulfobulbia bacterium | reverse complement strand
ATTGGGAATCGAAATGCCAGCAGGAATTTCCACAGCAAGTTCAGCGGAAACAACAGCCATAAAAAATACAACCAATATTTTGGTTTAGTATGTAGAAAAGCAATGAGAAAGACAGCACTGGGTGGGCAAAGGGCGCCAATATAGTCAGGTTCAATGCTAAAGGCAAAATCGTATCGGGCGCTCAGGTAGTAAACGATAAAGAGGAACAGTACGCAAAATGGCCGTTGAAAATTTTGAGGAAGGCGGTTGATTTGTTCCTGAATAACCATAAATCCACGTCTGCTGGAGTAATGATAACCGATCCAGAAGGGATGCCCGGATTCACATCACGGTTTGCAAATTTAAAGATGACCTGTAATCATGAAAAATTGTATCATAAGTAGCAATGTTGGTTCCAGGCATATTTGAAGATGTTTTTTGGTAATAATGGTTTTTCACAGGCATTGATTGAAATTATGTATTGATGACGGTAAAAGAGTTGAAAAATCCCAAGGAATCCTGATGGCTGGATTCCTTGGGATATTTGTTATTTTTCACGTAGCACTTCTAACGACACATTGATATCGACATCTTTACCAACAACTCCCATTTTGTAAAATTTCCCATTTCCAACATTATATTCCAGCCGGTCAATGGTGAGGCTAGTATTAAAACCAGCTACGTGATGTTTGGGTTTCAAAGGATGAGCTGTAGTGCCTAAATGCTTGAAAGGAAGTGTTATTTCTTTGCTCATGTCCTTCACTGTTAAAGTGCCGGTGACGTCGTAGTTATTACCTCCTGTTTGCACAATTTTGCTGCTTTGAAAGGTAATGAGAGGATATTTTTTTGCATCAAAGAAATCCTCAGTCCGTAAATGACTGTCTCGCTTTCCAATGCCGGTATTAATACTGTTTACCTTAATTTCAAATGTGATTTTGCTTCCAGCAAGATCCTCTGGGTTAAAAGTAAAAGTTCCTCCAAATTCTTCAAAGTAACCACTTACTGTGGAGTAAATATGGGTAACATCAAAACCAATTCTTGAATGGGCCAGGTCATACTCCCATTGCGGTGCGGCATAGGCAAATTGTCCAGCTAGCAGAAAAGGGAAGAGAAACATAGTTAAAAAAACAATTTTTATTGCATTCATGGCGTCACCTCTCCGCAGGTTATTAATAATCATTTTCCTTTATTGTTTTAATGTATGCATATGTTTTTACAAATACAATCCAAAGCCACTATTAAATTACAATTTGTCTTGTGGAAATTTACTTGCGAATACCAGCGCGAAAGCGCAACTGTATCCATAGCAAGGAAAAAAGCACAAAGGAGATAATCACCATGAGACGGGGGAGGCCAGTCTCAAAGGATTCACTGACAAAAAGAACGTGCACAGTGATAAGGATGGAAGTGATGATGGAGCCATAACGGTGGGTAACAAGCCAGGTTTTGTATGGAATGTTCAGTTGGTTTTTGAAAGTTGCTGTAAAGACAAGGGCCAGTATGCAAAGTAAAACCAGGCCACCAATCGCTTCGGGCCAATATCGGAGTTGCAGGGCGCCAAGATCATTAGGCTCAAAAACCAGGGGAGGGTGAAAGCACACCAGGATAGCGAGGATTTTCCCATTAAGTATATGGAGGTTATTGAAAATCTTTAATGAGAAGATCTCTTCTAAGAATTTAATTCTTGCCCGCAAAAGCATTTGCATGAAGAAGAGGGTGGCGCCTAGCAAGCCTACTATTTTTCCTAGACGGAGGAGGGTTTTATCTCTGCCAAATTTATAGAGGATTGATTGTGATTCGTATTGAAAGGGAATACTGGCAGCACCAATAAGAATAACCAGAAAAATCAAAATACAGCCAGTTCTCTGTACAAACTGTATGTTCATTATGGCGTTGTCCTGTCCAATTTTTCAGCTCCCTTGGTTAAAAGAAAACCAATGAGAAAGAACGATAGAGCCAGATGCAACACAAACCATAGAGATGGAAAAAGTAGATCATTCAGACCTAACTCAAAACCTGCCATCCATTTTCTTGTAACAGAATAGACTGGCCAAGTCCCGAGAATTATTATCACAAGCTCATACGCCATTGCGGTGAAGAGAAAACTTATGGCACCGAATGATCCAACAGCAGCAGCTCGACTGGGTGCACGAAAATCACCATGCCACACTCCAAAAATAAGGGACAGGGCAAGGACACCCCAGGAAAGGGGGAGTATGGCAAAGAGAGAAAACCACCACATGGGGCCGGTAATTCCAAGAAGATGATTTGAGACTAGGATCAGTATTAAGCCAAGTAGAGTAAAAGGTATTGAGTAGAGGATTAATTTGGTTGCTAAAAAGCGCTGCATGGAAAGGGGAGCTGCACGTAATAGGGAGAATCCTCTCCCTTCGCTGCCAATGGACGGATATACAAAGCGGGTTGCCAGGGAAATGATGAGAAAACCTGCAAGACCGATATTGCAGAAGGATATGATATTTGCCAGATATTCTTGCTTTATATATGCCCTGTCCAGGGGTAGGAGTTTGAAATTATAGAGATAGACAACAATGAGGGCGGCGACCATAAACAGTTGCGACCATTCTGAAGAATCTCTGAAAAACGTTTTGTTTTCCTTGGAAATAAGTTGTCGCCAGGGATTTTTCCGGAATTTACGATATATACCAAACTTACGGTACCCACCGAAGGACTCCTGACTCTTGGTATGACCGCTGAGAAACCATTGTCCAATGGCCCATTGACCAAGAATAAAGAAGACCGGACCGGTTGTTGCCAATAAGCCAATGAGCAGCCAGTCAATTTCACGATCCATAATGTAGAGGGAGAGACATTTGGCAGCCCAGGCAGCGGGAATATAGGGGCCGGCTGGTGTTGAGATAGAAGAAAGGTATTCGACAAATTGGCCGAACTGGTCTGGATTCACCAGGTTCTCTGGTTGCAAGAGCCGAATTAAAAAGTATAGAAAGATTCCAAAACAGAGAGATAGATAAAAGATAATATCTTTGGTGCGACGAGCTGGAAAAACAGTCACAAGAATTATGGTAAGCAGCATGGCCAGGCACCCGGCACTGAGAGTGACGGCAAAGACAGAAAAAAGAATAAAGGGTAAATACAGTGGTCCAGCCTGGAAGACTTGCCCATAAGCGAAAAATATAGGAAGGGAAAAAATGAGCAGCATCCATGAAGTTTGCAGCATGGTGTTGAATGAACGCATGAAGAAAATGTCGGACAATGGAACCGGAGCTGCCAGGATTATCTCCGTGTCTTTTGCGAGGTAAAGATTTGACATGCCGGCGACGGTATTTGAGAAGACAAGCATGGCAAAAAATATGATCCAGGCCAATGCAAAAATTTTCAGGCTGAGGATAATGCCGATTTCGCTTTGACCGTGGAAAAATGTAAGAACTTTAAGTGTGACAAAATAGAGAGCAAGACACACAGCAAGGCAAAAAATGAGCAAACCGATCGGTTTTGTTGGGAATACGCCCGGAGGTGTCAAACGGTTTTTAGCGCCTTTGAAAAACGGCGTTAATAATGTAATTCGCGCGGCGTGGCTCATTGTCTCAACTTCACCCAGAAGATGGTATGGAGGGAGTGGCCATTGATGTGATACTCTCTTGTATGATACAGGCTTGTGTGTAAAAGAGAAAGGCGGTTAAGGTGAAATTCACCTTAACTGCCTTTTCTTCATCATTTTGAGGAGTGGTCCAAACCTTCCTGTCTAGAAGGCTGCTGCATGATCAAAATCTATGAAGTCTCCAGCATCTTCTTCAAATGGGATGATATCTGCTGATCTGCCTTCTTTTGGAGCTGCAAGTCTTTTTGTTTCTTTTCCGCTGCTATGCTCTGTATGACCAAAAGATTCGGTGTTTTCTTGATAAGCGTTGTTTCTGTCGCCGAGCATTTTTTTCAGGTCGGTTACTGTGTATTTTAATTGATCGGCAAGGGCATCCATTTCACCTGCAGCAGCTGATGATTCTTCCGCATTGGCAGCGTTTCTTTGGGTGACGCCATCCATCTGGGAAACTGCAGTTGTGATCTGGAGGATTCCATCGGTCTGCTCTGTTGCAGCAGTGGCGATTTCTTCCACAAGTACTGCAACTTTCTGGGCGTTTTCAGAGACTACGCTGAAGTCCTCGTTACACTTTTCAACAAGGATAGTCCCATCTTTAATTCGAGTTGCAGAGTTCTCAATGAGTTCGGTTGTACTCTTTGCTGCCTTGGATGCTCGCATTGCAAGGTTCCTGACTTCTTCTGCAACAACTGCAAATCCCGCTCCAGCTTCTCCTGCTCGAGCTGCTTCAACTGCAGCATTCAATGATAGGAGGTTTGTCTGGAAGGCTATGTCATCAATGGTTTTGATGATTTTCTGGGTCTCATCGCTGGCGGAGGAAATTTCTTGCATGGAGCTCATTACTTGGTCCATGGATTCTGTTGAATGGGTAACATTGACCTTCGCTTCCGACATGAGACTTTTTACAGCATTGGCATTACCGGCATTCTGTTTGGTCATGGCTGAGATTTCTTCCAGAGATGCAGAGGTTTGTTGTAATGCTGCCGCTTGTTCTGAAGTTCCTTCTGCAAGACTCTGACTGCTGATCGCCAACTGGTGTGATGCATTACTTAATTCAACTGAGCCGTTATCAATAACATCAGCGGCGCTGGAGAGTGGGGTGGCAATTGATCGTGCCACCAGCCATTGGACTACCACAAGAATTGCTGTCACGCCCAAAAAGACAACCAAGAAGATAAAAAGTGATTTTTTAACATCGTCAAATACTGTCATGGTGTGTTGGAATTCATTGTCGGTCATGGCCAGAACTATATCTTTTATGTCTTTATCAAGTTGAAGCTGAATTGCTTGTAATGCTTCTTGGTCATCGACATATTGCAGGGCAAGTTTTTTTACTCGTTTATTAGCTTTAATTGCCATAACAGGGAGCTGTGCAAAAGGTGTTTCGGCAAGTCGTTCTTTATCAAGTTCCGCCTGTTGAACAGCTTTATCTAAAAATGTGATGAGTTCATCTTTAGCAGAGCCATCATTTTCAAGGGATTTGAAAAGCACCTGAATTGTATAATTATTGGCGGTATTTTGGTTCGCACCGTTAATAACAAGTCTTTCAAGGATTGTAACTTCATGTCTCTTTTGTGGATCTGCGAGTCTCTCAGTGGTTTGTTGGATATATCCATTTGATAATCCCATTGATTTGTTGGTAAGTTGAGCAATCTCATGGGCGATTTGCCGATTTTCTGTAAAGAGATTTTCTGCCTGGCGTATTTTCTGCCAGATAACATGCTTATCAAAATAATCTCCAACTAAGCCGTGTACACTCAGGCTACGGAAGATTTGATCCAAATCCTCAAAAGATAATTCTCCGCGAAGATATCCTTGCACGTCTTTGGCGGTATTTTGAATAAGTTCGGTTTGTTCTCTTGTTTCGGTTCTCTCTCGAATTTGGCCGCCTAACTCTTTGGAAATCAGCTGCACCTTACCAATAAAGCAGACAAGTAAGATTCCAATGAATACGGTTGCAAAATGGAGTTTGTGTTTGATTTTAATGTTGGCTAATAGAGTCATGGCTGGATCCTCCTCATAAGGTTTTGGCACATGTTTATTACACACGTATATTCGCAGCTAAATGAATAGCGTTATTGTCAGGATGGAGGTTTGATTTGGTTTTTATTGCGGCATGGTGGTTAATGATTGAGAAAAATTCATAATAGGAGAATGGTTTTATTAAAAAGCAGGCAACCCTTTGCTCACGAATGCGAACCTCTTCTTCACGTGAGGTTATCCCTGTCATCGCAACCACTGTTATATCTGGGTAGAGCTCATTGGCTTTTTGCATCAGGTTCACACCATCACCATCAGGCAGATACACATCGAAAAAAGCAAGGTCAAACGTTTCTTCGGCCAGCGCATCAAGTGCTTGTTCGTAACTTTGAACTGTAACAACGGTGTGTATTGAGTCTTTTATAGCCTGGGAGAAAAGAGCTAGGATGATCTGCGCATCATCAACCACCAGAATATGAAGAGATTGGCTTTGCATGACATAAACTCCTTTGAGTTAGTTAATCCGACTGCACTTACTTTGTTTAATTTCAAGATGCGTGCCAATTTTGAGAAAACGAATTAACTTGTTGAAATGACGTTTTAATTGATTGGTTTGGTGTGGGTGGCTGGATTGTACAGGAAAAACGAAGAAAGGGATATTACGGCCCGAATAGAGGTGGGTTGTTGGGGTAACCTGTTGAAATAATAGGGGGATTATACTTGAGGTCATAGTGGCCGATTTTTCGGTCATTATGACCTAATTGGCCGACTTCTTATCTAGTCCGTATTGTTTCATTTTGCGGTAGAGTGTTTTGGGTGCCATGCTCAACATTTCTGCTGTTCTTCCTTTATGCCAGTTACATTTTTTCATTGTGTCCATGATGACCTTTTTTTCAACTTCTTCAAGTATATCACTCATGGATCTGTTTTCCGTGGCAAGGTCAAACCCTTGCATGGAATCATCATGGTCCATGTCATTAAAAACCGTACCCATGAAATCCAGCTTTTTTAAGGTGATAAAGCGATGAATTGTATTTTGTAATTCCCTGACATTTCCTGGCCAGTCATACTCTTGCAGAGCAGTCTTGATGGCAGGGGTTATAGGGGGGATTTTTTCGTGATCATATTGAGCTAAGAAATGGTCGATAAGCAGTGGTATATCATCTTTTCTCTCTCTCAGGGGGGGAATGTGCAGTGGAATAATATGAACCCTGTATAAAAAGTCCTGCCGCATCTCGCCCTTTTTAACTAACTCCTTGAGGTCGCGGTTGGTGGCGGCAATGATCCGGACGTCAGGATTTTTTACTTTGCTCCCACCAACAGGAGTAAAGCCACTTCCTTCAATGGCACGCAAAAGTTTTACCTGCATACTCAGGGGGATCTCACCGATTTCGTCTAGAAAGAGCGATCCACCATCGGCAATATCCAAAAAGCCAATCTTATCAACAGAGGCACCGGTAAACGCTCCTTTTTTATAGCCAAAAAATTCACTTTCTATGAGATTTTCAGGAATGGCGCCGCAATTGACGTAGACTAGGTGATTATCTTTGCGATCGCTGGCATCATGGATTGCTTGGGCTACCAGTTCTTTGCCAGTACCGGATTCACCATATATGATAACCCCGGCATCTGTTGCAGCTGCATTAATAATGGTGTCGTAAACCTCCTGCATGGGTTCACTCTTGCCGATAATCTTGCCAAATTTATATCGATCGGTCAGAGAGCTACGTAACCTGATATTTTCCTTACGGAGGTATTCTTCTCTTTCCTGGGATTCAATAAGGAGTTTTTTTCTTTCTGTTATGTCGTAGAGAATGATTTGCCGCTCAATAATAGTATTGTCATCATCACTATTTGGGACCTGGATTACATAATACCAGCGGTTGTCCTTTGGACTTAAAACTTCATATTTGGCAATTTCGTTTGTTTGCAAAAAGCTTGGGCAATGAGAACACTGTGTTTTTTCACCAAAAATTTTCTCATAGCAGGTGCTACCCAAAGCGTCCTTGCCGACATAGTGCTCCATGGTAGGATTCATATAGGTAATACGGTTTTGATTGTCACAAGAATAGATAAAGCCAGGAAAGTTTTCGATCAGCGTACTGAGCTTTGATTCTATTCTTTTTTGATATGCTTTTACTTTTTTTATCAGTTTTGCTTTTTCAAGGGCTTGCTCAACGGCATGGAGGATGACTTTATAATTCTCAATGGGTTTGGAATGATAGTTCCAGGCTCCCAGCCGCAAGGCTTGAATTACATCAGCTTTTTCCCCTTCGCCGGAAATAACGATAATCGGTGTGTCTGGTGAATCTTTGGTTACAGTATCAAGCACCTCAAAGCCGTCAACTTTTGGCATCCTGAGATCAACGAGAACAATGTCTGGACGTTCAGCCTGAAATATTTCGAGACCAACATCGCCATCTTCTGCCAAGTGAACTGTGAAACCTTGGCTCTCAAAAAACTCACTGGCCAGGTTGCGTATAGCCAGGTCATCATCTATGTAGAGAAGAGTTGTGTCACGTGGCATGGATGTTTTCCTACCCTATAGTTTGTCGCACAGTTTCTTTTAGTTTACTCATAAATAAGGACGATAAGGAATTAATATTTTACACATTTGTACTCCTTCTTAATGCTGCAATGACTTCCTGCAACTCCATGGTCCCGGTGAGTTCCAGGAAAATATCTTCCAGGCCTGAGTCAGCTTTGCCGGCTTCTTGGCGCAATGCATCTAAAGTGCCAATTATGCGAATTTTTCCATTCATTATAATAGCAATGCGATCACAGAGTTCTTCAGCAATTTCCAAGGAGTGGGTAGACAGAAATACACAATTTCCCTTCGCAGCATGATTTTTAAACAACTCTTTGACCAGTTTGGCGCTTTTTGGATCCAGCCCAACCATGGGTTCGTCCACCAGGATGATGGGTGGTTCAAACATGAAGGCAGCGACAATGATCAGTTTTTGCCGCATGCCATGGGAATAACTTTCTATAAGATGATGTACCCAATCGGTTAAGTCCATTAACTCAAGGAGAGCAGAAACCCTGGAGTCAAAGGACTCTTCGGCCATATCATAGAGACTTGCCATGAAATGGAGGAACTCCATGCCGGTGAGTTTTTCGTATAAATAGGGACGATCAGGAATGTATCCAACAGCCTGTTTGCATTTCAGGGGCTCTTTGGCAAGCTCGATACCTTGAATATGAATACTGCCATGGTCAGGTTGCAAGAGGCCGGCAATCATCTTGATGGTGGTGGTTTTACCAGCGCCATTTGGGCCAAGGAAACCAAAGATTTCACCTTTATTTACCTCAAGGGAAACCTGATCTACCGCTGCAAGTTTACCATATTCTTTACCAAGGTTCTCAACCTGAATGGATGAGGGAAGAGAGGGCCTAATACGTGGTTCCTGGTTTGTCATGCTGTTCCTGATTTGTTTATACGGTCTTAAATAATATGAAAAATACTCAGTATCACTTTCTAGAGATTCATTATAGAATACATTCGGGTTGATCAAAATAAAAGTATTGTCAGGACAAAGGACAAAAATACACCTTAATATAATGGGAAAAAATCTATGGATGAAGATGAATTAAAAGAATTTTTCAAAAACACCTTTGATACTGTTGCAGATGGCTATGATCATGCTGCAATGCGGTTTTTCCCCGAAAGTGCTCAACGCATATCATCTTATTTAAACTTAAAAGGAGATGAGCATCTGCTCGATGTTGCTACTGGAACAGGATGCGTAGCTCTCACTCTTGCCAAGGATGTTCCCAATGGACAGGTAACCGGGATAGATTTTTCTAAAGGTATGCTTTCACAGGCCAAAAAGAAAAAAGAGGAAAGGGGAGGAGCCAATGTAAATTTCATAGAGATGGATATGCAGTCCATTGGTTTTCCGGACAACCATTTCGATACAGCAGTGAGTGCATTCAGCATATTTTTCGTTGAAGATATGGAAAAGCAGGTGAGCCATATTGCGGAAAAAGTGAAAGTTGGCGGTACAATTCTCATTACCACATTTTTTGATAATGCATTTTCTCCTCTTGTTGGATTATTTCTGACCCGCCTTGCAACATACGGTATTGAGGTGCCAACACTGGTGTGGAAACAGGTCGCAACAACAGAACAATGCACTTTATTATTAAAAGAGGCCGGCTTGCATAATGTGAGAAGTGAACAGGTTGATTGCGGCTACTATCTCAATGATGCCGTAGACTGGTGGTATATAATATGGAATGGCGGTTTTAGAGGTTTAGTAGAGCAGCTTACGCCTGACGATTTGAAACAATTTCAGCAGGAGCATCTGGCAGAGGTTGAAACTCTTGCGTCTGTTCAGGGTGTTTGGCTTGAAATGAGCATTTTATATACAAGTGGCACCAAAAAGTAGTACATAATTCTGATTGGGCTATAGGCTACACCAAAGTGTGTTGTTTTAGTAGGCCGCTGATTGTTCATTTGTTTTGGCATGACCATGCGTGGAGACATTATATGTCATTTGAGTTTTTTATTTTATTCATAGTTACAATGTTTGTTGCTTCCATTGTGCCTGGTCCCAGCATGCTGCTTGCTTTGACCCATGGCATGAAATATGGAGCCAAGAGGACGATTGCCTCAGCTCTTGGTAACTTGTTTGTTTCCCTAATCCAGGCGGCCATTTCCATAGCTGGCTTAGGAGCAATACTGCTGGCATCTGAGAGTTTGTTTAATTGTATAAAATGGGCAGGTGCAGCGTATCTGGTATATATGGGAATAAGTATGTGGCTTTCGCCAAGAATGGCTGTTTCGAAAGAACCAGATGGAAACCATGTAGCATGTGTACCACTACGGAAACTATTTATGCAAGCAGCTCTGGTGACAGCTGGCAATCCTAAGGCTATAGTCTTTTTTACGGCAGTATTTCCTCAGTTTATAAATCCTGAGACCGCCTTTATAGCACAATCTGAAGTACTTATGGGTGCTGGTGGATTCATAGCATTTTGCTGTTTTATGATATATGCATTGGGTGGGCAAAAGATAGAGGCGCTCTTTTCTGAAGCAAGTATTGGCAGATATATCAACAAAATGATTGGTGGCACATTTATTGGGGCCGGTTTTTTACTTGCTGCAAGTAAAAAATGAAAACAGACACTATTTGTTTTTTATTACTATGTTGAAAATCGGGATCATAAAAGAGAACGTCTGATTTAGGGTTTGATGAGATGAAGAAGGAGGTTTGTGGTTTGAGGAAAAAAAATAAACTATTCATTGGTTTTTTATGTGGAGCAACTCTGCTCTGCATTTCATCCATGCTACAAAAACTCATTGTCGGCTTCAATCCATTTAGGCTTTCCGGGTACATAATTCCGTTTCTTTTTGGTGGGATCTCAGGAAGTATAATAGGGTTTTATTTAAGCAAAGTGGAAATACTTAATGAAGCATTACTGGCGAGAGTGGATACGCTGGAAATTTTTTTATCAATTTGTTCGAAATGTAAAAAAATTAGAAGGCCTGATTCTGATCTCAAAGATCGAAAATCATGGCAAGAAGTAGAATCTTACATATCAAATATAAGTCAATCAGAGTTTTCACATAGCATTTGTCCGGAATGTTTACATAACTTGTATGGCAAAAAGTTTTCTGCAGAAATATTGAATAATGTGCCGACATGAAAGGCTTTTTTTGACAATAGCTATTCAAGCGAACTAGCCTGCAGTTTATAATTATCAATAATAAACAGAAAATTTAAACCCGACCACAAGAGTCTGTTAATGTTGAGGGTCTCAGATATTAAAAGGGCTTCATTTTACACAAACATCTTTTATAGCATTTCAGTGTTCATTCTATTAGCCTCAGATAACGTATAATATTTTTCGCACATTTGAAAGGCATGGTGACCTCGTTATGGTT
>CAYUCH010000122.1:0-11681 GCA_964443295.1 uncultured Desulfobulbia bacterium | reverse complement strand
TCAGTGGCCGGAATCAAATGGAATGGGTGGTCGGGATCGTCTGGAATTCGCAGACCATTGGTTTTTCCGGCTTCAAACTTTTATTTCCAGATGGGTATCACTATTTTAAGCCAGTAAAACAGCGTTGGATCAGAGCAAAATCATTTGGCCAAGCTGCATGGAAAAGTGCCTCTGAATTAAATTTGAGAACAGTGAGTCATGCTGACGAGATAATTGTGTTTCAGAAAGAAGGGCATGGATTAGCACTTTCTATATTTTATGCGGATATGTGGGGGCATTTTTCAAAAATCGGTGATGAAGAAATGAAGTCAACGATGAGAAGAGTTGTGAAGGATATAGCTCTCACTAAGGGTGAAAACCAACAGATCATTTCGGATAATATAAACGGACATTATGCTCTTATATTTAGGCGAGAGTTTTTAACTGGTAGAGAAAAGTATGTCTACATGGTTTATATGATCCCTGGAACGAAGACGGAAGTTTTTGTCCTAAGTGGTATAGCTTATCACAAAAATGAAGGGAGTCTTGAAAATGATATGGACAGTATTATCGATTCACTTGTTTTCAATATCAATTAAAAAAGGGGACATCAAACACTGTCCCCTTTTATAGTCAACGTTGTTGGGTACTGAATCTTAAATCCCGCCATTCACCTCCAGTACACTACCTGTGATATATGATGCCTGCGAGCTGCAGAGGAAGAGCACGGCGTCAGCCACTTCTTCAGGTTTACCAAAACGGCGCATGGGGACGTTTTTCTTGTATTGGGCCGCCATTTCTTCGGGCAGATCTTCAATAAGTTCAGTATCGATAAAGCCCGGTGAAACGCAATTAACCGTGATGTTACGGCGGGCGGTCTCTTTTGAAAGGGAACGGCACATGCCTATCTGTCCTGCTTTGGAGGCCGAGTAATTGGCCTGTCCTGCAAAGCCCGCGTGGGCCATGGGAGAGGTGATGAAGACAATGCGGCCATAGCGTTTTTTCAGCATGAGCATGACAGCCTGTTTGGCCATATTGAAGGAACCTGTGAGGTTTACATCTAAAACCCTTTGCCAGTCTTCCTGCTTCATCATGGCCATGACCCCGTCACGGCGAATACCGGCATTACTCACCAAGATATCGATGGAATCACATTCTTCTTCAACCTGGGCGTAGAAATTTTTGACCTCTTCATGATCCGCAACATCAAAGCGAGCGAGTCGGAGTCGTTCTCCTGCATTTTTATTGCTATCTTTAAACTCCTGCGCTGCCTCTTCATTACCTGCGTATGTGGCAAAAACCGTGGCACCACGATCCAAAAGAGTCTGGGCAATGGCTTTTCCAATACCACGAGTGGCGCCGGTTACAATGGCTATTTGATCGGTGAAATCAGTCATTTGAAACTCCGCATTAGGTGTTAATACTGAAGATTAATAGATTGACGATTATTTCATCAAAATGATCCTTCTTCACTTTGCACTTTGCACTTTGCACTCTAAAGTACTTCCGCAAGATAGGCGTCGGCATCGTTGGCAACAATCACGCCATAATTAATAGCACCAAGCCAACCGGACATGATGATACCCACTGATCCAGCATGAAACAAGCCTTTAACCTCTTTGAAAATGGAACGGGAAATATCGAGTCCCTCAAGTTTAGTTCCGAATGACGAACCTTTGAGGTGCATGGTGTAACGATGAAACGTTTTGGGAGTTGCCGCCTCAACCCAATCACATTTTTCTCGGATATCAGGGATGTAATTCTCAAGGTCATCCAGGGCTCGCTTGGTCATGGCTTCTTTGGCAGTCTTGTATTCATCTTCCGAAAGTTTTTCCCAATCCGCATGACGGGAGTTCATGGATGCAACCACTGAATACCGATTCGTACCCGGTCTGGTCTTCGGGTAATACATGGAAAAGGTTCTGCTCTTCGTCTGCATGTCGAGCATTTCATCGGCTGAAAAGTCTTTTTCCCCAGAAACAAAAAGCAAGTCACCGATGTCGGGAATGGTTTCACCTTCACGAATTCCCATATACACCTGGCAACTAGAATTGCTGATGGTGGCCCCATCTGTGGCAGCTAAGAAATCTTGAGAAAAATGTTCTCGTCCGGCAAGTTTTTCAACTGTGTTTATGATGCCGCTATTTGAAACTACGCATGGGGCCTCGATGAATCGATCGTCGACCATCACTCCTTTTACTTCTCCTTGGCCAATGACAACCTTGTCTACTTTTGAGCGGGTGCAGATGGTAACGCCGTTTTTCTCAAGCTCTTCCACCATGAGACCGATGAGCCTGTCTGTCCCACCTTGAAAGGTAAAAACCCCTTTGTTCATAAAATTGGAAAAGACTATGCCGTAGGTGATGGCGGGATCATCCAAGGTTGAACCGTTGGCATAAGTAATAGGCTCCATAAGAAGTCGATGCACATCGGAACGACCAGGAAAAAATTCTTCGAATAGTTCCCGGGTTGTCTGGGAGCGGTCATCGTAAAAATTCATCGATGAAACCCGGTTAAAGAAGTCCTCAATTTTGGAAGAGCTTACCTTGAAGGAGTCTATCAGCAGCCGTGTAAAATCTTCACGGTCAAAAGTTGTCTTTACTTTGAATTGCGGATTGTCGAAAACTATATTTTTCAATTGGACTATGGAGTCCATGATGGTCCGGTTCCAATACTTTCGGCAGGTTTTTACCATGCCGAATGGAAAGCCATGCAGCGAAATATCGAAAATATGTCCTTTGCGTTTGAACCATGTGGCAAGTCCACCGATCTGGTGATGATGTTCCAGTTGAAGGACCGAATGGCCGGCTTTGGCTAATCGGTTTGCAGTGGTGAGGCCTCCAAGGCCCGTACCAATGACAATGGCGTCGTATTTATCTTTTGCCTCTTTGATGGATTTATTAGGCATGTTTTGCCTCCAAAAGAACATGGAGATTAATCATATTGGCACCGGAAATCATGGAACCGACTATGCCAAGAAAGCCCTGATCAGTACCGGCAATGAAGAGATTGTCAAATTCAGTCCTGCCGTCTTTTTGTTTGTCTGGGCTACCGTATACCGCCCCCTTAGCTTTGCTGGTAAACCGTTCTATGGTGGTGGGCGTGAAAGAGTCCGAATACACTATTTCCTGGGAAAAATCACCCAGAATGGTGGCAGCCCTTTTCCACGATTGTTTTTTGCTCTCCTCTTTCATCTGTTTGTATTGATCTGTTGTTGCTTGCTTCCATTTGTCATAGTTAGCCATATGGGTTATGCGAATTTGGTTTTCCGGTGAAGTAGGGATGTCTTGAAAACCATCAGGAAAACAGATGACTCCACCGTCAAAATCTATAGCATCACTTGGTTTTCTAAAAGAAAAAGATTTTTGGAAGTTAAAGAAGATAATAGTTCGGTCTTGGGCAAGTTCAACAACACGATCTCTGGGCAACATGGCAATTGTTTCAAAAAGACTGATCTTGCCAGGTTGACCTTTTTCAGAATCTACAGGCTCGCCCTTTTGCAGTAATTTGTTTGTAGTGGGCAAACCGGCAGTGGAGATGAGTTTGTCACATTCTATGGTTTCTCCCGAGGCCAATTCAATTCCGGAGACGGTATTGTTTTCATAGTGGATGCTGGATATTTTTTTCTTATAAAGGATTTCACCACCTAAGGAGCGATAATGAGTGACGAGCAGGTCTAAAAAATCTTTCATATTTCCGTGGGGGCGAAATAATCCCTCCTGGAAAATAGAACGGAATAAAATGACAAATTGGTCAAAGTCAATATCGTCTTCACTGCTGCATCCATAGAGCATTACAGGCCAGAGAAGCATATTTTCCAGTAGCGGATTGTCGAGGATGTCATGGAGCTTTGCTCTGGTGGAACTCCAAGGAGATAACTGGAAAGGGTCGTAGTCGTCGAGCATGCGGGTCAGGCGAATAAAATTGTCGATGGAGGCAGGAAAGAGACGGGCAACTTCATCTTGCAGTTGTTTGAAATCATTTGAGAAACGTAAGTTGTAACCGCCGTCAAAACGGATTTCAGATTCGACCTGTTGATGGGTTTGGAAATTTTTCCTGGAGAGCTTGAGTTGCCTGAAAAGCCGGTTAAGGGGAGCATGGCGGTCTCCCGGTGGTGCATAGTTGGTCATGGCGTGCAGGCCGGTTTCTAGGAGATATCCCTGCCTGGTGTAATAGGAATTGAGCCCTCCAGGGCGGTCATGCTGTTCCAGAATAAGTACTTTATTCCCGAAACGGGCCATGCGAATTCCCGCTGCCAACCCGGCAAGGCCTGCTCCGATGATGACGAGAGGGTAATGCACAATATCGCTAAGCGTCTTTAAGGCGAGGAGTCAGGTAGGCAACAGTGCTATCCAGAGAAGCGAGTTCGGGATAATCCTCTTCCGGCACCTGTAATTTATATCGTTTGCGTAGTTCCATGACAATATCAAGAAAGTCCATGGAATCGAGGTCGAGCTGGTCACGCAGTGGTTGATCAGCCTTGAGGTTCTCCAAATCGGCATCTTCATCAATATCTTCGATGATCTCTAAGATTACCTCTTTGATTTCTTCACTAGTCATCTATATTCCTCTTCTTCAGGGCAGTTAAATTTACCTCTGGCCCGAATTACAGCGTCGTGGTGAAAAGAAAAGTGCTCACATATACCACATATGCTCCGCGTTTTTTTTCACCCACTCCTTGTCTTCGAACCAGATCTAAAATTTTAATTTTACCCTTAATTACACACTTTAAATGATTAAAGCAGAGAGTTCATACTCTCTTCATATTATTCTTTGTATTTTTTTACAATAACAACTGAGTTGATGCCAACCATACCGAAAGAATTGTTGAGAATAACATCAGCTTGTTTAATTTCAATTTGTTTGTTTAGCACAAGGTTTGGAATTGCACAATCCTCATCCAGTTGGTCAACATTGATAGTTGGATGAACAATTCTGTCTTCAAAGGATGGTAGATTACCGGCAAGCTCAAGAACGCCGGCAGCTCCCATGGCATGGCCTATGTGGCTCTTGGTATTATTGGTGTACGTGTTGGGGGAGTCAGCGAAAACATCAATTATGGCGCGGCATTCTTCAATGTCACCCTGCTTAGTTCCCGTCGCGTGGGTGTTGATGATATCCACTGCATTGGCCGTCAATCCAGCCCTTCTTAGTGCCAGGTGCATACATTCGGCCTGTCGCTTCCAGTATGGCAAGACAAAATCCCTTGCATCGGAGTTCATGGCATGTCCGACAATTTCGCCATAAATTTTAGCATTACGGGCTAAAGCCTGGTCGAGTCTTTCCAAAGTGTATAAGCATGCGCCTTCCGATATGACAATACCATCACGCTGTGTATCAAAAGGGCGGCTTGCTTTGCGGGGATCCTCGTGCATGGCCAGGGCGCCTTGGGCCCGAAAACTAGCAAATATGCCAAATGAGCCGGTTGATTCTGAGATGCCGCCACAGATGGCAAGGTCCACTTCGCCTAACCGAAGCATTTGAACACCTTGGATAAGTGCGGCATTTCCTGCAGCACACGCAGCACCAACGGAATAATGGGGGCCGGTGGTATTGAGGCTCATGGTTATTTCACCGGCTGGATTGTTCAGCACCGTGCGGGGATTATGGTGATGTGACCAGTAATCCACATCGTAGTCAAATCGGCTTATGTTGTATACTTCGTGTTCAGTTTCAACAGTACCGTGCTCAGTAAGACCGATAAAGACTCCAACCTTGTCTGGTTCAATGGTGCTCAAGTCGATATGAGCATCATTAATGCACTCATGGGCTGTGTATACTCCAAGGCATCCAGCTCTGGTTCCCCGTTTGTTTTCTTTCTTTTTTCGATATTTTGTTTCTGGGAAGGAGCAAAGGCCAGCTGGGACCTTACCAATATACCGGTGATCCATCTCCTGAATGCTGGAGGTGCCGGTTAGCAGGTTTTGCCGAAAATCAGCAAGATTGTCAGCACCGGGTGCGGCAAGGCCTACTCCGGTAATAACAATTCTCTGATTCTGTGCTAATTGTGATGGATCTATATGAGAAGACAAGGCTTGATGAATCCTCTGTTGTTTCAGTATGTTAGACTTTCAGTGCCGCATGTTTGGCAAGGATAGATACACATGTCATGCACGAATAAGTTCATTGTCTACGAAAAAAAACTAGTCACTATAGCCAAAAAAAGAGCACCTGTCGACATGGAAAGCGGTTGTAATCGACCATTTTGATTAATTCTTGTGTCTGTATGTCCAGAAGGCTTTAAAATAAGCGTTTAAGCAGAATAAATTTCAGTGCTTTTTATATCAAGGTTGGCAAAAAAGAGGGCTGTGAAAAAGGCATAAAAATGACCTTCTGTGGAATCCAGTAAAAATGAATTGAAAAGACAGCCCACTGCCATTGTCAGTGTAATTCCTTGGGCGAGCCAAGCTTCGCGCAAAACTAATCTGCCAGAATATTTGAATTGCACGGCCAAGAGCAGAAGAAAGAGAGCCAAACCAAGGCTGCCGGTCTGCACGGCAATAAGGAGGTACTCGTTGTGTGGATTGTCTGTTGAAGTGTGAGTAGTACTCTCCGATAATTTCGCATATTGATGACCGAAGCTCCCGGTGCCATGTCCAATTACAGGTGCTGATGCAAACAGTTGAAGTGATTTAGTAAAGTATTGATATCTCTGGCCAAGGCTTGTATGTGAGGCGTTGGTTTCAATACCATGAATATCAGTAAATGCATCATGGATTCGGCCGGAAAATGTTTTTGAGAAAAAGAAAAAGCCACTAAGCAAAACCGCAAGAATGAGAGCACCGGCCAGGGCTTTTTTCCAACAAAAGCGTTGCCAGAGAAAAAGCAACGCCAAAAAAACAAAGATTAACTGGCCAGTCCTGCCACCAACCATGAAAAAAATATTAAATATAGCCATGGTTATACCAAAGGCCCACAACCAGCGGTATCGCTTGCTGTCCATCATTCGGTGTGCAGCCCAAAAGGTTGCAAAGGCCATAATTGTATTGTGTGGAATACGGCTGATCGGTGAGGGATCTGGAAAATCATGAAAGCGCTGAGAGGGAAAGAAGTCAAACCAGAGAAGGAACGAGGCTAAAAGCAGTGTGATAATACCGGCGAAAAACCCCTTTTCACTCCAATTTCTAGTTTGTTTATTTATGAGGAATGGAATAAATGCGCCAATAAAAAGCAATTCTCGGTACTTTTTTAGATGTTTCAGAGCTATTTTTGTCTCAGCTGGGCTGTGAAAGAGGCAAATAATGAGGAGACAAAAAAGTAGACTTGCCACAGCTACCACAGGGTTTATTCGCACCAGTCTTGGCAAGGTGAGAATTTTTGCAGATACAAGCCAGAGAACAAACAAAAGCAAAGCAAATATATTATGGCCACTATTTGAGAAGGGGAGAGTGAAGGCAAGTCCGGCGGCAAATAGAGACCCTGCCAATTGTATATTGTGCGATAAAGCTGACGGTTTTCTCATAATATTAAAATGTAATATCGCCTGACATGTTTAGATATACCAAAATGGAAAGTTAACAGGTGGTATTTTAGGGATTTAAACTACCTGTAATGATAGATTTCTTAGTTAAACATTGGCGTTGTGTTTTTAGCTGGTAGTATTGCATTGGATTTTTGTGGGGAATACTCAGGTACTAATTTTTTGAGCAATTCTTTGATGGCATCCCCATCATGGGCTCTGGCCAGTTCTTCCAAGCGTGTTAATGGTTCTTCAAGTTCTGCAAGTTGAATTCCATTTGCCTGTAACATCATAATTTTTTTGTGCTCAGTGGGGATAATACCTTCTCCTTCGGTGATCAGCTCTTCATACAGTTTTTCCCCTGGCCTCAGACCGATGAATTTGATTTCGATTTCGGAATCAGGTTCTTTACCACAGAGCCGTATAAGATCGCGAGCCATTTGCGCAATTTTAATGGGGCTACCCATTTCCAGGACAAAGATTTCTCCATTTCCTCCCATGGGGGCCGCTTGCAAGATAAGTTGTGCCGCTTCTTCAATTGACATAAAATACCGTGTCATTTCTTGGTGGGTAACTGTAACTGGTCCACCCATTTCAATTTGTCTTCGAAATAGCGGAATTACAGAGCCTGAAGAACCGAGAACATTTCCAAAACGCACTGCCATAAACTTGGTCGTCTTTCCACAATATGCCTGCATTATTTTTTCAGTCATGCGTTTTGAAGCACCCATTACGTTTGTTGGCCTTACAGCTTTATCCGTAGAAACAAGAATAAAGCGATCAACTTTGTGGCGAACAGAAGCTTCAATGAGATGACGAGTAGCAAGAATATTATTGTATACTGCCTCCCAAGGGTTTCGTTCAATCATCGGTACATGTTTATAAGCGGCGGCATGAAAGACAACTTCCGGTTTGTAATGCGTGAATATATCTTCAAGTAAGCAGCGATTTTGTACCCTGCCCAGAATAGTGACATAGTCGGTGAAGCCATATTCGTATAGGATTTCCATTTCTACCTGGTAGAGGTTCATTTCACCCGCATCCAGCAGAATAAGGCGACCAGGATTAAATCGGATTATTTGCCGACAGAGTTCTGCGCCAATTGATCCACCAGCACCGGTGACGAGAACACATCTGCCAGAGAGAACTTTGCCGATTTGTTCTTGGGCAAGTTCCACCGGTGGGCGACCAAGCAGGTCTCGGTACGATACATCGCGTACTGCTTTGATTGAAACTTTACCATTAATTATTTCATTTAAATTGGGCAGTGTTTTAAAAGGAAGCCCTGTTTCCCTGCATAAATCTACTATTCTTTTAATTTGTTCACTGTTCGTAGAAGGAATGGCAATGAGAACCTCCTGGGCTCTTGTGTTTATCGCCATTTCAGGTAAGTCGATAATCGCCCCCATAACAGGAACACCATGAATACGGCGGCCAATTTTTTTTGTATCGTCATCCAGCAGGCCGATTACACGATAGGGCAGCGCCATATTGCTTTGAATCTCATTGAGCAGTTTTGCAGCAGCGTCACCAGCGCCAAGGATGAGTAGTCTTTTTCTCCGTCCATGGTTTTCGCGCTGATCGGAAGAAAAGATGAGTTTAAATGTACCTTGGTGGAGAAGACGTAAAACAACACGGTGACCGGTGATGAGGAGAAATGTCAGGAGACAGTCAAGCACAAATACTGACCGGGAAAAACCTTCAAAACGGTTAATGAAGAGTAAGGCTCCAACAATAATTATTGAGCCGATCAGGCAGGCTCTTAAAATGTTTTTTACATCCGTCAAACTGGTATAGCGCCACATGCCTCGGTAGAGACCTGAAAAATAAAAAACAATGATTTTCAGTAGCAAGAGAGGCGGGAGAATAAGGCGAATAGCCTGTAACTCTTGCGGAGCAAGAGGATGGCCCTCAAAGCGAATCAAATAGGCAAGAAGATGGGCACCTATCAATAAGAGCAGGTCGATGACAATGATCAACCAGAAATTGCCTGTTTTAATGTGCTGTTTTATCATGCGATTTCTATTGTTGAAGAACCTTTTCACTTTACCATTTGCTGAAAATGCGAGGTAAGGTTGAATTAAATGTAATCTCACACTATACACTCATGTGCATTGAAAGGGTAGTTTTAAGGGGATCTTTCTCTGTTCAGGCAGCTTTGCTTTTGGGAATGTATCGAGGATTATTTTACAACCAATATGTATTGAGATAACCTAATGGGATGAGGTTGAAGAAGATGATTGTTAACCATGTTGCCCTACGCCTCCTTTAAGGCACCGTTCATGACGAAACGATTTTTAACAAAAGACCCGTTACAAAAATATCCAAAACCATTACTTGATGGGCTTGTTAAGATAGCCCAAAAACGAAATGAAATTGTTTTTGTGGCAGGGGGAGCAGTTCGTGAGTGGTATGCAGGAGATGACTCCCGAGATCTTGATCTTACTGTGGTTTCAGATGCTTTGGGCTGGACACGTGACTTGGCTTCTATTCTGGGAGGAGCATTTGTGCCTCTGGATGAAAAACTGGGCGTAGCCCGCTTGGTCTGGGAAGGATTAACGGTTGATTTTACAGAATTCCGTGGGAATGCCGGAACAATTGAAGAAGATTTGCAACTCCGCGATTTCACGATCAATGCCATGGCAGTTGTTTTTTCTGCTGAAACCCATGGTATGCTTGAACCCTTTGAAATTATAGATCCCACCCATGGTGCTGGTGATTTTGACCAAAAAATTATCAGGATGACATCTGCAGGGGTGTTTGATGATGATCCTCTGCGGATGCTGCGTGCATATCGATTTAAGGCGCGATTTGGATTTGAAATCGAGCCGGATACTGAACAGCTCATTCAGCAAAAGGTGCATCTGATAAAAAAGTGTGCAGGTGAGAGAATTGCAGCAGAGCTTGCCTTGATAATGGTAAGTGGCCGTGCGTATGAGACCATTTGCAGTTTGAATGACAGTGGACTCCTTGGCCAGTTGTTTCCAGAATTGATGGCCGGGTCGGGTGTAGAGCAACCTGCCAGTCATCATTTAGATGTGTTGGACCATAACCTTGAAGCATTAAAACAAATGGAAGAAATCCTTGCTTCTCCTGAGGTGTTTTTTTCAGGTGAATATGATGATCTGGTGGCGTATGCCGGGACAGAATCTACCCGGGAACTTCTCCTTTGGTCGGCATTATTTCATGATATCGGCAAACCAGAAACTCTCAAAATGCGCCATGAACGATTGACGTTTCATAACCACGATCGAGCGGGGGGGCGTCTTTTTGCCGGAGTTTCCCGTCGTCTAGCCTGGAGCAATAAAAATCGGCATCGGGTTTGCCGCCTCATAGACAACCATATGTGGCCCTTTCATCTGAACAATGTCCTCCGTAAAGAAAAAAAGGTTACGCCCAAGGCATGCCTTCGTCTGGTAAAGGCGGCTGAAAATGATCTTCAGGGAGTTTTTTTATTGGCAATGGCAGACAGTATGGCCGGTCAAGGGAGCGAGAAACCAGATGATATGGAAGCCTCTTTGGCCCATCTGTATGATGAAGTAAACAAAGTATATCAGCAGCATATTAAGCCGGTTTTAGCGATGCCACGGCTTCTCACCGGCCATGATTTGCAGGAAGAGTTTGAATTGTCTCCTGGTCCTTTATTTTCTGAGATATTTTCAAAATTAGAAGAGGTGCAGGTAAATGGAGAGGTGAAGAGTCGCACCGATGCCCTGGAATGGGTGAAGTCGTATCTAGAAAAAGCTGAAGAATGAAGAGTGAGAATTTGTTTTCCCTTTGATCTTTGTATTTTAAACTTATCATGTGTTGACCTTTTTTCAGGAAAAACGGTATCCTAATAGAATATTATTATTAAGAGTAGTTTCCCTTTCCTCGAACAAGAGAGTTGAAACGGCATGGCAAGAAAGAAAAATCACTTTCCCCGTGGGCCCTATTGTTCATTAAACAAGAAGTTCAATTCCACCCAGCTTAAAGAAAGCATATCTCATAATCTTTTAAGCTTTCTTGGTCGTGACCCACAACGGGGTGGAAACCGAGACCTGTATAAATCCCTTGCGTATACTCTCCGTGACCAACTCATTGAAAAATGGATTCAAACCCAGAAAAATTATTACGATCAACGCCAGAAACGTTTGTACTACCTTTCCATGGAATTCCTGGTAGGAAGATCTCTGGGGAATGCTCTTATTAATTGTCCAAACTTAAACCACCAGCTGTGCTGGTGAGTCCTAGCTTCGCTATG
>CAYUCH010000121.1:0-11718 GCA_964443295.1 uncultured Desulfobulbia bacterium | reverse complement strand
GGGTGGCCGGCTTCGCGTGGAATAGGTGGCCGAGATCAGTGGAATACGCAGTTTTCTTGATCGTTAGCAATTTTCGGGAAAATTGTTTCCTCAAGTTTTTTCTTTACGATTGCTGCAAATCCCAACACTGAGGTGAGTGGAGTCCTTAGCTCATGAGAAACGGTGGAAAGAAAGTTGGTTTTTAACTTATCCAATTCTTTGAGCTCTTCGTACGTTTTTTCTAAGGTCTCCATTGCCTTTCGGATAACCTTGGTTGTGTAAGTTCCTACAACTAAAGATAGACCAAATCCCGTTAAGGCACACAGCCAGATAAACGTCGTACTCCTGGAAACTGTTCTGTTCATATTCTGCAAAGATAGACTTAGCTTTTCCTTTTGAAGATAGTTCTCTAGTCGGTTTGCCGCTTGAACTGCTTGGCGATAGATACGGTTCATTTCTTCAGTCTGGATTGTAAAATCTCTCATGGCTATAAGTTGATTGTTAAAGGTGAGAGTCCGAAGGCCTGCAAGATAGCGGCCCAGTGTCTCAAGATCTTTTTCGGCCAAGTTCCAAGTCTGCTTAGCCCGGTTACTTTTATTTTCCTGAATGAATTTACTTATCTGACCTGCATAATTGTGGAGTCTTTGGTGGAGTGGATTTATTTCGAAAAGAATCTCCTTGATACTTTCATCCAGGAAGGAGGCGGATTGATACCACTGGTAAAATTTACATGTGCGATAGTCTAAGGTTGAAACCATGATTTTTTCTTGGGTAAGCGAAGCTTTTAATGACCGGACATAATTTATATGGGCAAGATCCCATTGGCTCATAACCTCCGAAAGGGGACGCACCTCACCCTGGAATATCGTACGGTTCTTGGAGATATTTTCGGCGAGCGGAAAAAGGTATCTATAGCTACAAAAAAGTTGTTGCTTTCAGTCAGATAATCTCTGACAAGTTGTTGTTCTTTTGCGGAAAGGTTGTATTGTTGCAGTGAGTTGGATATTTCATCACTCTTCCCTTGAAAGGCTAACAGGTCGGTCTTGATGTCCTCAAGACTATCATAATTCTTTTCAAGTCTGGCAGGAAGTTGACCAGCTCTGGTGATGTTGATGGTACTCTTGTTAATGAGCTGGATAAGGTTTTTATTCCGTAATACTATGTCAACCGCTTCTTGACTGCGATTCAAAGCGTATATAGAGACAAACCATAATAAAAGAATAAGACACGAAACAAAGAAGAAAGCGAAGCGCAATCTCTTCTGAAGAGGGAAGTGCTCCTCTTTGTCTGTTTGTTCGGCTTTGTTTTTTGGTTTAGTATTCATGAAAGTCTTGTGCTACAGGCCGAAATCCTTCTTTTTATCGTCCCAGAGTGGGGTGAGAGCTTTTCCCTCTTCAAGATTGACGGTTCCGGCCTTAGAGATGATTCCTTGTCCTGCGGGACTTAAGATGAACTCGATAACTTTCCGGGATTCTGGACTGGAGTTTGGTCCGATGGCAATATAAAGGGGGCGGAAAAAGGGGTAAGTCCCTGAGGTAATATTCTTTTTACTGGGAATGATACCATCAAGGGAGAGTGTTTTAACATTCTGCCTGGAGGCGGAGCTTATGCCGGTTACCCCCAAAGCATCTATAGTTTTTGCGATTATTTCTTCCAATGGCCCGGATGATGCTTTTTTTAACGATGGCGCTTTAACTTCATATTCAGGGTTCTTGAAAACCATCCAATTAAACATATAGCCAACGCCTGAATATTTCCTCTCCCTAGTAACTAGCCTGATAGGCTTGTCCGGCCCTCCAAGCTCTTTCCAGGAAGTAATCCTGCCTTCGTAAACATTTTTTAGATCGTCAAGAGAGATATTGTCTATCATGTTGTCAGGATGAACAATAACAACTAAGGCATCCCAGGCTACCTGGGTCAATTGAGCGTCTTTTTCTTTTGGATGTTTATTCTTAGTTCCTCCCAACCAATGACGGCAGGTGCCTCCAAGGTCGATTGTGTCGGTTGCCGCGGACCTGATCCCATGAGTGGCGCAACCACCGGAAAGCTTGATTAGGGTGCCGGTTTGTTCAAGATAGGCGCCGGCAATGTCAGCCATAAATGCCCTGTTAGTAATATCACAGCCTGTCCAGGTCAATATCCCGGGTCTGGCTGTACTTCCTATAACACTCAGCATGGTAAACAAAATAGCTAAAACAAGGTGAGATACGGGCTTCAGCATCGGAAGTGAGACTTTTTTTAATGGCATCTCGGACTCCTTGCAAAGTCTTGGTAAGAAGAATTGCACCCTTATAAGTGGAAAGTAATCTGATATATCATAACATTTAAGCCGGAAGCACGGCAAGTAACGAGCCTGAATGTATTGTTAAAAATAAATCTTAACCAATGTGGTGCTGCTTGAGTTTTTGAATCATCTGCTTCTCTCCTTGACACTCTGGAAAAAATCCAAGTAAAGTGTTCTCATTTTGACCTTTTGATTGAAGAGAACGATTATCTTTCTTGAATTCACAAGGAGGAAAATTTTTTTTTGGAATAAGATATGTCTCAACTTCTTTTACGAATATACGACAAATTGGTGCTTTCCAGGCCACTTGTTACTCTCCTTGCTGTTTGTGCCTTTTTTGGCATATTTCTATCTGCTATTCCACAGTTCAAGCTGGATGCCTCTGGCGATTCTTTGGTTCTTGAAAATGATAGTGATTTGCGCTACTTCCGCAGTATTGCAGACAAATACAGCAGCAATGAAATTCTATTTTTAACTTTTTCCCCTAAGGAAGACCTTTTTTCAGATTCATCCTTGTCTCTGTTGAAAGAAATCCGTGATGACCTCAGGTCCCTTGATGGTGTCGAATCAGTTAGGACCATCCTTGATGTGCCACTCCTTTTTAATACCGATGCTACCCTGACTCAGATTGATGAAGATGGGAAAATCAAGACTCTTGAGGAAGAGGGTGTTGATCTTGAGGCTGCTAAGATTGAACTACGTGACAGTCCTTTGTATCGGAACAGAATATTAAGCCAGGACAGTGAGACAACGGCGCTGTTGATAAATCTCCCCGTCGACCAGACCAATCAAGACCTGCTCAACCTGCGCTATCGTTTACGGGAGAAGAAATACACGAATCAGCTTTCTTCAGAAGATGCAGTGGCGCTTGCAAAAGTCGAAGCAGACTACCGTGAGCATTCCACCAAGCTTACTGAAAAGCACAACAGGCTGGTTGATACTGTTCGGACTGTGGTGGATAAATATCGTGACCGCACCGAATTATATCTCGGTGGTGTTCCGATGATTGTTGCCGACATGATTGCTTTTATTCAAAATGATCTTGTGGTGTTTGGTTGTGGTGTTTTTCTGTTTTTGATCATTACGCTGCTGATCATTTTTCGCCGATTTCGTTGGGTGATTCTCTCAATGTTATGTTGCTTTGTAGCCGGGCTCACCATGATCGGCTATCTGGGCATGGTTGACTGGCGGGTCACGATCATATCATCGAATTTCATTTCGCTTATGTTGATTTTTACCATGTCGCTGACTATCCATCTCATCGTACGATATAGAGAACTGCACGCTTCAAGGCCGGATGATGAGCCACGTGATTTGATTTTGGAAACAGTACGGCTCAAAGTGCTTCCTTGCCTCTATACAACCCTTACTACAATAGTTGCATTTTTCTCTCTCCTGGTCAGCGATATCCGGCCGGTGATGGATTTCGGCATGATGATGACCATTGGGCTAATTGTCTCTTTTTGTCTTTCTTTCCTCCTGTTTCCAGCTGGACTTCTATTGTTCAAAAAGGAGAAGCCTCATGTCCAGAAGACAGCATCCAGACCTTTCACACTTCATTTTGCACGTATAACCGAAGCCCATGGTGGCAAGATCATTGTAGTCAGCATATTACTGGCCATTTTAAGTGGGGTAGGGATTGCCAAGTTGAAAGTGGAAAATCGTTTCATTGACTATTTTCGAGAGAAAACGGAAATTCATCAAGGGATGACCATGATTGACCGCAAACTTGGTGGAACCACCCCCTTGGAATTAATCATTGATTTTAAAGAAGAGGAAAATGATCAATTCGCTTTGGATGAAGAGGATATTTTTGACGAGGAAGATCCTTTTGATGATGACCTTATCGACAGGGAAGATCACTGGTATGTCTCATCCATGAAAATGGAACAGATGGACAAGATTCACGATTTTCTTGATGATCTGCCTGAAACTGGTGAAGTGTTGTCCATTTCGACCGCATTAAAAATTGCCACCCGGCTCAATGGAAATATTGATTTGGATAATTTTGAGTTGGCAATTCTCCATAAGAAAGCCCCCAAGGATCTCGAAGAGATTTTGATCGCACCCTATATTGATAAAGAGAACCCCCAGGCCCGCGTTACCATGCGTGTTATGGAGTCTGACAAAACCCTGCAACGTGAAGTGCTTCTTGGCAAGATACGAAATTTTCTCACCGGAGAGATGGGGTTTGGGGATGAACAGATTCGCTTTACCAGTATGTTTGTTCTCTATAACAATATGCTGCAGAGCCTGTTTAAATCACAGATCCTTACCATAGCTATGGTCTTTTTGGGTATCATGGTCATGTTCATGGTGCTTTTCCGTTCGTTAAGCCTGGCAGTTATTGCCATCATTCCAAACCTTTTACCAGCAGCTTTGATCCTTGGTGCCATGGGCTGGCTTGGCATCCCTCTGGACATGATGACCATAACCATCGCTGCCATTACCATAGGAATTGCTGTTGACGATACCATTCACTATATTCACCGTTTTATTAAAGAGTTTGAAAAGGACAAAAATTACCAGGCCGCAATGAATCGATGTCATGGAAGTATTGGGCGAGCCATGTACTATACGTCTGTGACAATTATTATTGGATTTTCGATTTTGGTGTTGTCCAATTTCATTCCCACCATTTATTTCGGGCTATTTACCGGTGCTGGCATGTTGGTGGCACTTTTAGCCGCTCTCACGCTACTGCCGCAGCTCCTCATCACCTTCAAACCTTTAGGGCCAGATATGGCAGATGAGATTGTGTCCAAGAATGAGGCTGGTTAATTTACCATGGCAGAGCAAGCAGAAAATGCCAAGTTACCTATAAATGTTCAGAAGGTTCGGAAGCATTTAAAGGACACCTTCAAGCTGTCGCCGGATAGGATTGAATTTGTGCTGCTGGGAGCCCAACAATCCATGACAGAACAATTTGCCTCTGCTTTTGATGCATTGAGCAAGAGCGATTGGGGTGCGTTATCATTGGCGGCTCATTCTATAAAGGGAGCATTGTTGAATCTAGGTGATACACATTGGGCGGAATATGCAAAAGAAATAGAGCTCGCTGCTAAGGCAGAGGATGAAAAAGATTATTTTGCAGCATTACATGGTTTGAAAGAAGGTCTTGCTCCTCTCTTTGATGAGAAATAGTCCAATGTGTTAAATAAAGTGTCAAGGATATTGTTTGTGCGCGCCTAAAAGTACTCTCACTATTATCGGGGCAATGACAATTGCCTTGACCGGCGTGTCGTTTTTGCATAATAACAAATAAGTTTATTCATTACTAAGTAGTTGAAAATTTAACTTACATGGTAAAATCAAGGACAGTCTGATGCGAAAATGTATTGTTTTTATAGGGATCATTTCTCTCGCTTGTATCACTTTTTTTTCAAGTAATTGTCTTGCTGGTCAAGTCGTAACGGACGATATGAGACAATGGGCAAAAGATGCACTAAGCCAAGAAACCAAATTAGACGTTGTTGCTGTAAAGAATACCATAGCAGTGCTCTATTTTGGGAACTTGTCTGATGACCCATCCTTAGACCCTCTAAAAAAAGGTATTGCCCTTATGTTGATAACCGACCTTGCCAAGGTGAAGTCGGTAAAGGTTGTTGAACGTGCTAAAATCCAGGCGATTTTCGAAGAGATTACTCGTGGTAAAAGCGATTTGTTTGAAGGGGCCGGTTCTCTTGAGGCTGGTACAATCCTGGGGGCAGGTTTTTTAGTTGGTGGAGATATACTGGAAGGAAGTGGCGAGATTTTTAAAATAAGATCTTCATTGCTCCAGGTGCTGAGTGAAAAGATGGTTGTTAATCCTGAAGTTGAAGGACGGCTCGACGATCTATTTCGTTTAGAAAAGGAAATTTTATTTGCCGTTGTCAACAAACTTCAATTGAAATTAAGCACTGCTGATAAAGCTTTGCTGAAAAAACCCATGTCCACCAAGGTTGATGCGGTGATCAATCTTTTTCAAGCCATACACATGAGTGATTTGGGGAGGCATAAGGAAGCGGCTCGCTTATATGAAAGAGCTCTCACTGCTGATCCAGGTCTCAACTCAGCAAAAGATGGACTGCAAGAATTACATGACCTGGGTTTGGTTAAAGGTGGGGAAGGAACTGGAGAAATACTTCAATCAGTACGGGGAAGAGCGTCTTCAACTGATCAAATTGAAGCAGGATTTCCCACAATGAGAAGTGGTACCCGCATCGATCCTGGTGATGGCACTCAGCCTGGAACCGATGGTAATTTGGATATCAGTTGGTAAGCAAATAAGGAGTTTTAATATAAAATCAGGAAGCACCTATTATGCATGCAACTAGACACATAAAACATGGATTCACCCTGTCTGCTTTGATGATGTTGGCATTGTTACTTCCTTTTGTAAATGGCTGTGAATCAGAATCAAGGACAGATGTCTCCGCTGGTTCAGGAGGGCTTACGTTTCAGGTAAAATGGCCGGCTTCCGAAAACAATGAAACTTTATTCAACCCTGCTGCGATTACTTCATGCACTGATTTAGGTATTACAACAGTTGGGGCTGAGGTATATGACGAAAACGATGTTCTGCTTGGCCGAGGTGGACCATGGAATTGTGAAGACAGACAAGGGACCATCCAGTCAATTACCGCTGGTAGCGAACGAGAAGTTGTGCTGCTCTGTTACGATTCTGATGGTGACCTTATTTATAGAGGTGAAAAAGAAGGCATCACTATCCTTCCTGATATCGATAATGACGGAGGTGAAGTTGACGTAACCTCTTTTGTTGCAGAAAAAGTGACACCAGCAGACAACTCTAACGTCGAAAGGGACACTGTGAGTTTAGCGTGGGGTGTTGTTGATGGAGCCAGTCAATACCGGGTGGTAATCTCAACTCAAACGGATCTTTCTGATCCCCTTATTAATCAAACGGTAACATCTTCTCCGTACATTCCCACAGGACTTGATGGTGAGACGGTCTATTTTTGGCAGGTGGCTGCCATTGATGAAGCAGGTAATGAAGGGAGTAATGAAACTGCCTGGCAATTCACTACCGACGCAGATGATCCAGGGGTTAATGTTGATCCGCTAGTCGATATTGTAACTCCCCTTCCCGACGAGGTCTTTGTCAGTGGCGATCCTGTAGATTTTTCCGCCACTGCAACAGACCAGGAGGATGGCAACTTAACAGGCGCATCTGTGGTCTGGGTATCTGACTTTGACGGGCAGGTTGGTATCGGAACTACATTTTCGATTTCTACCCTCACAGAGGGAGTACATATAATTACAGTAACTGCCACTGACTCTAATAACGCTACAGCAACTGATACCGTGAGAATAAATGTTATCCTCTCCGCTCTGGATAACCCTCCTGTCCCCAATATAACCTCTCCTGTCGACGGGGCCGTCTTTAACCCTGGGAATACCATTACTTTTTTAGGATCAGGAACAGACCTTGAGGATGGTGACCTGCCAGACGACAGCCTGGAATGGAAGGACGAAAACGGTAATTCACTTGGGTTTGGTGCGACCCTTGATGTTGTTCTGCCCGTCGGCACCCATAAAATCAGTCTCACTGCAAGTGACACTAATGGCAGTGAAGTTGTTTTGGAAATAACCATCACTGTACAGGCATTGCCTGAAGTTTTTATTTTAGAACCAGCCGATGGAAGCAGCTTCCTATTCTCCGAAGACCAATCATTTCTTGGGGATGCTGATGATCCTGAAGATGGTCACTTAACTGGCGAAAGTCTAATATGGAGTTCAAATGTCGATGGGGTGTTCGGTACAGGAACCACTGTTCTACTACAAGGTGCTGACAGATTATCTCAAGGCAATCATACCATTACCTTAACAGCCATAGACAGTAATGGTGCGGTTGGAACCCAATCAATCGATGTCTATGTTGAGGGGGAAATTGTTGTCGATATAACACCATCATCGGTAGATTACGATCCAGTGACTTCCAGGATAAACACCTTTGCCGCTATTGATTTTATTGGTAGCGCAAATGACCCGGAAGAGGGGGCACTCCCTACAAATAGTTTTGAATGGTACCTTGATACTGTCTGGCAGTCTACTGAGTCTGGTCTCGGCACGTATTCTCCCCTTAACGGATTGCCCTACGGCTCTCATGATATTATGCTACAGGTTACTGATAGTGATTCTAATGTTGGCCAAACAACGATCACGGTAATTGCCAATAATCTGCCCGCCGGGAATATTGCCTCACCAGATGATTTGGGCGGCTATTCGCTTTCAACGCCTACGCCTCCTGCTCTAGAGTTTTTTAATTTAACTGATGAAGGAGCAATTCCAGCTTCTGATATAGTTTGGACTTCTGATTTGGATGGCTTTTTAGGAACTGGCACATTGGTAACCAATCCGGTTTTCACCACTGCCGGATGGCATGTCGTCACCGTGACAATTACCGATGAACTTGGTGGTGTGGCAACCTATAGTGTTACTATTAACATGTCCTAATAGAGATATTGTATGAAAAAATTAATGATCATTATCAAAATTGTTTGTCTGTCCATAGCATTTAGTATTTGGTCTCTGGGACTTAGTCTAGCTGCCGATATTGCAGTTGGAACTGGTTTGTCCTACCAATGGTGGGACAGTGATGGTGACCATGATGGTAGCCAGATCGCCATTCCGGTTGAAGGAAATATGGTAATGGACGATTTTTCTTGCCGGTTGCTCACTGGCTTTTCTTCTACTCAATCTGATAGTAGTGGCTCAGATGGTTCTCTATCGTCTCTTTTGGATACGAAATTGAATTTTTCATACCAGTGGCTGGACAGATGGGCCGTGGACATATTAGTTGGCTTTGATGTTAATCTTCCTACTGGCAAGACCGATCTTGATGAAGATGAAATTGCCATGATTGTTGATCCTGAAATGATATCCATTTCACCCTTTGGTGAGGGGTTTAATCTTAATCCAACATTGGTGTTAGCAAAAAGCTGGGGAGATATTGCCGGCGGAGTAGGATTGGGCTATGCCTGGCGTGGGGAATATGATTTTTCGGCCGACCGAAGAGAGTATGATCCAGGTGACATTCTCACCCTTACCGGAGAGTTACGTTATCAACTCACGGTTGACTGGAAGCTCAAGGGATATTTTGAATATGCAACCTTCAGTGAAGATAAAGACTCGCTCGGTGCTTTCCATGAAAATGGTGATCTGATTGTTGTAGGTGTAGGTGCAGACGGTCAGAAAGGTGACCTGACTCTTTTTGTCGACTTTCACACTGTATTAAAAAATAAGCCCAAAATGCAGGTTGGCGATACTCGTATCCTTATTGAAAGTGATAAAAATAATGGTGACGAATTGAGCCTGAGCGCTGGGTTTGAATATCCATGGGGAAAGGAAGCCAGTTTCACTGGTATGGCATCCATTTTACTCGTTGAAGAGAATGATTTCCCCGAATCAAGCTTGCTCTACATTGGTGATAAAGAGAAAATTGATCTCAAAATAGGAGTGACTCGCACATTACGGGCTAATCTTGAAGGTATCGCTAATTTGGGCTTCATGTACATGAATTCAAAAAAAGATTGGTGGTTTCAACCAGCAGAAGAAGACCTGACTGTGAAAGGTTTTACAGTCTTTGTTGGGGTGAATAGCACCTTTTAGTATTTCCACAATCAAATACAATACATTTCAATTTTCACCTCGCAAAGACCTCTACTTTTCAGGCTCAAGCCTGAGTTGAGTCCTCTTTACATGGCAACGTATATATTCCCATAATACATATCTAGGTGTATGTGATTTCATGTTTGGAATCCAAACAGATGTGTGCCTATAATAAAGTAGGTTACAGGTCAGGGGTTGGATACGTTCGAGCATTTAAAATCTGTAAGTGCATTTTCAGGAGTAGGTCAATGGATGATGTGAAAGTTCTTGACGCTATATTTACGCATGCCGGTGAAGGCATGGTCCTCCTCAATCAGGATCATTCCATTGCCCAGGTGAATGGTGCATTTGAACAACAAACTGGCATGTCGGCGCAAAAAACTTCACTTTGCAAAATTCAAGATATCCTGTGCAGAAAAAATGGTGGTGATTTTTCTGAAGTCCTTGATCACTTAAAGAGAGAACCATATTGGCGTGGCGAGTTGTGCACCGTTGCAGATCACGGCAAATCATTGGAATTTTCCGCAATTGTTTTACCGTTGAACTTGGAAAATGAAAATCCATCCTGTCTTTTCATACTTAATCCGGCCCACTTAGAAGTGCAAAATGGTTCACTTTCAATACAGACTCAGGACGACTTTCTTACCGGGCTTCCCAATGTAAATATATTTTTAGATCGTGTTCAACAGGCATTGGTAAGTAGTAGACGTGAAAAGCAGCCTTTAGCACTGCTGATGATTGACCTTGATCGTTTTGCTTTGATTAATGATGGACTAGGTCATGATTTTGGTGACCTTGTATTAAAAGAAATTGCTGCCCGGTTGAAAGATTCTCTCCGAGAAAGTGATAGCCTTGTGCGTATCACGGGTGGAGAATTCGGTTTACTGGTCAAAGTTACGGCTGATGATCATGCCGCTTTGGTAGGGGAGAAAATATTAACAATCATCAGCAATCCTCTCATAGTCAAAGAGCAAAAATTTGTTCTTACGGCAAGTATTGGCATTGTAACCTTTCATGAAGGTGAAACTAATGCCGGCACCATGATGGAAAACGCTGAAAGCGCCTTGCATCAAGCCAAAAAACTTGGTGGAAATTCATATCATTTTTTTGCTGAGGATCTCAATCAAATCGCCAAAGAGCGTATCGAACTGGAGAATAGTCTTCGACAAGGTTTAGAGGGAAAAGAGTTTCTTTTATATTATCAGCCTAAAGTAGAAATCGTTACAAATAATATTGTCGGTATGGAGGCCTTGATCCGCTGGCAACGTCCTGAATTTGGCATGGTGCCACCATTCAAGTTTATTCCTGTTGCCGAAGAAACAGGCCTGATTATCGATATCGGTTCTTGGGTTTTGTACGAGGCATGCAGGCAAAATAAAGAGTGGCAGGATCGTGGCTTACCAGCTCTTCCTGTTGCGGTCAATGTTTCAGCGAGACAATTTCAATTGGCAGGTTTTCCAGGCGAAGTAGTACGAGTTATCGAAGAAACTGGATTGGACTCGGAGTTTCTTGAGCTGGAAATCACCGAAAGCATGCTGATGAGTGATATCGAGCAAACCATCACGAAACTCAATGAGCTTGCCGGCATAGGGCTCACTCTGGCAATTGACGATTTTGGCACTGGGTATTCCAATCTCAGCTATCTCAATCGCTTCCCTGTTAGAACTCTTAAAATCGATCGGGCATTTATTAAGGATGTGGATAGCGATGCAAATAATGCCGCGCTCACCAAATCAATTATAAATATGTCACATAGTTTGAATTTGGAAATCGTTGCCGAAGGAGCTGAAAATTGCGTATTCCACTGATCTCGGCCACCTATTCCACGCGAAGCCGGCCACCCA
>CAYUCH010000120.1:0-11924 GCA_964443295.1 uncultured Desulfobulbia bacterium | reverse complement strand
CAGTGGCCGGAATCAAATGGAATGGGTGGTCGGGATCGTCTGGAATTCGCAAGAAAGCCCTCTTGTCGAGACAAATCCAATGATTGCTGGAAACATGACAAAGCAGCCTGATCCTTGCCCTGGGCAAGGTGGTGCTGCCCTTGAAGGTATAATTTTTCAGCTGTACTTTGGGAATAATGGGATGAACAGGAGGAGAGAATGATAAGAAGAAATAAGAAGAAAAAAGGGGACAGATTTATTTTTTTCTAACCAGACTTAATATCCTGGCTTTACATGTAAAAAATAAATCTGTCCCCTTTTTTATCACAACAGTTCCTGAGCAGCAACTTCGGCGGCCTTGATCCATCCCTGCAGGTTATCAGCCGCTGTTTCACGGCTTGAAGCTCGAATAATGGCGCCGGTATCCACTTCTACCAGACGGAGGTCAAGACGCATCGTGTCGCCCACCAGAAAATACCCGCCAAAAACCATGTAACGGGCTTTGAGTAAACGCCCTAAGCGAAGCCTGGTGGACTCATCGACTAATTCGGTGGTTCCCAGTTGCAGTTCTTCCAGGGCTAAAAGCAGTTTTTCCCTCTCCACCACAGAGTATTGGCCGGAATCACCAAAAACTTCCATTACTTTGGCTGCGATGAATTCACCCAAGTCCGCCATGTCTGCTTCGGAGCCACCAAGCCCCTCAACATCCCAAATGGCCACGACATTCTCCACCGGTGATACCTTGGAATGTGAAGCACATCCAGAAAGACTGAGCAATATACCTAGGAGTAAAACACAGAGGATCTGAACAGGAAAAAATAATGAAGTATGTGATTTATTTTTCATCGGGTACTTTTTCTAAAGGTTTTAGACTGCATATATGAGTAAAAAAAACTAAGTTCGATAATCAGCATTTATTTTGACATAATCCAACGAAAAATCACAGGTGTAATATTCCGCTTCACCTTTTCCGGCCTTCAGGTCAATCCGTACTTCAAATTGATCCTTCTTTAATACCTGAGAAGCCTGCTCTTCCGCCGCAGCACCTTGCCCAAGACCGTCCTGCACCATAACAGCATCATCAAAAGCGATGTCCACCTTATCAGGATCAAAAAAGGCACCCGACCGGCCCAGGGCTCCAATGATCCTCCCCCAATTGGCGTCTTCTCCGAAAAAGGCGGTTTTTACCAGGGGAGAATTGGCAATGGTCCGGGCTGCCTGTTTCGCATCATCACTGGTACATGCTCCCACCACTTTGATGGTGACAAGTTTATTCGCCCCTTCTCCATCTGCGACAATCTGCAGGGCAAGATCCTTCAACACCACATCCAAAGCCCGACCAAACTCGGCAAGCTCATCACTATCAGGGCCAAGAGGTGTATTGTCAGCCAAACCATTTGCCAAGAGTAAAACACTGTCATTGGTACTGGTATCACCATCCACCGTAATCCGGTTAAAAGTCTGCTCAACACTTTGCCGTAACAGGTCATTTAATACTTCAGGACTATCAAAAGCAGCATCCGTGCAGACAAAAGCCAACATGGTGGCCATGTCGGGCATGATCATCCCTGCCCCTTTGGCAAGACCAAGCAGGCGAATTTCTTTGCCGCCAATATTCACGATGTGGGTGGAAGTCTTGGGAACGGTATCCGTGGTCATGATAGCTTTGGAGACATCCTCAAAACCGTCTGCAGATAATTTTTTCGCTGCTGCGGGGATACCATGCTCAAAACAAGTCATGTCCAATTGCTCACCAATAACGCCGGTGGAGGCAACCAGGACTTCTTCCACGGGGATATTCAAAGTGTCAGCAACCAGCTGGGCCGTTTTTTGAGAATTGGCCATGCCCTCTTCACCGGTACAGGCATTGGCAATGCCAGCATTAATCACTATCGCCCGAGCTCTTCCAGCCTGCAAGTGCTCCATGTCCAAAAGAACAGGGGCTGCCTTTACCAGATTAGTGGTAAATACACCGGCCGCCATGGTCTCTGCTTCGGACACAATAAGACCGAGATCAAGCCGTTCCTTTCCCCGGATACCGGCCTGTACTGCTCCGGCTTGGAAACCCTGTATGTGTAATATTTCTTGGTTCATAGGTTCAAGGAATTCTAACCTTTAAACGGTTTTATTTCCGGCCACAGCAATGCTTAAATTTCTTACCACTGTCACAAGGGCATGGCGCATTGCGGCCAATCTTCTTG
The DNA here is from genome assembly GCA_964443295.1 of uncultured Desulfobulbia bacterium. Taxonomy (GTDB): domain Bacteria; phylum Desulfobacterota; class Desulfobulbia; order Desulfobulbales; family CG2-30-60-27; genus CAYUCH01. Next base: position 9,744 of record CAYUCH010000120.1, on the reverse strand, counting down.
CCATCTCGAACCATGGGCCCTTGCGCTTGACCTGAGGCACCATGAGTCATCTGCATTTTCTTTTTCTTTTCACGTTGCTCTTTGGCCAATTGATCAATTTCGTCATCTTCAACCAATTGGATATGGAAAAGCGTGGACACCACTTTCTCTTTGACCCGGCCAACCATAGCCATGAACATCTCATAGCCTTCTTGCTTATACTCATTCAGCGGGTTTTTCTGACCATATCCTCGGAGCCCGATGCCCTCTTTCAAGTGATCCATATGGAGGAGATGCTCTTTCCAGTGGGTGTCAACCATCTGCAAGAGCACATATCTCTCCAGATGACGCATGGCTTCTTCACCTGCCTCTTTCTCTTTCTTACTATAGACTTCCTGCACTGCAGAAAGAAGTAAATCATGCAGCCCCTGCAGATCAAGATCTGCTCTCTGGGTATCGTCCCATTTCGCTTCAAGACCGAATACTTCTTTAAGCCTTATGTCCATCTCTTCCCAGGCCCAGTCTTCAGAAGGCAATTTTTCATTATAATAATCAGCGGCCACAGTTGCGACCATGTCATCGATCATCTCCTCCACAGTCTCATGGACAGAATCACTCTCCAGCACCTCTCGACGTTGACCGTAGATAATTTCCCGCTGCTTATTCATAACATCATCATATTCCAGGAGATGCTTACGAATATCAAAATGGTGTCCCTCCACCTTACGCTGCGCATTTTCAATGGCCTTACTGATCATTTTATGCTCAATAGCCTCATCTTCCTCCATGCCCAGTTTTTCCATCACTCCTGAAATTCGATCAGAGCCGAAAACCCGCAGCAAATCGTCCTCAAGGGAAAGAAAAAATCGGGATGATCCCGGATCACCTTGACGACCGGAACGGCCGCGCAACTGGTTGTCTATCCGGCGAGATTCATGACGGCTGGTGCCTAGAATATGCAATCCTCCCACGTCCTGTATACCTTCTCCCAGCTTGATATCCGTACCGCGGCCGGCCATATTGGTGGCAATGGTTACCCGGCCCTTTTGACCTGCATCAGCAATGATCTCAGCTTCCTGTTCATGATGCTTGGCATTCAATACCGAATGCTTGATCCCCTTCTTTTTCAAGAGAAAGGAAATTTTCTCGGAAATATCAATATTTATAGTACCCACCAATACCGGTTGGCCTTTTTCGTGTAGTTCCTCAATCTCGTGGACCACAGCACGAAATTTTGCTTTGGTATTTTTATAGACCACATCGGGGTAATCAATTCTAACCATGGGATTATGGGTTGGAATAACCGTGACGCCCAAGCCATAAATCTTTTTAAACTCCGCAGCTTCCGTATCGGCAGTACCGGTCATACCAGCCAATTTTTCATACATCCGAAAGTAGTTCTGAAAAGTAATGCCGGCCAAGGTTTGATTTTCCTGTTCAACCCGCACCCCTTCCTTGGCTTCCAGCGCTTGGTGCAAGCCGTCTGAATAGCGACGACCTGGCATGGTACGACCGGTAAACTCGTCAACAATGACGACCTGCTCATTTTGGACCAAATAGTCAACATCTCGATTAAAAACGACGTGGGCTTTTAAAGCCTGGTTGAGATGATGCAACCATTCAATATTTCGTGGATCATAGAGATTGTCCACCTTGAGCAGCTTTTCACCCAAAGCCACACCTTCTTCGCTCAGTGCTACTGAACGGGCCTTTTCATCAAAAACAAAATGCTTGTCTCTATGAAATGAGGGAACGATTCCATTCACCTGGTAATAAAGCTCGGTGGACATCTGGGCCGGGCCAGAAATAATCAAAGGTGTTCGTGCCTCATCAATGAGGATACAATCCACCTCATCGACAATGGCATAATGAAAAGGCCGCTGGCAGAAATCCTCCAGGGCAAATTTCATATTATCACGAAGGTAGTCAAAGCCGAATTCATTGTTGGTGCCGTAGGTTACATCTGCGGCGTAGGCTGCCCTGCGTTCACCATCTTCCTTGCCATGTAAAATGGTATCAAAGGTCAAACCGAGAAACTGATAAAGCTTGCCCATCCACTCCGCGTCACGCCGAGCAAGATAGTCATTCACGGTCACCACATGAACGCCTTTCCCTGTGAGGCCATTTAGATAAACAGGCAAAGTGGCCACCAAGGTTTTCCCTTCACCGGTTTTCATTTCAGCAATCTGACCTTGATGCAGAACAACACCACCCACCAATTGCACATCATAGGGCCGCATACCCAAGGTTCTCACGCTGGCCTCTCTTGCCACCGCAAATGCCTCAGGCAAAAGGTTATCCAGCGGTTCGCCTTTATCAAGTCGTTCCCGAAAAGCAACAGTCTTGGCGGCAAGGCCGTGATCATCCAAGGCCTGCATTTCACTTTCCAGGCTATTAATCCGATCCACCAAGGGAGTGATTTTCTTTAAAATTCTTTCGTTCTTATTACCAAAGACTTTGGCAAGCGCAGCGTTAAGCATACATGCTCCTTGCAGACATCCCAGTCCAATTTGGCCGGGTTATAGCCCCTTTCAGGAATTCTCTTCCCAGAGTAGCGCCTCTTCATTACAGTCGGGGAATTTTGGGCACTGGATACAATCACTCCACACTTTATGGGGTAATTCATTCTTATCAATCGCTTTAAAACCAAATTTTTCAAAAAAACCTGGTTGATAGGTCAGGGTAAAGACTCGCGTAATGCCAAACCGGCTTGCCTCTGCCAGACAACTTTTTACCAACCGCGTACCGATATCATGGCCCATAAGATGCGGAGCCACGGCGAGGGAACGAATTTCGGCCAGATTTTCCCAGCAGACATGTAAGGCACACACTCCGAGAATATTATCTGATGGCGGACCATACTCAAAGGATTCGCCCCCTCCATCAATAACCATAAAGTCTCGGAGCTGGTCATATAGTGAGCTGAGTGAACGGCCAAGAAGCAATCCCTGGTCGGAATAATGACCAAGAAGGGCATAAATGGCTTTCACATCTTCCATGCGGGCGTTTCGAGTCATGACAAATTCTTTTTTCTCATTCTCACCAGCGAGATGTCCGCCGCTGATTGAATAAATTTACACTTCAAAGTATATATTTTACACTGGTGGCGGCCAATAATACTGCACCATTATAAGCAGGTCAAGTGCAACACAAGGACGCTCATTAACAAATGATATTCCCTTAAACTCTGAACCTCTTCTTGGTTACGAAACGGGGAAATGGTCCGCCGGCAATAAAGTAATATAGACTTTTACGCCCTCTTCTTTTTCTAATAAGGCTGCCTGGGAATTGGCATCGGTGAGATTGACAAATCGCCCGACAAAAATACGCCAATATGACTCTCGTTCAGCTGCCGGTTCCAGTAAAAAAGCGTCATGGCCCCTTGCTTGCCATCGCAAGACGGCCTCTCTGGCTTGGGCCATATCATCAATGGAATCCACTTGTAAGGAAAAAAAAGATGATTTCACATCATCGGATGAGTATTGGGCACCTTTTTTTTGGGTAATGGATCGGGCGACCTTGGGCACGCTTACACCCAGCGAAGGCTCATGCCTGTCGAACATATTTGTGCCAGATCGTCCATTCTTTCCACTGGCATGGCTTAATTTATCTTTTACCACTTCTCCAGAGGATGGAAGCAATATAGTCTGGCCGGCCCAGACACCGAAAAGAAACATCCACAAAAAAACGCAAAAGCAAACCACAGCCAGCCCGGAAAAGCCTGCTATACTTAACTCAAAACGAATGAGTTTCTTTTTTTTCTTACGTTTCTTTGCCGCCATTATTATTCGGGCTTGTCAAAACTAATTGATATTAAGGTGCATTGATTTTTAACGGTTCAACAGTGCTTCAGATGAGTGCAATCAGACTGGATAACTATAGTTTTTTTCTATGTTAGCCAGTCTGATTGCACTCAGATGGAGTGCTGCTGGGCCGTTACATTTCTTCAGGGGCCGACAATCCCATAACAACAAGACCATTTCTAAAGACAGTCTTCAAACCTGCAACCAACCATAAGCGGGCTTGAGTCAGATCATCATCGTCAGAGATGACCTGATGTTTATTATAAAAACTATGGAACTGGCCTGCTAATTCTTGGAGGAAAAATATAATCCTGTGTGGCTCAAGATCAAGAGCAACCCGACAAATGAGTTCTGGAAATGCAGCCATGGTTTTCAAAAGCTGCAATTCCTCTACAGTGTCTAATTTTTCCAGGGAGATTTGGGTAATACCTTTTAATACAACGCCTGTATTGGTCGCTTTTTTCAGAATGCTGGACATGCGGGCATGACCATATTGCACATAAAACACAGGATTTTCCTGACTCTGTTCCTTGGCCAGATCCAGGTCAAATTCCAGCTGAGCCTCGGAGCGACGCATTAAAAAGAAAAACCGCATCACATCTACGCCAACTTCGTCGATCAGCTCATCCACTGTGACGAAATTTGCCTTGCGGGTGGACATTTTCACCTGTTTACCTTCTCGCATCAAGGTGACGAACTGATGAATAACGACGGTGACTTTTGAATCATCATGGCCAAGAGCTTTTACACCTGCCAATACATCGGGCACGGTGGCAATGTGATCAGCCCCAAAAACATTGACCATCCAATCAAATCCCCGTCGAAATTTTTCCTGGTGATAAGCTATATCAGGCAGACGATATGTGGGCTCACCGGTACTTTTTATAATGACCCGATCTTTGTCCATGCCGAATTGGGTCGTTTTGAACCACACCGCATCTTCTTTGTCGTAGACAAGATCCAAGTCGCGCAGAGATTGAACTACAGCATCTATTTTACCTTCTTCATAAAGGGTATGCTCATTATAGTAATTATCAAAAATGATACCCAGTCGCTTCAGTGTGCCATTTATGTCTTCAAATATTGCCCGCTCGGCCGCTTCTTTGAATGGCTCTACGGCTTTTTCAGATTGAAGCGAGTCATTTTTTTGACCAATAAGCTGTCGGGCTATATCATAGATATATTCCCCCTGATAACCGTCCTCTGGAAATACAAAGTCTTTCCCCAATAACTCGAGATAACGTGCCCGAGTGGACTCGCCAAGTACTCGCATCTGCCTACCGGCATCATTATAATAATACTCGCGGGTAACTTCATGACCGGTATGATCCAGAAGGCGGGCGATGGAGTCCCCTAGAATTGCCTGTCGGCCATGTCCGACGCTCAAGGGACCGGTCGGATTGGCACTGACAAACTCTACCAAAACCTTTTTCCCTTTGCCGATTTCCGAACGGCCATATTCTTCCCCGGAACTGCACACCTCAGTTAAGACTGATTGCCACACTTTTGGACGAACAAAGAAATTGACAAAACCCGGTCCGGCAATCTCGGTCTTCTCGATGATATCGTCATGGTCAGCTAGCAATTCCACCAGAGTGCTCGCCACTTCCCTTGGATTTTTCTTCTCCATCCCTGCCACGATCATAGCCAGATTTGTGGAAAAATCACCATGGGAAGCTTGTTTCGGATTTTCTACCGCATACTTACCGGTTGCTTTTTCCGACCAATAGCCTTTCTCTATTCCAAGGGAAAAACATGTATCTATTCTTTCTCTCAATCGCTCTCGAATCATTCTCTCAAAAATCCTTCCGTTTTTAGCCTTTTGCCTTCAATCATCAGTCTTGTGCTATATATTCATGTCTATTCTTGGAACCAATCAGACATAATACTTCGTAATCAATGGTGTCCATCCATTTTGCAATCTCTTCTGCCGATATGCACTCATCTCCCTGGTTGCCCATAAAAACGACCTCATCTCCGACACCAACTCCTTCAACATCGGTGATGTCTACCATACAGGCATTCATGCATATTCGGCCTAATACAGGCAAACGCTTGCCATGTATTAGTACTTCTGCCTTACCCGACAGACCCCGCAGATAACCATCGGCATAACCAACCGGCAACACTGCAAGTCGTGTTGGTCTACTGGTAGTATATATATGGCCGTAACTCAGGCCTTGACCTGCCGGTACATCCTTGACCTGAACAACACGGCTTTTAAAGCTCATCACCGGCGAAAACGATTCCATGTCTTTGCCAACAAACCTCTGCTCTGGAGCACAACCATACAGGATAATGCCAGGCCGTACCATATCCAGATGTGTTTCCGGATACTGGAGTAAAGCGGCAGAATTGGCAATATGAAATACGATTTCTTTTTCCCTCAGGCTGGGGATACTGTTTACGATGTCATTAAAACGATGGCATTGCTCAAGGGTAGGTGTGGCATCAGGAGCATCAGCCAAAGGGAAATGGCTCATCAGACCGACCAGGTCAACCCTCTCCATTGTATTTATTGCATCAATATAGGTTTTTGTTTCCCCAGGCAGGATACCTAATCTTCCCATGCCGGTATCTACTTTCAGATGGATGCCAATTGTCACCCCTGCGCTTGTTGCTTTTTCTGCCAAGCTCAACAGACTATCACGGTCAAAAACTACAGGCGCAAGATTGTATTCGATTATATCCTCAAAATGCTCCGGTGATATCCCCAAGAGAACCACGATATCTTCTTTGATTCCAGCCTGGCGTAGTAGAATACCCTCCTCAACTTCAGCAACTCCAAAGATTTTTGCTCCTGCCTTAGCCAATGCAAGAGATGACTGTACTAATCCATGGCCGTAAGCATCTGATTTCACCACAGCCATGACTTTGACATTGGCACCAACATATCGACAAACAGCCTGGTAGTTGTTTTGTAAGGCCACAAGGTCAATTTCGACACGATTAAAAGAAGTGGATTCCATAGTCAGATGTAAGCCTAAATATTATTTTTCCTTCGCTCCACAAGCCATTGCCGCCAAATTAACCTGCTGGAAAAAAACAAGGCCCAACCGATGGCAGCATATAAAAAGCCTAATATTTCACCAGATAATCCCGAGTCCCGTAAGTAATGGCCAGCTAAAATCATTACCACAACAAGCAACCAGGTTTTTATGGAGTATACCCCACCCATACAAATCTTTCTTTTAAAGCCGTCAATTCGATCAATATTCTTTTTTGCAGTCCGATCAAGAATAAATAAAGATTTCACTGTGCCGAGTGCCAAGGCTGGTAAAAGCAAAAGACGTATAGAATCGGGGAAGAGCCATTCCACTCCTCTACCAAGGAGAAAAAAACCAATGAGTGTCCACAGAAAAGCAGCTACCAAATAATGGGTCTGCTTTGTTGCGCCGTGCTCTATTGGGGTCATTGTAAACATCCTGGGAGTGGAATTATTCGATGGCATAAAATAGAGAGGCCTGTCTCCCAAAAAAAGGAGACAGGCCTGCGTGCACACATCAATGTAGGTCCAACTAATTCGATTAGACCTCAGAAACTTCGATGGCGCCTTCGGGGCATACTTCAACACAGGTCTCGCAACCAAGACACTCGTCGATGTTAACGGCATCAGCTTTTCCGTCAACCATTTCAAGTACGCCTGCAGGACAGGAGTTTACACATTCTTCATCACCAGAACATTTGTCCTTATCAATATCTACCTGCCACATAATCCAACCTCCATTCAAAAAAAAATATTAAAAATAAGACCAACCATTCATTTGTCGATCCATTGATCCCTATTCTCATCAAAGATGGAAAAAAGAATACCATCCTCTAATGCACCCCTGATTTTTTGTCAACAAAAAACTCCCCTTCAGTTGACAAGAGAAGAAATCGGTGCTCTTGTAGGTGCCTGATGAGTGGTCAGTTCTTGTTAGTTATCATTTTTCCAATGAATAAATTTCTAAGAGCGAGTACATACAAATTCTTCCTCATCACAAGGTTAAAAATATAACAGGTGTACTTATGAGTAATAGTAAGGAAACAAAACTTGTGGCCCAAAAAAATGAAGAGGCCATGATTGAAGGTATTTTGGAAGGTAGCCCAGATGGCATTGGTGTAGCTGTAATTCGAATGTCATGTGGGTGCCGGAAAATGGCTGCAGTGGATAAAGACGGCGAAGCGGCCAGTAAGGTTATAATGTATAGAGATGCTGCTGAGTCGATCTGTGAGCTATGTAAAAAAGACAACGGCGCCTTTGAAAGGGTAAAAGAGTCTTTTATACATTATCAAAAACCGGTTCCAGCTGATCATATTCAGCAGATGATCAAAAACAAGGTCTTGGGCACAGGAGCCCATTAGCGACTTTTTTTATAACGCTGTGCGGCCGCTACAAGGCCTAGTGCCCATTGAGGGGTCGCCACAGCGTGGATATGGGTATACAAAGCCAGGACATTCTTTTTCAGAAGTCCATCCCTCTTATCAATAAAGCCGACGCCACGATCCATTCCCATGGCAAGACTTGCTGATTCGCTGGGCCACGAAGCCACCTTACTGTAGCGAAATTCGTGACCTTTTATTTTAGTACCCACCGGATAAAAAGGATTCTCTTGATCCACTTTTAAAATTGTGTATCCATGGGCCTGGGGTTTCTTCTCCAAAGTAAACCGAACAGGAAACACTCCGGCCAGTGGAAAATCTTCTCCATCAATCTCCATGGACTCGCCAAGATAAATGAGCCCACCGCATTCAGCATAAATAGGCAGACCAGCTTCTGCCGCCTCTCGAACTGCCTTTCTGAAAGCTTGGTTGGCTGCCAGACCTTTAATACTTGTCTCCGGGAAACCACCGCCAATATATAGCCCATCCAGTTCCGGCAGACTTGTATCATGTAGGGCATTAACCTCTACAATAGTAGCCCCCTGCCGCCTCAAAGCCTCTATATTTTCAGGGTAGTAAAACTGAAACGCCTCATCCCTGATAACTCCGATGCGCAGCTCAGGCTCGTCTGTGTCTTGGAGGGATTCCGGTGTGGTACTCACGAAGTCCTTTAGAGGAATAGCGGCCATGTTTTTTTCAATGGCCTCTAAATCAAGGCAGTCTTCTGCGAGTTCAGCTAACCCTATAATAGTTTCATCGGTCTCATTATGTTCATGGGTAGGGATTATGCCAAGGTGACGTTGGGGAAAAAAATCTTTTTTTCTGCGTGGTACAGCACCCAGAACTGGAATACCCGTATACTTTTCCACCGATTCTCTGACGATTGTCTCATGTCGTAAAGTACCGGTGCGATTAAGCACAACACCTCGAATATCCAAATCCTTTTCAAATTCCCGACAACCGAGAACCATTGCAGCAACGGTACGAGTCGTCTTAGTGCAATCCACCACCAGGATTACGGGTAAACCAAGTAAACGAGCCAATTCAGCGGTTGAATATCCTCCTTCAACATTCACCCCATCAAAGAGTCCCCGATTACCTTCAATCACAACACTTTCCATACCAAGAACATGCTCAATAAAGGAATTCCGCAGAGCATCCTCTTCCATTAAATACGGATCAAGGTTGCAACAGCTGCGGCCAGCAGCCAGTTCCAACCAACCGGCATCAATATAGTCCGGCCCCTTTTTGAAGCAGCGCACCACCCTGCCCCGTCGAACAAGGGCTGCTGCCAGACTGACAGCAACAATACTTTTCCCGGAGCCTCCTCCCATTCCGGCAACAACAATTCCCTTTGGCATCAAACTCCTCCGGTACTTATCAGGCTTGCATATATAATTAATAGAGTTGTTTCGCCAACTCCCTGCCCGTTTATATCCATGGCCCATTAAAATAGGGTCCGAGGATTCGAGTGTTTATTCTCTAAAAATTTAATCTCCTAATAACACTCTCTCAACTTACTTCATATTATTTAGGCATTCACTTGAACCCTTGAACCCTTGAACCCTTGAACCCTTGAACCCTTGAACCCTTGAAC
>CAYUCH010000119.1:0-11966 GCA_964443295.1 uncultured Desulfobulbia bacterium | reverse complement strand
TAACCCTTTTAGGGTCACCTTTTAATCCACCCCTTCTAGGGGTGGTTGTTAAATATAAGTTTGTAGTAAATAAAAAAGAGGGAAGGACCAAAGTCCTACCCTCTTTTTGTATTGTATGATGGGGAGTGTTTATTTCAAATCATTGGGCCAGAGAAGGCTATTAAAAATCCAGCCTGTGGTACCGTCTTCATGTTTTAGTTGAAACCAATCTCCTTCCCGTTTCACATAGTCAAAAACGACACCGTATTTAACGGTGGCGATAACTTCGTAATTTTTTCCAGCTCCGCTGCGCATGTTGGCTGATTTGACTTTGATGATAACAGTTTTATCTTTAGACAACAGAGGACTGTATATCCATCCTTTATCACCTTCAAAGTCTTGAATTTGAGCCCATTTCCCCTGGCGGCTTAAGACTTTTAATGGGAAATCGCGAAATACCTCCCATAAAACCTCTTTTTTGGTGTCCGGTCCCGAACGAATGTTTACTCCGTCCTTTTTGACACTGACGTAATCAGCAGCAAAGGATGCTGAAGCTAAAGAAAGAAAGAGAAAAAGAGTTGAGATTCCAGCGATCATCCTTTTTGCAGGGAAAGATCGAGTATTTTTCATGGTTTATGTACCCTCCACAAATTAATGATGTTTCCTTTTCAAAATTACGCCCACGATAGCATTATCTCTCTTTCAAGTCAATGATCGCAATGGCGTCTCAGGTTCTGGTGTTTGTATTTTAGTTATAACTAATTGACATATATTGGTAAATAATTATTTTGCTAAAATATAATAAAATCAAAACGTTAAGGAAGTGTGTTTGAACTGTCCACATTCCCAGAGACGTGGATAAGGAACTCTCGGTTCCCTTTTGGGCCAAGAATTGGAGAAGGATGGGCTTTACTGCACCCTAAGCCAAGGTTTTCAACAAATAAGGTCATTTGGTCAATAACCTCCTGGTGTAATGCTGCGTCCCTTACTACACCGCCTTTGCCAACCTGTTTCCGTCCAACTTCAAATTGGGGCTTGATAAGAGCCAGAATGGAAATGTCATCCTCGAATAAGGGCAGTAGAGGGGGGATTAACAGTTTCAGCGATATGAAGGCTGCATCGATCACTGCTAAATCTATGGGATCTGAGAGGTCTGCAGGTGTTAAATAACGGGCATTGGTTCTTTCCATCACCACTACCCTGGAATCCTGTCGAAGTTTCCAAGCTAACTGGCCATACCCTACGTCAATGGCATAGACTTTTTGAGCGCCATTTTGTAGGAGGCAATCAGTAAAGCCTCCTGTGGAGGCACCAATGTCTGCACAGATGAATCCCTGCGGATCAACGGAAAAATGTTCAAGCCCGGCTGCAAGCTTTAAAGCGCCGCGACTTACATAGGGAAAGTCTTCGCCTTGGAGTTCAAGTGTGCAATCATGGCTGACCTGAGCTGCGGTTTTAGTTGCCTTCAAGCCATTTACCATGACTTGCCCTGCGGCTATGAGAGCCTGAGCTTTTTGACGGGTTGCAGCTAGGTTTCGTTCAACCAATAATTTATCCAGGCGGATCTTCATACTGTTGGTTATTGGTTCAACGCTTTATGGTTAAAGGAAGGGTACATCCTCATGTCCTGATGCTTTCTCGGCAAGATTGACCAGTTCGTCAGCCATGGTATTAATGGTATCTTCATCTTTCCCTTCAAGCATGATACGCAGTAACGGTTCGGTTCCAGACGGCCGGACTAAGATGCGGCCACCCTTGCCAAGTTTTTTTTCAATGGCAGTCATTTTTTTCGTAAAGCCTGGAATTTCATCAGGGAGCAACCGTTTTTTCATGCGGACATTCTTTAAAACCTGGGGGAAGGATTCCATAAGGTGGGAGAGTTCTGAAAGAGGTTTTTCTTTTTTAATCATGTATCCAAGAACCTGGAGAGCGGCCAAGATACCGTCACCAGTTGTGTTATGCTCAAGGAAAATGAGATGGCCGGATTGCTCTCCACCGAAGCTATAACCTTTGCGCCGCATTTCTTCAACTACATAGCGATCACCAACATTGGTTCTGACCATTTTGCCACCAAGTTTAGCCATGGCAATTTCGAGGCCCATATTGCTCATAACCGTGGTAACCAGGGTTTTTTTCTTTAATTTGCGACGGGCCATGAGATCTGCTGCGCAAATGGCCATGATGTGGTCGCCATCAATGATATTGCCTTTTTCATCGGCAATAATCACTCTGTCCCCGTCCCCGTCAAGGGCGATACCGATGTCAGCGTTGAGCTTTTGTACTTTCTTGGCCATGTGTTGTGGACAAAGCGCGCCACTGTCGAGGTTAATATTTTTTCCATCAGGTGAGACACCCAGGCTGGTTACCTTGGCTCCTAATTCTTCAAATACATGGGGAGCAACGCCGTATGTTGCACCGTGTGCACAGTCCAGCACAATATGAAAACCATCCAGGGTATATTTTTTCGGAAAGGTATGTTTTAGAAAGACAATGTATCGGCCGCGGGCGTCATCGATTCTCTGGGCTTTGCCTATCTCATCATCAACGGGACGCAAGACTTCCAGCTGTTGAGAGAAAATGAGATCTTCGATTTCTTTTTCCTGGGCATCGGGAAGTTTAAAGCCATCACCTGAAAAGATTTTAATGCCATTGTCCTGGTAAGGATTATGGGAGGCTGAAATAACTACACCAGCATCGGCCCTCATGCTGGTGGTAATGAAGGCAATACCTGGAGTCGGCATGGGGCCTACCAGGAGGATATCGACTCCCATGGAACATATGCCAGCCGCCAAGGCATTTTCTATCATATAGCCTGACAGGCGAGTGTCTTTACCTATGACGATTCTGTGGCCAAATTTTTGCTTCTTGACCAGAAACGCCAAGCCCCTGCCAACCTGCATGGCAATCTCGGTTGTCATGGGATGGACATTGGCCACACCACGAATACCGTCTGTACCGAATAGTTCTCTCATGGTACCTCATCCCCTTCCGGAGCTGATGGATTTTCCGACTCAACGGGCTCAATTGTTTCAACTGGCTCTTCAATAGGTGCTTCTGCATTGTCAGTAGGCTCGTCTGTCACGGGTAATTCTTGAGGCAGAGCGATTTCTTCCACTGGCGGTTTACGCTTTTTAACCGGTTGCTCATTGCCAATCATCATCTTGAGACGTTTAGGTGTGAAATCGATGATCCTTATTCCACTGCCTCCAGCGTTCACATTTACATCGAGTTCATGGATTCCTGGCTGTAGTCCGGATGTTTCTACGCCGGCTTTGATAAATGAAGAAGGATCGTCAATTTTTTTCAGTAAGAAAAATGGAATTTCGGCCCGGACGTCTACCCCTGACGGATTTAAATGATACGTAGTTCGCTCACCGGGATGATCAAATTCCACAACAACATTTGGTATGGCCAGTTCGACATATTTCTCTCGAACTGTGATTTGTGCTTCCACCTCAATTTCCCCAATAAGATCGGCGAGCACCGGTGGTAAATTAAGGTTGGCCTGTTTGGTTATGGAACCATTTATGTCGGTCAGGTCAATGGGGTCGGTGGTGATTTCCGATATATCACCCAGTATTTTTTCTGAACCGGTTGTTTGGACAAAGGAAGGGATGACTCGGACCGAGAGGAGTTCCAGACCTTCAACAGGTTCACCAAATGTTATAGCCTTGAATGGAAGATTCTTGGTAATAATTTTTTCAAAGCGCAAGGTCGTGTTGGCTGGCTGTATGCGGAGAACTTTAATACTCCGTGAAAACGGTATGTCATCCGGTTCATGCCGGACAATCATTTTTCCCTGCTTTCCTTTGGAAAGATCAATGGGCCGAGTGATATTTTTTTTGCTGATACCTCTGACCAGTCCACGCGGTCCACTTATGGTTACTTCTAGATCTTTTTTATACTGATTAGCAACAATGAGGTCTCTGGGAAGATTGACTATCTCAATGGGCACGGTGACGGTATAATCTACCTTGTCTTCCCCCACGACAAAATACCAGAGAAAGAGGGCAAAAATCAGGCTCAGAAGCTTGAGATGCCAGTTTTTGGGCCATGCTCTGAATCGAAAATCAGAGATTTGGCCTAAGATTTGTTTAACCAGGTTCTCCATGGGGTGCCGTCAATATTCTGGGGTGAAAAAATAGCATCAAGTCGGTTCCGTAAGGAAGTTCTGTCAAGATCGGTAGTAATAGCACCATGCTGAACAAGTGACACGGTGCCTGTTTCTTCAGATACAACAATGATTACCGCATCTGTTTCCTCTGAAAGCCCGATTGCAGCTCTGTGTCGTGTGCCAAGTCGTTTACTGATAAAGGGATTTTTAGTTAATGGCAGTACACAGCTTGCCGTGAGAATGCGTCCATCTCGGATTATTATACCGCCATCATGTAATGGGGACGAGGTGTTAAACAAGCTCAGAATAAGTTGCGAACTTACTTTCGCATCTAAGGGGTGGCCGGACTCGATGAAATCTTTGAGGCCCGTTTCTCTCTCTATGACGATCAAGGCGCCGGTTTTACGATGGGACATGAAAATGGCTGCAGAAACAATTTCTGCCAAGGTATGAATGGTGTCCGCTACCCTTGCTTTTGAAAAAGGTGTTTGGCCCACCTGGGTGAGAGCACGACGTATATCACGTTGAAAAATAATAATGATAATTAGAAAGAGAGAACTGAGAAAGGTACCAAGCAACCAGTATAAAGTGAAGAGTTCCAGTGTCTTGGCGGTAAAATAAAGAACAATGATGACGGCAATGCCGGCAAGCATCTGGACGGCCCGAGTGCCTCTGATGAGTAAGATCAGTCGGTAAATAAGGAATGTGACAAGAAATATGTCTAAAAAATCCTGCCAGCGAATGGATTGGAGAACGTCCAGCATGAGACTTGTTGGGCCATGGTAATATTCCTGTCGCGTGGAAATTGCGACAGAAAAAAATAATCTTGAAGTCGTTTCATCTATATAAAACCATGTGTGTCATTCCAGGGCAAGGCCTGTGCATGATTTTGTCTAAAAAAGAGGTAACTAATCAGCTGCATTCTTTATATCCGCTTCTCAGGGAGCATCTTCGTCCATTTTGTTATTCTCGAATAAAACCAGTATGCTTCGAAGAAACAGGTAAGCGAGGGGCGAGACTCCGAATGAACGAGGTAGGCGAACTCGTGATATTTCGATATAAAGCAGATCTGAACAACAGCGTAGCGGTGTCATACGACCTGTAAATTTGGGTAATCTGAAGCCTATGGTGAATAGTTACAAAAAGGGATGGTTTGCCGAAATAAAACTTGGAATTCTCAAACATTGACATAATTTGGATGAAATTTTTTTCAACATCCCGATCGAAAATTGCAAAATGATTTGTTATACTTTATTTATCGTGTTCGATTTATTATAGAGATGTTTACAGGAGATCCTGGGAGGTTCCTGAGATAATGGCTAAGGTACCAAAACCGAAAATATTAATAGCTGAAGATGAACAGGGAACAAGAAAGCTCTATGATCTTGGACTTCCCGACCATCTTTGTGAAAGGCATCTGGCTGTAAATGGGCAAGAGGCCTTGGATAAGTACAAGGAACTTAAGCCCGATATTCTTGTATTAGATATCTCCATGCCGATTTTGAATGGCTACCAGGTCCTCAAAAAGATCCGTACCGAATTAGGCGATAAAAAAACCACAGTAATTATGGTCACCGGTTCGGCGGAAAAAGATGATATTGTTGCCTGTGCCAAGCTTGATATCCAGGGTTACATCATAAAGCCATTTAAGGTCCAAGAACTTGCCAAGGCAATCTTTGGGTATCACAAAAAATGGATTAATAAAGTAAAAGTATAATAAACTCAAGCTTCATTCTTTGTAGAACCTTCTGTTCTGTTCTCGTTGTTTTTTGTTTGAATTCTTTAGAAAAATTGTCTCTATAGGCCTTTTTCATTGACATGATCTTCATTATAGCTTATCAATAATGATTATTGACTGTTTTGTCACATTGTCGTAGTGAAATGACCTTTGGGGTATACTTTGTCTCTATTCGGGAAAGATATCAGCAAGTTTAAAATTGAATTTACCACCCTTGGCATTTTTGGAATTTGTTTTGTAATTTCTCTTTTCTTTGTAGTCCACCATACAGTTCATCAACAGCATGATGCAGTTAAAATCAACCTTGCAGGCCGTCAGCGCATGCTTTCTCAAAAATTGGCCAAGGAATTATTTCTTTTCAAAGAGGACAAGATATCGGCACAAGAGGTCATCAATACGATAACCGTTTTTGATACGACACTGATTGCCCTGACAAACGGCGGGGAAGCTCCGCTGGACCTCCTGCAAAAGACCTTTCGAACCCTGCCGGCCATGGATATTCCGGAGACTAAAGAGAAGTTGCAGTCAGTTATTTCACTTTGGTCTATCCTTAAGGAGAATAGTCTCTGTTATTTAAAAGAAAAAAATGACGCGTGCTTAAGCGATTTTTTTAACCGTAATGACCGCTTTCTTCATTTGATTGATGCAACAGTAACCATGATGCAGGAGAGATCAGAGAAGAATAATTTTAAAAGTCAGTTTATGATTTATCTGGCTCTCATACTTTTCATTATCGTTCTTGTTTTTTTAGTGGTGAGAGAGATTGTTAAACTCGCCGAGGCAAGCCAGCACATTGAGGAACTTGAACATTTTTTGCCTATTTGCAGTCATTGTAAAAGGATTCGCCTGCTTGAAGAAGATCCCATGGCAATGTCTTCCTGGGTTGTGCTGGAGGATTTTCTAAATGAAGAAAAGGACATGAAATTTTCCCATGGTATTTGTCCTTCATGTGCTGTGGAACATTATCCTGGTATTTATGAGAAAATAAAAAGTAGGTCATCAATCCAAAAATAAATCATTAGCCAACCACCGTTTTTCTCCTGTGACACATTGTTTTTACAACAAAAGTCTGGAATAATCTTAAGACCTTCTGTCTGCCTGTCAAAAGCGAAAATGTTGTAAAGAGCATGTAAAAGTGTGTTTTGATTTTGGGCAATGGAGGTTTTTCATCATCAAAGCTGTATTGCATTGAATACAGTTCACCTGAAACGCTCAATTCTTAAGGTTCGGCATGTTGCCATATTTATTTGTTGTTTGTATTTTTTTTGCAGCCGGCTTTACCCAGGGTGTAACCGGTTTTGGCTCTGCCTTAGTGGCCATGCCTCTACTTTTGCTTTTTTTAGGTGCCAAAACAGCAGTACCCCTTTGCGTCTTAAATGGTTTGATTATCACGGGTTTTCTTTCCATTCAGCTTAAAATACATCTCGAATGGCGTAAAATTTTACCTCTTGTTTTGGGCTGTCTTCCAGGAATTGTTGTTGGAATAGTAGTATTAAAAAATGCCAACGATGATTTAATTCGCCTGTTATTGGGCGTAATGCTTCTTGGATATGTAAGTTATAGCTTTTGGGTCAAGCCCAAGGAAAGGAACTTACATCTAGTCTGGGCATATATGGCCGGTTTCGCTACGGGCTGTATTGGTTCTGCATTTTCTGCCGGTGGTCCACCCACCATTATATATACAACCCTGACCGGTTGGAATAAAGATGCCATTAAGGCAACTCTTTCCGGTTTTTTCTTTGTAACGGCGATATGTATTGCGACCGCCCATGCTCTGAGTGGCTTTACATCTGTTGCGGTTTTGCAGTACTTTTGTGCCTCGGGATTGAGTGTTCTTTTAGGCGTATGGGCGGGTTCAAAACTGTACGCACGGTTTTCGAGAGAGACATATTTACGGGCCGTTTGGCTTCTTTTGACGATTATGTCATTTATGTTGATCGGTCAGGCTTTAGTGTAGCCCTCTAAAGCGGAAACGACATCAGATTATTTAGGACTCAATTCAGTACCCCCCTGACGGGAAGGCAATCTTAAAAAAATAATACTATTATTTTGTTTCCAGTTTTTTATGATGTTTCTTTGTTGTAAGGCAATAACAGAGGATACGATATGCGACTAGCAACGGCAGATCAGATGCGTAATTTGGATTCTACAGCAATTAATGAGTATGGCATTCCCGGTATTGTACTCATGGAAAATGCTGGCAAGAGCACCATTGACTGTAT
Organism: uncultured Desulfobulbia bacterium; assembly: GCA_964443295.1. Taxonomy (GTDB): domain Bacteria; phylum Desulfobacterota; class Desulfobulbia; order Desulfobulbales; family CG2-30-60-27; genus CAYUCH01. Next base: position 3,913 of record CAYUCH010000119.1, on the reverse strand, counting down.
GATGAGACGGTTTGGCAGTCTAGCGGGAAAGAAAGTCGCTTTTTTTGTTGGTCCAGGCAATAATGGCGGTGACGGCCTGGTGATGGCCAGACATATCCATCAAGCCGGAGGTCTACCCAAGGTCTTCTTGCTTGTCAAACCTGAGGCTATGCAGGGAGATGCTGCAACAAACCTGGCCATTGTCCAGAAACTGCCAGTGGATATTGTGACAATCTTGGATGAAAAGGCATTGGAAAAGGCGAAGCCCGAGATTGAAGATACCTTGGTCCTGGTTGATGCCATTTTCGGTACAGGCTTAAAACGTGATGTTGCTGGTTTTTTTGGTTCGGTGGTAGAACTCATGAATCGGCTGCCACAACCCACAGTGGCAGTAGATATTCCTTCGGGACTGAATGCTGATAACGGCAGTTTTCTCGGCCAGTGTGTGCAGGCCGATCTTACAGTTACCTATGGTCTTGGCAAACCAGGACAATTCATCCATCCTGGTGCGCATGCGGTTGGTGAGCTCGAAGTAATTGATATTGGTATCCCCCCTGGAATTCACCATGATGTTGGCCTGCACCTTACCTTACTTGAAGAGGATGATATTGCTGCTTCAGTTCCCGCACGTCCAAAGGATGGGCATAAGGGAACATTTGGACATCTCTTTGTCTTGGCCGGCTCCACAGGGAAAACAGGTGCGGCTCTCTTAACTGCTGAAGGGGCGTTACGATCAGGAGTTGGTTTAGTGACCCTCGGCGTTCCAGAGGATCTCAATCCGATTTTTGAAGCCAGTATGCTTGAGGCAATGAGTGCGCCTCTTGTTGAATCGGCAAATGGTTATCTCACTGTGGCAAGTCTGGATTCCATACGATCATTGCTCGAAGGGAAAAAGGCGGTAGCTCTGGGACCTGGTCTTGGTACAGCACCGGAAACGAAAGAACTTGTGGGTACACTGTATAAAGAAATTACAGTACCCATGGTGGTTGACGCAGACGGTCTGAATATTCTTGCCGATGATGCATCAGTATTGGGAGCAGCTGGAGGCCCACGGATTATTACACCGCATCCGGGTGAAATGGCCCGACTGCTTGGCATATCCAGTCGTGAAGTGCAAGCCAAACGCCTCGAATGTGCGCAAAATTTTGCCCACACCCATGGGATTGTTGTATTATTAAAAGGAGCTACCACAATAATTGCTGCTCCGGATGGCCGGGTTGCATTGAATCCCACCGGCAATGCCGGCATGGCCACCGGTGGCATGGGTGATGTTCTCACCGGTTTGGTTGGTGGTTTCCTCTGTCAAGGAGTTGATGCGTTTGATGCTGCTTGCCTTGCAGCCTGGACACACGGCAGGGCAGGCGAGCGGTGGCAGGCAATGAATGAGGTCGATTGTGGATTTCTGGCTTCCGAACTTGTCTTGGAAGTTCCGGTAATACTGAACGAACTTAGAAGAGCGTAGATATAAAGGAAACAAAAGAGGTAGAAGTAACCATAGAGAGCACAGAGTTCACAGAGGTAACTACTTGTAAAATAATCTCTGTAGTCTCTGTGCCCCCTGTGGTGAAAAAAGAATTGTAATAATTCGTCAGTTTTTTTAGTTTTAAGAAAATACCCATGAGAGGAGAATATAATGCTGAAAGCAAAAGATATAATGGCCCGAGATTTGATTACCGTTACCCCGGAGACCACCGTTGAAGAGCTTGCCGAGTTGCTATGGCATAGAAGGATTAACGGAGCTCCAGTAGTTGACTCCGACGGTAGCCTGATTGGCGTTGTCACTGAAAGTGACCTCATCGACCAGACCAAACGTTTTCATATTCCCACCGTGGTTTCCATCATTGACTCCGTTCTGTTTCTGGAAAAAGAAGACAAGATCGAAATGGAGGTCAAGAAGATGACCGGCCAAACAGTGGCGGACATTTGTAGCAAAAAACCGGTAACTATCAAAGAAGAAACCCAGGTTGACGAGATCGCTTCGATCATGGCGGAACGCAATGTTCATACATTACCGGTTTTAACCGATGGTAAGTTGGTGGGCCTGGTGGGTAAAGCGGACATTATTCGGACTATGAGTCGCCGTTATGAAGATGAATGATCAAGAGGTCAGTTTTATTTCCAACAATCCTCCGTTTGTTGTGAAATTGCCTTTAGGTCTTACTGTGGATACCACGTCCGTCTGAGCAGCCGTAATAGATCAACGCAAAATCGAGGGACAGCATGCGTAATTCAATTATTATTAAGCATGGATGTCCCTGGAATAGCGGGATAGTTCCGGAATATCTTTCACGTTTTCCCAGCCCGCTAAATTCACTTGATAGCCATTTTATGATGGCAGAACAGAGTCCATGTAAGCCGATATTTTTTCAACCAAACTTAAAATTTTGGTCATCTTCCCACTGTATTCTGCCGTTTTATCAAAATATCCTGTCAACATATCAATTTCTTGCTTTGTGTCTTCTAACGATTTGTGATCGACGATAATTTGGTTTATAAATAGATTTATTTTACTCTTTATATCAGGGTGACTTATACCTTTCATTGCATAAAATAAATCTGTAAGAAGTGTGCATCTCTCAGTCCAAACGTAGTTGTGACCAATAAGAACATGATCAACAAGCTTATATTCTTTTCCAAAAGTATTATTTCTGCACTCTTCAATGTAAGCCTGCAGACATGGATGCATCAAATAATACAAATTGGTTGGTGGCAATGTGCCTTTTTCTAAGCTTCCAATATCATATGGGCCAATGAATTTTTGACGAAAAACAGTATGCCCGTCTTCTTTAGAAAGGTCTTTTTTAATTACTCCAAGCAACCCTGTATTATAAAGATCACAAAAAACATGAAAACCGTCGCATTGCTTGCAGGTACCATTAGAGCAGGTTGATGCCCCATTGAATTCTTTGCAAATATTTTGAATTTCTTCCCATGTGAGAATATTTTGTGGAATATGAGATAGCAGCAATGTCTGCTTTGCTTTGTTGTCAAGAGAATGAAACAAAAAATCCAATTCAGAAAATATATTTTTGGCAATATTTCTGTACGAAGATAAGTTAACGATTTTCCGGAAATCTTCTTTAGTGATTTTCCTTTTTGATGACAATTGAGAACAAATTACTACAACATCTCTAGGCCTTCCAAGCGTATGACGTTGAGCATAACGAAAGCTATTTTCTTTTGTGTTTGAAAGTGTGTTCTTTATCTTTTTAAATCCGACAAAATCAAAAAAAGAATCAACGTTTTCATAAAAATTGCATTGATGATCTGTTATTTTGTGAAGATCATCATGACTGTATCTCATAAAGGTAACATTCCCAGAAATTGCTTCTTTGTCGGAAGAACTATAATTAAAATATGCTTCCTGTCTTATTGAAGTATAAATTTTAATATGAGTGTTAATTCTCATAGCATCCCAGGCTGCTTCTATCAGCCCAGCCTGAAAATGCACCCAAGCATCTTTCCCGTATTTTCTTACAGATTGATCAATTCTATCAATAAATATGTAAATTGATGAATGTATCGACTTAAATACGTCCTCAATTATGTGAAAATATGAGTCGATGAATTTGTTAATTGCCCCTAACCCAAGTTGCAATATATTGTGTAATACGTAAGTTGGAGTAACAACCTTATGACCTTCGCACCAGTTAAAAAATTTTTCAAATTGTTTGCTGTGTTTGGCCCCTAGTTCGTCGATCTCGAACTGCCAGCCCTTTAGGTCTGATACAGACAACTTCATGTAGTAGGATATTGACGAAATCATTATAGATATTGTCCAAAGTTTTCTGCTCGTATAAAGCTCTGTCATAGAGCTGGTCGGGAAAATTCGGACAGGTCGTTAAGTGAAAATGTTGTTCCAATCTGTTAATTTCTTTTAAAGTGCGTATTCCACTGATCTCGGCCACCTATTCCACGCGAAGCCGGCCACCCA
>CAYUCH010000118.1:0-12005 GCA_964443295.1 uncultured Desulfobulbia bacterium | reverse complement strand
TCAGTGGCCGGAATCAAATGGAATGGGTGGTCGGGATCGTCTGGAATTCGCAAATTTACTGGAAGGCTGGTTCTGGTCCAGAACGGAATATAGCCTCACCTCAGGTACTGGATGGAAATTCAATACTGAACATGGCGCCCAGTCAATAAAATTTGGTGAAGACCGTTATTATTATGGAATGGCTATTCGTAGTGGATACGTTTCGGCAGTACCACTTCCTGGTGCTCTCTGGTTACTCGGTTCAGGCATTTCCGGCCTCGTACTTTTGGGGAAAAAGAGACGAAAAGTAAACCTATAATGCCAATCTACATACAGGAGATGAACCCCCATTTTTGAACAAACTTATTAGTTATTTTTAAAATGAATTATCAACATCAAAAAGGAGATGAGTGTCATGAGAAAAAAATTATCCTTCTTATCGGTAATGGTTTTGAGTTTAATCCTGCCTGCAGGGGCAATAGCCGAAACTCCCGGAGGACGCTTGACCATTGAACCCATGGTTTTCACGCCTGAGCCTATGCTTGATCCTGACACTGGTGAACCTTTAATAAATCCAAATACTGGTGAAGTTATCACAACTGACGTTTATCAGGGTGGCTCATATTTTTCCATGGCTGGTGGTAATCCTTATAGTCCAAATACCGTTTCTATCGATTCAATTGGCTATAGCGGTCTTTTACTGAATACAAACCAAAATTTCAGACTCGATCCTGATGAGCCTCATCCAGAAGGACATCCCGATGCCCCCAATGGTGCTGGAAGTGGTTATTCAGCACTTACAGAAGAGGCTGGGGTAATGGCTCCTTTTTCTTTCTTCGGCATCCAAACACATTTAGGCACCAACGCACTATCATACCAGTCAGGTGAATACAAACCGGTAGTAAGTGTAGAGCATGATGGCTTCGGAAATCTTACTGCGGAGCTGAGCGCTATAGAAGTATTTTGGAATGGTTCTGTTTTTGAGCAGGGTCCCAGGCCTTCTAACACAGGACCTTTTGGTCTTGCCACAGGGACTTATGACTCTGCCACTGGCCATTATGTCTTAGATTGGGTCTCCCAAATTAAAGGCGGTCCTTTTAGTGGCGTTCCAGGCACATGGCGAATGGAAGGCACCCATGTAGTACCCATTCCAGGCGCCCTTGTTCTGCTTGTCCCTGGAGTTGTGGGACTAATTGGCTTTAACAGGCGCAAAAAGAACAGTCATTGATGTTGATCTGTTAATTCACGGCTACTAAAAAAATTAAGGGGTTGTCTAAATAAAAGACAACCCCTTTCATATTTAAAAAATAGCGACGAAAATAGAAAAGCAAACAATCCAACTTAATCAGATATTTTAAGATTGGAGATACTGCTCAATTGCTTGGGCCATGGTCTTGAAGATCATGGTAAATTTCTCTTCATCCGTCTCCAGGATTGTCACCCTGAAGCCCTGCATTTCCGAAGCAAAAGAAGTCAACGGTACAACACATATCCCTGTTGCACCCAAAAGGTAATAGACAAATCGCTTATCCGGCTCAACACCTGGTTGGTTAACCAATCCTTCAACGTGTTTCCGTACCTCATTATTCTCAATGGACAGGGTTTGAGTATTATTCAAACAGCCATCTTCAAATGCAACGCTCATATAGAAAGCGCCATTGGTACGATTTACCAGAACGCCATCAACATCTTTCAACATATCATAAGCAATATTAGAATATTTCTCATATCGAGCAATACGCTTCTCAAGATATCCCCAATATTCAGGATGGGTAACCACTTTCGGGTATACCATTTGAGGCAGGGTGGTTGAACACACCTCCATCATCTTGGCATTCAAAATACTCTTAACGTATTTTTCAAACATGGGGTCTTTGTCGGCATTGAAAACTTCAATCCAGCCGCAACGGGAACCTGGCCAGGGCATTTCTTTTGAAATTCCGCGCATACACAACGCAGGTACGTCACCAATAACATCGGAAAGAGGTTTGGTAGTCTGTTTATTATAGATAATGTTCTGATACACCTCATCACAGATAATAAACAAATCATATTTTTGGGCCAGATCGATCATGCCACGGAGGATGTCTTCAGGATATACGGCTCCAGTTGGATTATCCGGATTAATGATAAGGATGCCCGTTACAGCGGGATTATACTTGATCCTCTTTTCAAGATCGTCCAAGTCAGGATACCAATGATTATGGGGATCGAGGATGTAGGTCAGTGGAGGCATACCAGCATGGGCAGCCTCAGCGGCAGAGTGGGTTGTATAAGAAGGCGTAGGGACTACGACTCGAGCGGTCCGTCTCAAAAAACCAAACACCTTGCTAATGGCATCTCCAAGGCCATTGAAGAAAATAATATCTTCCGGGCTTATCTGCACACCGCCACGGCTATTGGTTTGTTCGGCGATAAACTCCCTGGTGGAAAGGACACCCTTGGTGGGACTATACCCATAGGTAGAATCCTGCATAACCAAATCGGCAACAATCTCCTTCATCCAAACGGGAATCTCTTCCCCCTTGGCAACAGGATCACCAATATTTTCCCAATATGTCTGAATTCCTAGACTCCGGAGTTTTTCACCAACATTGACAATGTTACGAATCTCATAGGTTAACTCACCGGCACCAATATGCACGATATCACTACGCATTTACACTCTCCACAATGAAAATTCCAAAACCCATATATCGTTTTGAAATCAGATGTTTTTTCAAATCTCTATTCGAGAAGAATAACGAAACAAATCAGCGAACCGTTTTAATTATCACAGCAGCTGGCGTGCGTCAACACTAGATTAATTCCATAAAAAATTTTATCCTTTACTCTACTGAGTTGTAACTATTTGAAATATAACAATATTAAGATGAAAATATAAAAAAAATATCAACTTGTTGGTGCCAAGACTTTAGATTTTTTCCAAAAATTCCGATAAGATAATATAAGAAGACAAAAGACAGCAGTAAAAATCAGGAAAAGGGAGAAAAGAAACCGGTTCCTGACCGGTAAAAATGAGGGCAAGCCGGGATCCCTCTTATTAACTCGGCAAGGAGGGCTGTCGTGTCAGTATGGCGATTCAAAATTGAAGCTGATGAAGTAAAATGCGGCGATCATTCCAGGTCAAAAACCACCGAAAATGGCTGTAACGAGCCTTTCAAAGGTCATTATTGGTGTCCAAAGCTTAATTGGTTCCGAGCAGAAATGTGTCCTTTTGCAAATAGGCATGAGTGTGAAAACTACGAGTTGATGTGCGGCTGTCTGTAGAATCTAAACAAACTGTCTTTATACGGTTATATCAATCCCCCCATTGGCATTTGATGTTGACCCAGTGGGGGGTAAAAATGTTCCATACCCAACCACGGCCTGTTGAACTGGTTGCTCAGATGTAGTTTCCTGACGATTTTCATTGCTTATTTCCCCAACTGGCTTTTGCTCCTGCTCCCCTTCTACCCTATTTAACTCCCTGCTCTCTTCAACATCCTCACGCGCCTCATCTGTTCTGGTTTCCCTTATTTCCATCTGAGCCTGGACCATTACTTTTGAAGCTTGGGAGGCTACACTTCGATCTTGTGGAGAAGGATCAGCGGGTGCCAAGGCAGCAGCTCGAATGCGCTGCATCTTGGCAGCCGTAGCCTCCGGAGTGCTTTCCGGTGATGTATCAATTCGCACCTCGCCTCCCACTGCATATGTTCTGCCATCTGGGCCTCGCTTTGTCGTAAAACTGGCCCCGGAAACTGCTATTCCTCCGGCAGCAGCTAAATGAGCCCTCTCATGGGCCCGCACGGAAATATCAATCTGCCTTAATTTCTGTAATAAGAGTTTATCAGAAGCTGTGAGAGGTTCACCGTCAATTCCTGTGCTTGAAGCAAAATCTTTCCTGGTCTCGTCTTTGTTTTCAGCTTGTTGTGAACGGCTCTTATTTGTTTTCTCTGGCTGGTCGCTCTCTGGATTACTCTGAGCGGAGCCCTGAATAGAGGGCGCAGATTCACTGGCAGAAACAGGTGCAAAATTCCCGGGAGCCTCAATAGTAGAAGAACCTTTGTGACCACTGGATCGGTTCGCTTTTGCTGCAACATTTCCCCTATTGGGAAAAGCCTCACTCTCCTGGCCTCTTGCTCCTTCTGCACCAACAGACGGAAAGCCTTGCTGCACAGGTGTTACAGGGAAGGTATGGACTGCATTAATGGCGACTAAAATATCACTCACCCTAAAAAGAGAAAATAACTCTGCCAATTATCTTTAAATAATAAGTCTCCACTTCCATTTTAGCCAGAAAAAACAGTCTTATGACACGACTTTTTCAATCTAAAATAAAAAACCCTCCTCGTGACACACGAGGAGGGTTCAAATACAGAATAAAATGCGAATCGACGGGATCAAGTATTCTCGCAAACTCCATGTACCCCATCACCACATCGCTTTTCAATGGGAACAAACTCGCGACTCTTGGGGCCAACATATACTTGTCGTGGCCGACCGATACGACCATTCGGATCATCCCACATTTCACGCCAATGGGCAATCCAGCCCGGCAACCTGCCAAGCGCAAACATTACTGTAAACATGTCACTTGGTATACCCATGGCCCGATAAATAATGCCACTATAAAAATCCACATTAGGATAGAGATTCCGCTCAACAAAATACGAATCCTTCAGGGCCACCTCCTCCAACTCCTTGGCAATATCAAGAAGCGGATCGGAAATATTCAGGGTTTCCAAAACCTCATCGCATGCTTTCTTGATTATACGAGAGCGAGGATCATGACTCTTATATACCCGGTGACCAAAACCCACCAGTCGAAAAGGATCATTGGGATCTTTCGCCTTTTCAATATACTTCTTGAAATCCCCACCCTCTGCATGGATATTTTCCAGCATTTCCATGACCGCCTGATTGGCGCCACCATGCAAGGGACCCCACAAAGCGCTGATACCTGCGGAAATGGAGGCGTATAAATTCACCCGTGCACTCCCAACAAGTCGCACAGTTGAGGTTGAACAATTCTGCTCGTGATCACCGTGGAGAATTAAGAGCATGTTCAAGGCTCGAACAACTTTTTCATTCACATCGTAAGGCTCCACTGGCGAATCAAACATCATATTTAAAAAATTCGCACAATATGTGAGGTCATGACGTGGATAAACCAGAGGATGTCCCATTGATTTTTTATATGAAAATGCTGCGATGGTGCGTACTTTCGACAGAAGTCGGGCAGCCATCAAATCTATATTTTCCAGGGGATTAGAAGTCATCTCCGGATAGAAACTGCACAGGGCATTTACCATTGAAGACAAAATGGCCATGGGTGGACTGTTGACCGGAAAACGATCGAAGAAATGAATCATGTCTTCATGCAACAATGAAAATCGACCAAGTAATTCTCGAAAATTGTCGCGCTCTGCTTCATTGGGCAAACTACCGTGTACTAAGAGAAATGCCACCTCCACAAAAGAACAATTGGCAGCCAGATCTTCAATAGAATAGCCACGATAGCTAAGAATTCCCTTCTCACCATCGAGAAAGGTAATATCGCTGGAGCATGCTCCGGTATTCATAAAGCCACTGTCAAAGGTAATCAGGCCTGCTTGTGCCCGAAGGGTCCGGATATCAATGGCTTTTTCATTTTCCGCGCCCTCGATGATGGGAAGTTCATAAACCCTATCTCCCACCGTGAGAGTGGCCTTCTCATCTGTTACAAATTTTTTCAGCATAGCTAAACCCTATTAATATTTAACAATCTCGCAATAAATTTATGCAGTTATATGATTACGAGACAAAAACAAACTACTTAATGGAAAGCGGGATGCAAATCCGACCGCAAACATGTAGTATACGCCATCATTAACAGACAAGCAAGTGCCAGTGAAACTCATTTATCACATAGAGAGAAAATGAGAAAAGAGGAGAAACAAGGGTGGAAACAGCTCAAAAATCTTATGCCGACAGGCTGGAACAGTTTATTCATCAAGTCAGCATTTATCCAGTATCATGTGAAAAACTCTGTTGCGGTCGTACCGATGCAGAATGGCTTGATGCGGTTCTGGCAGGCGGTGCCCGTATAGTACAATTGCGAGAAAAAGAAGCCGATGACCGAACTTTTTTCCAAAAAGCTCAGATGTTCAGAAAAAAAACCAAAAAAGCTGGTGCCTTATTTATAGTAAATAACCGCATAGACATTGCCCTCCTTTCCAGAGCAGATGGTATACATTTGGGAAATTCCGACATCCCTGCTGAAGAAGCTCGCACATTAGCACCGGAACTCATAATCGGTGTTTCAGCCAACACCAAGGAACAAGCCGCATTAGCAGAGAAACGCGGTGCATCCTATTTCAATATTGGGCCACTTTACCCGACCAATACTAAACAAAAGCTCACTGCTTTCCTGGGCAAAGAGGCAATTGAAGATTTTTCGGCCCAATCCAGCCTCCCTTTTACAGTGATGGGGGGCATCAAACTTCGCCATGTTCCAGAGTTGACTCCCGTGGGAGCGCAACGCATTGCTGTTGTTACCGCGATTACTGAAGCAGAAAATATGGCCCAGGAAACTCGTCGCTGGATCCAGGCTATTAACCAAGATTATTCCGAGAATTCCGGATTAAAATATGAAGAGTAGGACAACATGGACTCATTATCATCACTTAAAGAAGAAATCAAACTGCTCATACAATATGGGGCGCCCCAAGAACTTCATGGTGATCTGCTGCAATTAATTGATCATTACGAAAATGACATTATTGCCCTGCGCCTTGTTCATCATTTTTACAGCTATCTTCCTGAAGCACGAGAGGAAGCCATTGTTTCTATCCGAGTTCTAGCACGGCGGCAGGGAAAATTCTTGCTCTGTGTCATTACCCAAGATAGTGCATACATATACCTTGCAACTGCTGATCAGGCTGAATTTATAGGCACTTTAGCCGAAGGTCTTTGGGATGAAGTGGTGCTGGAGTTTTTTAAGTTCAAAAACCGTGATGATTTTCTCAATCGATTTAAAGAGTGGGAAGATCTTATCATTCACCAGCCAACCCCACTTGACCAGCAATTATGCCCTGCCTGTCTTGTGGAAGATGGCGACAAGCATATCCTGGGTTGCCCGGTGGAAATTTGTCCTTGGTGTGGCGGTCAACTTACTGCCTGTGAATGCCGCTTTATCCAATTAGAAAAAGAAAAACTGGCGGCTGAAAAGCATATTGACGCATTGTTGGAAAAGCTTGAAGACAAAGGTCGGATCCCATTTGATGCCGAAAGCCATCGCCCACATTATCCGGCCCCAGAAGAACTCATTAAAGGGCATTAAAAAAGTCCAAGGCAGAAGATCATATCTCCCTTGGACTTTTCAGATAACAGAATTTCGAAATATTATTTATCGCAAGTATTTATAAAATTCCGAATCAAGCGGCATGAGCAGTTTGGTATTTCCACCCACCGCCTTTTTATACGTATCCAAGGTCTTAGAAAAAGAATAAAATTCCGGATCTGCGTTATAAGCATCGGCATAGATTCGAGCTGCTTCAGCATCGGCCTTACCTTTTATTTCCTGGGCCTGGCGGTTTGCAGCTGAAAGAATTTCCTTCAATTCCCGTTCTACCTTACCCATGATTTCGGCCTTCTGGCCTTCACCTGTGGAACGCTTCTCTGCGGCAATTCTTTTCCGTTCCGAAATCATCCGGGTATATACTTTACGCCGGACAGACTCAATGTAATTCACTCTTTTGAACATGACGTCCACTAAAACGATACCATATTTCGGAGTATCCTTAGAGGCGGTCTCGTGGATCATGGAAGAAATCTTATCACGACCAAATTGGATGGTTTCATAAATACTTTCATCATCTTTACTCATGGTATCAGTTGTCCAATCCGAAGAGCGGATGATCTCCACCAGATTATTCTTGTTCACCAAGTCTCGCACAGTGCCGTCAAGAATATCATCGAGAATAGACTGGGCTCGATTCACGTTATTTACCGCCTGCAGAAAAAGCAGAGGATCTTCGATACGCCAGCGAGCCGTCACATCTAAGTGGATAAATGTCTTGTCGTTGGTGGGGATCTGGTTTGGATCACCATCCCATATCTGAATCCTCTTAGAAAACAAAGTTACTTTTTGGACAAATGGTTTTTTAAATTTCAGACCCGCCTCAGTAACCGGCTGACCAACGGGTTTACCGAATTCGGTAACAACGGCCTGTTTACCCTCTTCAAGGACATAAAACCCATCAAAGGCCACCATGGCGGCAGTTACCACAACTATTATCATTACTACTCGTACAATGGAATTCACTGGAACCCCCTCTTATTTTGAGGTAATCAAATTTTATTTAGCAACTACTTGGTACTGCCTTTTGCGGCTGCTTTACTTCCGGTGACATCAAGGAAAGGCAGGATACCCTGCTGATCCTTATCCAGAATAAAAACGTCAGATACTTTTGGCATAACTTCCTGCATGGTTTCGAGATACAAACGGCGCCGGGTAACATCCTTAGCCCTTTTATATTCTTCCAGGAGAGCAGTATATCGTACCGTGTCCCCTTTACTCTGATTAACCCGCTCCACAGCATACCCTTTTGCCTGCTCATAAATCTTCTTGGCATCGCCACGAGCCCGAGGAATAACGCGGTTATAGGCCTCTTCTGCCTCATTTACCAGACGCTTCATATCCTGATCCGCTTCATTCACCTCATTAAAGGCAGGTTTGACCGATTCAGGAGGATTGACATCCTGCAATTGCACAGTGACAATATTAACCCCGGCTTCATAAGTATTCAGAGCGTCCTGCAGCTCCCGCGCGGTCTGTCCTGCCAGTAGCTCTCGATTGGACAATACATAATCAAAGCCCATATTCCCCACAACCCGCCGAATCACGGTCTCGGATACATCACGCACAGACTGTCGTACATCAGACACTTTGAAGAGAAAATTAAAGGGGTCACGCACTTTGTATTGCACGATCCATTCTACATCAATGACGTTTTTATCACCGGTGAGCATGAGGGATTCCAGATTTTCACTGGTTCCTTTGGCAAATTGGCTACGTTGCCCGGCCCTGACAGTGCGGAAACCAAATTCTTCCTTGCGGACATTTTCCACATCCACCTTGGTGACTTTATCCACCATGGGGACAACAAAATTCAAGCCTGGATTCAATGTTCTGGAATATTCGCCCAAACGCAGGACCACACCACGCTCGCCTGGCTTGATGGTAAAAACTGCTGAAGAAGCGAAGTTAAAAACAAGGATGGCCAAGATAATCAGGCCGACAAAACCAATACCTCCCCATTTCCCTGGACCACCTCCGTCACTTTTCCCCTGATCTCCTCCGGCATTTCCACCACCACCATCAAACCCATCCTTGAGTTTTTTCAAAAATGAGGCCAGAAATTCTTCAGGCGATTTAGGGCCACTACTCTTCCCCCACGGGGGTTCCTGATCATCATATGCCATTTTCATGACTCCTTTTGGTGAATACCTATCAAAAAAAAGCACTTCTCATTCTGAGCAACTCAAAATGGTGCACAATATAAACCATGCAAATTCACGGTAAGATATACTTCGATCGACAAATAATACCAGTTAAAATTGAAATAAGAATGCCCTAAGGGTAATATTTTAAAATTGTACTATCAGTGTGCCATCGCCCAGATCCAGCTGCCAATAATCGACAGAAAACCCATACAAAAAAAAGAGAACCCTATTTGAGGACGTTTTCCCCAAGCTCGTAAACCTGGCCAATGAGCAACGACAATTCCCAATACAATGCCCACAGTAAGCCCCCACCAATGTGCACCCAGATCTGTTCGTTCCCCTTCACTTCCAAGCATTGCAAGCAAGGCAAATCCAGCCCCTAAAGGAACGACAATCTCCTTCAGAACACCACCGCGTTTTATCTCCATGCCTACCAAGATGCCCACAATACCAAAAACTGCAGTAGAATATCCAACTGATAAATGGGCGGCACCCTTAAAGTATACATTCAGACCATTACCCAGGATCCCTGCGAGCATAGAAAGCCACCATGCCATGCCAAAGCCAAGACTGCCACAGAGAAACAAAAGGAGGAAACCACCTATAAGCACATTACCGATCAAGTGAACAGGGCCACTGTGTAGAGTAAGTCCGGTAAGCAACCGCCACCATTCCATGTCGACCCAAATAGCCTTGCCGGACACAGCTCCTCTTACAAACCAGGATGAGTTTGAATCCCAGGGGCCTGTAATCCCATGAAAGACCATGAGACATCCCATGCTGAAGATAACCCAGGGGAAATAATGTGCCAATTTAGGGACTTCAACTTCTTTCTCAGGTGGAGGCCAGCCATGATTTTCCTCTTCATAAAGCGCGATTTGTCGCTTTGCGACATCATGAAAACTGTCTGGCACGGAGAGAGACCAACCATTTTCATCCTGGATAATCTCATGGGGTACGTGGCAGGCAGTAAGTACAAGAGACCAGAGTTCTGCCTTGGAAAAGCTGCCAACCTCCAACACATTATTCATATAATTACCAGTGGATTCCAGCTCCTTACATCTAAGGTCCAATCTTCATCCATAGAAAAGTTGAACGCTTGACAGCAAGGAGAAATGTCAGTAAAGAATGATTGCTTTTGGAACGGTAAGCATGAATGCGCGAAAAAAAAGCCCGTAATCAGAAAAGATTACGGGCTATTATTTCTGGTGGTGCCGAAGAGAAGACTCGAACTTCCACGGGCATGCGCCCACTAGACCCTGAACCTAGCGCGTCTACCAATTCCGCCACTTCGGCACTCTTTAGAGGGCTGTTTTTATTCTTTCAAAGGCCATTTGTCAAGCAATTTTGATGTAAATGACCACATGCGGCGCATTCGGAGTCTCGCAAACTCGCTTACCTGCGCACAAATGCACCACCTGTGTTCACTTACAATTTTATTACATGTATCTTTTTTTGAGTTGAATGAATTAATGAAAATATACCACGACCTTTCAGAGATAAAAAAGCCTTTTGAAAAAGCCCATGTTACCATCGGCAATTTCGACGGCGTACATACTGGCCACCAAATACTGTTTAGTGAGGTAGTTAATCGAGCATATCGCGACCAAGGTACCAGTGTTGTTGTTACTTTTGATCCGCATCCTTTGAAAATTGTGCGCCAGGATGCCGGCATAAAACTCATTTCCACCTATGAACAAAAAGTAGAACTTATTGAACTCGCTGATATCGATGTGCTTATTGTTATTCCTTTTACCAAGGAGTTTGCCGCAACGCCGGCAGATCTTTTTGTTGAAGAAATATTGGTAAAGACCATTGGCGTCCAAGAACTTGTGGTGGGATACGATTATGCTTTTGGCAAAGGTCGCCAAGGGGACATTGCTTTCCTTAAAGAACAAGGAGCCCAAAATGGGTTTCCAGTTACCGTCGTAGAGCCTTTTTACATAGACGAGATGTTAGTCTCCAGCACAAAGGTCCGGGAATTAGTTGCCCTTGGACGTATGCGAGATGTAAAAAAACTTCTTGGCCGTAATTATCAAATTCGAGGCGAGGTGCAAAAAGGCAAACAACGTGGTGGTCCACTGATTGGTTTTCCCACTGCAAACTTAACCATTGCAGAAGAAGATCTCTGCCCTCGTCATGGTGTCTATGTTACCCAGGTTATTTGTGATGGAAAATGCTACGGTGGCGTGCTGAATATTGGTTACAACCCAACATTCTGCGGCTCGGTGCTCTCCGCAGAAGTACACATTTTTGACTTTAATGAAGATATTTATGGCAAACCAATCAAAATAAATTTGCTGCAATTTTTGCGTGGTGAGCAGAAGTTTTCCGGCCCCAACGAGCTCTCTGCTCAAATTGCCAAAGACTGCAGGATAGCGCGTAAAGTTCTAGAAAGAGCTCAGAAAGCGCTCCTGCTTTCCTGTGAAGAAAAATTCAATCGCTAACAGGCAAGCACAAACCAAGAAAGGGGACAGATTTTATTTTTTCATACTAATGCAGGGATTTAACAACCACCCCTAGAAGGGGTGGATTAAAAGGTGACCCTAAAAGGGTTA
>CAYUCH010000117.1:0-12023 GCA_964443295.1 uncultured Desulfobulbia bacterium | reverse complement strand
CATAAACAACTTCAGTAGGAGAAATGCGAATGATAAGTAGAAAAATGAAAGTGGTTTTCGGAACTACTCTGTTGGCTATGTTTTTTACAGCCACTACTTCCTTGGCAACACCAGTGCGAGGATACACCTTCGGGGATGTAACATATTTGCTCCGCATGGGTGATATGAACACGAGCTATTGTGTAATAGGAGGGGCAGGGTTCAATGTCGAAACTGACACCGCCTTTGCCTATCTTGCACAGGCCATCAATAGCGCAGATCCCTGCACTGTCGCAGAGATTACCCCTGGTAGCAATACAATACTTCGTGTTGTGGGCAGTTGCGAAAATGTCTTATAGAGCATACTTGTTGGATTTCGTCCCAACTCACACCAAGCAAACAAATATCTATACCGGGAAATTACTCTACGAGAAATACAGCAACACTACCTCTTGGTATCATTATCAAACAAGGTAGTTATTGAACGCTTGCAAAAAGAGGGAGGACCGTCTCCCTCTTTAATTCACAGACCCAAATTCACGTTCCCCAACAAAAACCTTCCAAATGAAAGTACATATTGGATTGCGATTATTGTTAACCTTTCTCTTCCTCCACGGGCCGCTGAAAGTCACCTGACCATGAGGCTGGTATCCTCTTTTTAATGCCTTTGATCGCAGCAGTTATTTTCTTTACAGGATAGTCCTTAAACTCCTGTCGAGACTTGTCATTATATGACGTGACAATAAATGTATCTTTTTTCACAGCAAAAGTATGAGACCATTCAACCATGGCTGTTTCGGGGTTCTGCTCGATCAACACCTCAATCTCTTCACCTTGACTACTCAATTGCAGCGCGTCGCCCTCAGTCACTTCCAACAACCATGCGTCACCAGCTGCGGTGGAAAACAAAATCATCACACCGACAGTTTTGACGAAAGGACGTTTTTCGGTTGCTGCTTCCTTGACTTCTGTGACATGGGACAGGAGATCAAAATCCTCCTTCTTGTCTTGGGCTATCTTTTGCACAGGGCTGGACGGACTCGCTTCACCACTTGGCTGTATACGAGCACAACATTTTTGTACTTCTTTCCACTTCCACACAGACATGGCTCATTTCTGCCGATTTTTCCCATGAGATTCTCCGCAAATATCAATTCATTAATCTATAAAAACAAAATACCAACCCTACTCATTTCCAGCAAATGTGCTGTAAAAACCTGCTCACCACATTTTACTGCAGTCCAGGCCCAAAACAACAAAATAATCTCACCCACACTTATTGGGTAAGCATTGTGGTGACAACATTATCATTATACATGTCATAAAAAACGGCGTTGCCCAACAAAAAGGACAACGCCGATTCTTAATATCAGTCACCATGCATTACATGCTTTTTTTAACTCTTCACTCTTTTTCTCACTCCCACCACAAGTATAAACACACCAACGCAAAGAAGATCTCCGCGGCTCATGGGATACACTACTTTCTTGGAGATAGAACAGCCACCACCCGAGGAGCTCACCGGTGCATCAACCTCCGTATCCGTACCAGACAGCTCCATGACTCGAACAATACGAGTGGCGGTGGTGGTCAAAGTACCGTCGCTTGCGAGGGAGGTTATTGGGAACATATCAGTGTTTCCACCTTGATCGGTAACTGAATACGTTACGGTATATTTACCTGCGACATTCACATCAACTTCACTCACAATGGTCTGAATTCCATCGACTTCATGAACAATAGACTGTACCACCACCTCCAGGGCTCCATCTTGGAGATCAACAGCAATGGCCCCTGGATCAACAAATGTATCGCCACCCAGGATCAAGTTGATTTCCACTTGACCACCTTCCAAGACAATAACCGGGTGATTCCCGGTCTCACCAGTAACAACAGCTGAATTATCGATTGAGAAATCACCGCTCCCCACAACAATAATGAGCAACTCCTCCCTCACTACATTACCGTCTGAATCACTCACCTGGTAGGTACGGGCATACACACCCGGCGTATCGGTATCCACATCACTTCCGCTGCTGTCCATATCACCCGGTGTTGTGCTAGTAATTACGATACTTTCCAGGCATCCATCTTTCAGGTCCACCGCATGGGCCAAGGGATCCGCATAAGCATCACCTTGGGACAACAAAAGAGGATTATCTCCTTCAAGTACCAACACAGGCACAT
Organism: uncultured Desulfobulbia bacterium; assembly: GCA_964443295.1. Taxonomy (GTDB): domain Bacteria; phylum Desulfobacterota; class Desulfobulbia; order Desulfobulbales; family CG2-30-60-27; genus CAYUCH01. Next base: position 9,857 of record CAYUCH010000117.1, on the reverse strand, counting down.
CGGCCGGCATTTGAGGAACTGAACCAGGCAGCATGAGGTTAAAATTTGCCCGGAGTCCCACAAAGGGTCCATTTACCAGAGTAATGCCATTTACACTATCACCGTCACCATCGGTCGACATAAAATCCCATACTTGGTCCGAATTTCCACCTCCGGAGGAATACATCTCAGAAGGAGCAAACACGGCATTTCTTCCCCATACATTAAACACATCGGTGTTGGAGTCATGCCAATTAAAGTACATATGGGCGCCAACCTGGTCTGCCCCAACAGTCACGGTCAGAGGAGTACAATCAGGAGCCAGACTATTCACACAGGTATCAAAAGTATACGTACCAGGACCAAAAACCTTCATATCCTGAATTGTCCAAGGATGATCAAAGAGAATAGCCTGGGAAGAAAGGGTGGCATTTACAACAGCCGTTGCGACATCAGTATTCAGCGTACCGTCCCAGGTAAAGACAACATCATTTGCACCTGTGAAAGTTTCACCCAGGTTGGTAATCATTGTAAAATTATTAGCGCCAACCGAGGTGATTCCACAGTATGCGTCTGCAGTTTCAACATGTACTGTACGGATTGCCGTGGCTTCGTTTCCAGCACCATCGGTACAGGTATACGTTACTGTATAGGATCCTTCGGTTGTTGTATCAACGGGATTATCAACTACAATAGCAGAGGTCAGGCCACCATCCACACAATCATTACAAGAGATACCGTTCAAGGCGTCGCCATCAGTATATGTGGCGCCGAGCTCAATAGTGGCATCGCCGTTTCCATCATTAAACTCTGGCCCCGTTGTATCTTCAACTACAACATCCAGTGTCACCTGTGTCGCATCAACACCATGACTGTCCTGGCAGTCATAGGTAATGGTATATGTTCCCGGAACATTCTCATCAACCGGATTATCCACAACAATCAGACTGGTGAGGTCACCATCTTCTGCATCGGTGCAAGATACACCGGGTTCAACAAATGCTGTGCATGCCTCAACAGAAACCGTGGTCTCACCGCTCAAGTTAATTTCCGGAGGAGTATTTTCAATGACATTGACCACCCGATTTTCATAGGTGGCAGGGTTGGATTCACTATCAGTGCAGCTATAGGAAACAGCATATGCTCCAAGAGTATTCTCATCCACATCATTGGCGGTTACCACCACAGAAATGGTGAGATCTCCATCCTCCGGATCAATACACGTTACCCCGGTCATCGGGTTAAAAGGAGTGCCTACTATATGATTCAGAGGGGCAGGAGCAACCGTTAATATCGGTGCATGGGAGCCCGAAACTACAGTAACAGTACGGGTATAAGTAGAAGTCCGAACACAGGAGTCTGTAACTGTGTACATCAAGTCATAATTTCCCGGAGTATGTGCATCTACAACACCGTGTACGGTAATGGAATAATCATCGTCATCATCGGTCACAACAAGGCCAGGATCAACAAAAGGCTCTCCGCCCATGATGATAAGATCCTCAGGCTCTTCAACAACCGGTGGATCATCGCTGCAGGTAATATCCAAGGTCCAATACCCTGTCTGGCCATCAAAGGGCCCACTACTAACAATCTTAGACCAATTCAAAGTATACGTCCTATCACCGTTATCAGTGACGACACCACTATTCCCTTGATATATCTCATTACCACCCCAATTAATAAACCAACCAGACATGCCATGGGTTCCAAAGGCCAAGTCAACGGAGGGTGGTGGGCCACCGGCTATTGCGCCAGGAGGATTAATTGCAACGCCCTCATAGTCCAACCCGGTGTTATCAGCATTGGTGTAACAATACATATTTCCAAATAAACCAAATTGAAAGGTATCAACGATCTCATTCCAGGGTTGATATTCGCCGGTCTTTAATACCCCGGGACTTCCAGGATTAATTGGGTATGTAGCTTCAGGATCGGCCATGGCAAAGGTCCCACCCAGCACGGTATATTCTTTGGCCATTACAGAATTCGCACCCATTGCCAAACCAAAAACAATGACCACATATATTGCACAGATCTTTTGAACCATGTTCATTTTTCCTTCCTCCTCTGGACTCGTCACAATAAAACTCATTTCCATTTTGAATTTTAAGAAGCCAGAACACAATCTTCCACCCATCTTTCAACCAAGAAATAATTCTAACAAGGTAATGAAGTTAAAGTCAAGGACAATAGAACCAAGCAATTACTGCAAACCAATCATCTCCAACAATTGCCGTTCCAAAGAGACAAGGTAGATCACATAGAGCAAATTGGACAAACCATGAAGGAGTATGACCAGCGCAAGATCACGATACCGTTGAAAAAGCCAACCAAAGAAAAGAGAAGGAAAGAAGACAAGAAATGCCCGGCTTGGCCCATGGAGGGGGAGATGCACAAGAGAAAAAAGAATAGAAGTAAAAACATTGGCCAACCAGGCTGATCGCCAAATGGATCCCAGCCGAGTCATAAACCAGGCACGAAAAAACCACTCTTCCGGCAAAGCCGCCAGGGCCAAACTGCTCAGAAAGAATGATGCTTTATCTGGCCGAACAAAGAGGAGCATGCCAGCTACGGCAAGCAATCCAGCCCAGATTACATATTGCCTTTTAACCAGAACCAGGGTGGGTAACTTCCACTGTCGGTCGAGGAAAGGAATAAACAGCATCAGGCCAATGAGCAACGACCCTCGGCCTGACCACGAAAAAACGGCGCCGCCCAAGAGAAGGCCGGCGCCGCAATAAAGGATCAAAATTTTTCGTAAAGAGCGAGCAAATCAACTCCGTACACAAATCACTTTTCACATTAGCCTTGGCTTTTCACTGCCCGGCCAATTCCCAGCATGGCCAGGAATACACCTATGAGGAGGAACTCGGCCCGGTGCATTGGATTGACCGGCTTATCAGTGGCAGAGCAACCAATGTCAGAAGATCCAGCTGGTTGATCTGGTACATTTCCTCCACCACGGTCCATGTCGAGAGGCTCATTCACCCGAACGGTTCGAGTGGCCGTTGTGGTCAACGAATCTTCTGCCAAGGCTGTCACACCTTCGGTAGGATTAGAGCCGTTATCAGTTACGGTGTAGGTAATTACATATACACCAGCAATTTCAGTATTAACCGCAGAAACAGGCACTCCATCCCGGGTGATAGATTCAATGGTTACAGTGAGTGTGCCATCTTGCAGATCGATCGCAATGGCTCCACCATCTCTATAATCATCGGCACCCAGAAGAAGATCAATCTCGGCATCGCCATCTTGCAATATTATCACAGGATGATTCTTTGTTTCACCGGCTACTACAGTAGCGGTGCCGGGAAAATCCTCACCAACAACAACAATAAGCAACTCTTCTTTAGCCGTATTGCCATTGGAGTCTGTTACCTGATACGTACGGGCATAGACACCAGGAACGAGAGTATTAACCGCCTGTCCTACAGACTCTACATCCCCGGGGGTATTACTGTAGATAAAAATATTTTCCAGACAGCCATCCTTCAAGTCAGCGGCCTGGGCTTCGGGATCCTCATAAATTGCACCTTCATCAAGAAGAAGAGGATTGTCTCCTTCTACTAAAAGAACAGGATCTTCGGCAGGTAATTGAGGAGCGGACTCAGGCAGCATAACATTAAAGTTAGCGCGGAAGCCGATAAACGGCCCATCAACAAAGGCAATACCATTTACACCATCATCATCACCGTCGGAAGACATCAGGTCCCATACCTGGTTTGGATTACCGCCACCTGTGGTGTAAAATGGAGAAGGACCATAAACAGCATTCCTTTCCCATACATTAAAAGCATCGATATTAAGAACATTATTCCAATCAAAGAGGAAATGACAACCGATCTGATCCGGGCCTACGGTAACGGTCATTGAAGCACAAGGATAAATAGAATCAACTTCATTTTCGAAGCAGGTATCAAAGGTATATGTACCTGGTCCGTATACCTTGAGATCATGGGTATACCATAAGACGTCAAAAAATGGTGTTTTAGAGCCCAGGGTGGCATTAACCACTGCAGTTTCGGGATCAGTATTGAGAGTACCATCCCAGGTGAACGTCACATCATTGGCACCACCACCGGCAAGACCACCACCACCGGAAAGCATAGTAAAGTTATTGACGTCTAGAGCGCCGATCTCACAACCAACCTCTTCTACGGTCACTGAGCGAGTTGCCTCGGTCTCATTACCAGCACCGTCAGTACAGGTGTAGGTCACTGTGTAGGAACCTTCTGTATTAGGATCAACAGGATTATCGACCACAATACCGGAGGTCAGGGAACCATCCACACAATCATCACAGGTGATTCCGCTCAAGGCGTCGTTATCAGTATATGTTGCACCAAGTTCAAGCGTAACAGCTTCACCATCCGCCATGGTTGGATTAGTTTTATCTTCCACGGTTACTTCCCGGGTCACCTGGTCGGCATCAGCACCCTGGCTGTCTTCACAGTCGTAGGTAACCGTATACACCCCAGGAACATCATCATCAACAGGATTACCAGTTACAATATCAGCAGTAAGGTCGCCATCTTGTTCGTCGGAACAAGTAGCACCTGCATCATTATAGGTTGAGCATGCTTCAATGGTCACTGTGGCATCGCCGGTACGAGAAATCACCGGAATAGTGTTGTCAGTAACATTCACCACACGATTTTCATAGGTGGCAGGATTGGATTCACTATCAGTACAGCTATAGGAGACAGCGTATGCTCCAATGGTGTTTTCATCCACATCATTGGCAGTGACCACCACCGAAGAGGTGAGATCACCATCCACAACATCATTACAGGTTACTCCGGTCATGGGATCAAAAGTAGTGTTAACCATATGGGTCAACGGATCTGGAGTCACCTCTAAAGTCGGTGCTTCGGGATTAGTAACAACATTAATAGTGCGGATATGGGCAGAACTCCGCACACAGGAGTCAGTAACGGTGTACATCAAGTCGTAACTGCCAATGGTATCAGCATCCACTGTGCCAAGCACTGCAACGGCGTAATCGTCATCATCATCGGTTATATCAAGGCCGGGATCTGTAAAAGGCTGCCCCCGCAAATGTTGAATATCTTCCGGCTCAGTGACCACTGGGGCTGCATCGGTACAGGAAATACCCAAGACCCAATAGCCTGTCTGGCCATCAAACGCCCCACCCACTATTGTACTACTCCATGTTAGATCCCATGTTAAGCTGCCTGTATTAGTGACAGTGATATTCGTAGAGCCCTGGTTAAACTCGTTATTGCTCCATTGAACAAACCAACTTTTCATGTTACCAGTACCCATTGCAAGGTCTAATGACGGCACAGGACCACCTGGTAGAGTTCCTGCAGCATCATTGGTGAAACCGCCGCCATCATAATCAACTGCAGTATTGCTTTCCGCAGTATAAATATACACAGGTCCCATAAAGCCAAATTGAAAAGTAGCAACAATCTCAGCCCACGGCTGATACTCACCGGTTGTCAGCACGCCGGGATTACCTGGAACCATAGGATTTGTATCTGCAGGATTGGCCATGGCAAATGTTCCGCCGGTTACGGTGTAGTCTTTGGCCATTACATAAGTGGAGCCCGAGGCCATGCCCAGAACCACAGCAAGACCTATGGCAAGAGGTTTCTTCGTCATCTTCATCATTCCTTTCTCCTCCGGATTGGAAATATTGAAACAATTTGGTCTATTTACGATGTTCAGCAGGGAAGGATCGGACTACCCGGAACTTTCCTCATTTGGAACATACTCTCTCTAATTTAAACCGAAGAAATTTATTACAATGAGATTAGAAATATGTCAAGGGGAAAGGCAACCTTCCCGCACGGCCTCCTGCTTCATTTTCATACACAGGTAGCACGTATTTTCCACCTCACTTCCTAACAAAATTTGCCTTGACCGCGCCTGGCAGACCGTGTAACCATACTCATTCTCGATACCGCTTTACATCCTACAAATAAAAACAAAGGAGAAAGGAGATGGTAAAACGATTATTGATTCTACTGAGCTTTATGGTCATGAGCCTTCCATATCAGGCGATGGGAGATATTTTTTATGTGGACAATATTCTGGGAGACGATGCCCTCCACGATGGATCCGAAGCCTCACCCTGGCAATCAATCAACTTCGCTTTATCCACTGCCAGTGGTGTGCAGGCCGGCGATACCATAAAAATTATTTTCAACCAAGACTCTCCTTACCTGGAACAGGTCACCCCGCAGATTGAAGGCACAGAGGGAATGCCCATTATTGTCGAAGGGGCCAGCCCCTGGGCCAAGGCGGAAATCTGGGGCACCGAGGATGGCCAGTCAACCGACCCCATCAGGCCATACGCTGTATATAATTCCGACAAACAATATATCACCTGGCGAAATATCGTCGGCAGGTATACCACTAGTTCCATTTTCCATATTTTTGCGCTGAATAATACTTTTGAAAATTGCGCCGCATTGGAGAGTATCAACGGATTCTTTGTTGCTCTCAACAACACGACATTCAAATATTGTCTGGCACAAAACAATATCAGCTATGGTTTTAACGCAATGTTTATTGCAGATACTGCATTTTATAATTGCCTGGCTTCCGGGAATGGAAATTCCGGTTTTTATTTGTATCGCAGCAACGGCTTGCTGGAAGTTAAAAACTGTGTTGCCTATGAAAATGAGGGAAGCTATCAATTTTACACTTTTCAGATCGGAACAATTGATGCCTCTCATAATTTTTGGTTGGGCGAGGTAGATAATTTTTGGGAGCAAAATTCCACACACAGCCTGAATAATCCTGTGTTCGATTTTCCTGACCCAGACACCACTAATTTGCCTTTATTCAGTCCCGGTGAGTATTATTATTCGCCAATCAAAAACAGTATTACAGGGTATATCCCCAAGAATTTCAATTTCCACTATGCCATTCGAGAAGGTGCCTTTGACGGTGTTAATGTAGGATGTGAAAAAGATTTCCACGGCAGAACCATTACTGGACCACCAAGCATAGGAATCCATCAGGTGGGGGTGAATATTTTTGTGGATAATGTCAACGGCAGTGACGACAATGATGGCTCCAGCTGGACAAATGCCCTCTATACTTTAGCGGATGAAGCCACCTACTACAATCCATATGTTTTCCAGGGAGACAATGTATATGTTAAAGCCACCAATAAGCCTTACAGACTGTTAAATGCGCTCAACACCCATAGCTATGTATCTTGGTATTTTGATGCAACAGGGGATGGACTGACAAGAAATTCCGCCAACAAGGCAAAAGTGTACGGCAGCCTGCAAATTCCGTCGGGAAACTGGTCAATTTTCTATTGGAACAACATAGCCTTTTACGTGGCCGACAACCCCTTTCCAAATCATGCCCCATACAACACAGAGGTAAAGGGTGGTTTTTTAATTCAGGCTGACGGGAGTATTGAAAAAATCACCGAGGTTGGCAGCATACCCCAAGTCCAACATGGACAATTCTACATTAATCCTGCCCAGCAAAAATTGTATTATCGAAACGATGACCATCACCCAGACGAGCTCAACCTTGAATGGTCTAATGGTGTACAATTTTTTGAGGGATGGGAAGGGAATAGGCTATCCGGAGCTGAAATCCGTTTTTTTGATATAGCCTATTCACATGGAGGTTGTCCTATAAGCGAGATTTCCAACCTTGATGTGGGGTATTGCCTCAATTACGGAGTACGGTGCGCTGGGTCAGAACCAGGCGGTGTATTCAAAAACATCGTTTCCCACCATAATTCAGGCCATGGTTTTGAAGTCACAGATGCACCCAACATGAATGTATATAATTGCGTTTCATACATGAATGAAGGAGACGGTTTTTATATAAGAGGTGACGGTGGAGGTTTCTATTCCTGCTCAATAACGAATTGCAGTGCATTGGCCAATTCGGGGGTAGGCTTCAACATCAACGTTGATCGCCCAGGTGCCACTCAATATACAGCGCAATGGAAAATCACTAACAACCTTGCAATCTTTAATTTTGGCGGCGAGTTTCACATTGTAAATGATGAGATGCCGATTATTGCCTCCAATAACGCCTGGTTTTTTAACAACAACCCGGCCTTTGAGGCCCAAAAGGGAACGGACAATCTGGAGCATGTCTGGCCCATGCTCAATGGCTATCATATAACAGCCAACTCCCCATGCATAAATGCCGGGTTACCCGAAGATGTGGTAATGGATATTGATGGCGAACTGCGGGATGCCTCGGACGGGGCCATTGACATCGGTGCCGATGAGTATGTCGGCCCTTAAAAACAGAATCCACAAAGCTGTATAACATAATGCCCTTTCCAATCATCCTGGAAAGGGCATTTTTTTGTGACCTAAAACTCTCCCAAAACAAATCTTGGCACTAAACGAAGCGATTATTTTTTACGACGGGAAACTCCCAACAACCCGGCAAGACCGGAACCAAGTAACAGCATGGAAGCGGGCTCAGGTATGTCAGAAGTAGGTGCTTCAATCTGAACTACCCAGTTGCCTACCTGGCCGTCAAAAGAACCACCAACGACTGTAGCATTCCAGTCCATGGTCCAGGTGCCATCGCCATTATCAACGGTATTTACATTGGTGGCCCCCATGTTGAATACGTTGGCACACCAATACACCTCCCAACCGGAAAGATCGGAACCGCTCAGGGAAGGAACAAGCTCAGCGCTGGTCCAGATATCCCAACAGCCGAAGAAACCAAAATCAAAACCAACCACCGAAGTACCTCCGGTTCCTGGCCCAGTGTGTGGCTCTGGTGAAACCAAGGTACCTACTCGATCAAATTGGTCTCCATTACCGCCTAATGCAGGGATATTTCCATCACCCATGGCAAAAGCACCAGCCAATACGTTCATGCTTGCTGCCTGCGCAGACACTGCCGTTGCCAATACTATTAATATTGCAAAAACTATCTTTTTCATTGCTCAATTCCTTTCATTTATTGCTGGTTTCAACGGTTATCAATTACTTCCGGCGACGGGAAACTCCCAACAACCCGGCAAGACCGGAGCCAAGGAGCAGCATGGACGCTGGCTCGGGGACGGGATTGGAAAAGTTGGCACTCATACCTTCAAAAGGACCATCGATTATCTGAATACCGGGGACACCATTACCGTCTCCATCAAGAGAAGAGAAATACGGTTCTTCCACAGTCCCCATTCCATCCCAAATATTTATAAAATCAAAAATACTTCCTCCATTATTCATATCGAATTGAATATAAGCGCCGACCTGTCCTGGCTTGACGACGATATTCTCATATAAACCGCCGTAGACAGTTGGTATGCTATGAGTACCAGGCCCTAAGATAGTAACTATTTCAGCGGACCACGAATTATCACCTAAAAAAGGCACATTAGAGGAAAAGCCACTATAAGGATTACCATCCACATTGGAATCGGAATACATTATATTGAGGTCTGGATCGTACATAGAAAAAGTAGCAGCCATGGTGGTGGTGGTACAGGCAAAAAATATCAATACTATTAAAAATGTAATTTTTTTCATTGCTCAATTCCTTCAGTTTTCGATTTGCACATCAGATTAAAATCTTCCAAAACCTATTCATATTTATACTTACAATTCTTATTACAACCTCACAGCTATGTATCAAATGAAATGGGACATGGGGCTCTCTCTATCCAAGTGCTGAAGAGGACAGGAGTATCATATACGACGAATGTGGACTCAATGACCACAAAGCTTCCTTCAAAACCTCCAAAACACCAACCAAATCAAACCGTTAGATAGGATTTGACGCCAAAAAACGCCCTCCCCGAATAGTCGGAGAGGGCGTTGTGTCTTAGCTACTTACTACTTAGGTTTTCGCAAATCCGAAAATTATTTCCGGCGGCGAAGGCCAAGAAGGCCAGCAAG
>CAYUCH010000116.1:0-12045 GCA_964443295.1 uncultured Desulfobulbia bacterium | reverse complement strand
ACTATACCGGGGCCACCGCCAAATGAAATGTGCGAAAGATTGTTGACACTATCCTTTTTCGGCTTAGTTTTCAGCGTTTTTCTTATGAAGTGGATAGAAAAAAAATCCTGGGCCAATGAAGAAAAAGCTAAAGTTCTTGAAATGTGCAATAAAGAGTATCAAGAATTTTGTGGTCATATTGAAGAGAGACATGATGACTGTGCTGATTGGAATTACCACCGTGGGGGAAAAGCAGGTCCAGCATATTTCAATCAAGGGGGTTATAAAACCTGTTTAGAGCTTGGTATAGAAAAAATACGACAAAGCAACAGAGAAAGAATACGGCAAGAGCATAAAAATCTACAGGAATTAAATGAATTTATCAGAGGTGGATCATAATATTTCAAATAATTATGATAAATGTATGTCAGTGTATCACGCTCAACAAAATCAAACATAAACGAATATTGAGATATGAGGAGAATTCTACATGACTGAAACTGGCAAAAAACAAATAAACCAGGAAACAGCAATTATTATAGCCCTTATTGCACTGGCCTGCGGATTTCTTGGAGGGGTGGTCTTCAGTGCATTCAAAGCAACTTCTGTATCCCATCAACATTCAGCCGGACAGACCCAAAAGAAACCACCGGCTGTTTCGCAACAACAAATAGACAGTATTATGGCCCTGGAGCAGCAGGTTGCAGCTAATGCAGAGAATGTTTCGGCCTGGACACAACTCGGACATCTCTATTTTGACACCAATGATTTTCAAAACGCCATTAGAGCCTACAGCAAATCTCTGGAATTATCGCCGAACAATCCCAATGTGCTTACCGATCTTGGCGTTATGTACCGGAGAAATAAGAACCCTCAAAAAGCCCTTGAGTCTTTTAAAAAAGCAGCGGGACTTGATGGAAAACACGAGCAATCTCGATTTAACATTGGTGTTGTTTTGCTCTACGATATACAGGACAAACCCGGGGCTATTGCTGCATTTGAAGATCTGCTGAAAGCCAACCCATCTGCCTTTGCCCCTAATGGCCAACCCATAACACAAGTTATTAAAGAACTACGAGAGGAACGCTGAGTTTATTTCTTCTATGAGGTCTTCTGCCCATTTTCTGCATTTTGGATCTGCATCAGTGCCTGCGAGCAATTTCTTGAGGATTTTTCGAGCCTGAATCAGATCTTCATAGTCTTCATGGAGAATCCTGGCCTTCAAAAAAAGTGCTTCTGCGCATTTTTCATCTTGGCTTAAAAGAGTATTCAGTAGTTTCAGGGCCTCGTCCGGTTTCTGTTGATTCCTCAAATGACGCACTTTGGGAAGCTCCAGTTCCAAAAGTTCCCGAGGTGATCTCTTTGCCTTTGGTCCTGTATAAAATTTTGCCACCATGCCGGCTGTCACATTTAAAAATAACATGAGCATGACAGTAATTAGAGCCGGCAAGACAAAGGTTATGATAAATCCATAATGCCAGCCAAATATCAAGCCTACAGGAAGACCTATCCAGATAACACCTGGAGGAGCAAAGGGAAAACAACCGCCAATTACAATACGAAAATAAAGTACAAAAAATTCCTGTTCTCGATTCATTGTTTGATTTCTGCCTTTCTTCTTGCCTTCCCATTCGGACTCAATAAATATAGAAGATATAATAGTACTATTGTAACAAACCTACACATACTACTCACTCAAAGAGATTAAAATTTCATTTATGGATTGCCCGAATTGCAGATGTATTCTTGAAAATGAGTCCGAATGTCACCATTGCGGTATTATCGTTGAAAAATTTCTTTCTAAGAAAAATACTGAATCAATCGATGACCTGAAAAAAATAAATGAAAAACATGAAGGTCTTTTTTCTTTTCTTGCCAGAGATAAAGAGCTTCTGGATTTTTATCTATCCCAGTATCAATCCCTCAATGCCGGCTTTTCAGCACAAGAATCTCTCCGACTATTTCTTGACAACAAAACCGCATTAATTGGTAAAAATTCCTACAAGATTCTTGTCAAAACAACTCATACTAATAACCCCATGAGTCAAAGTATGCTCTCCTGTTCGCAATTTTTCCCACATTATCACGCCCTCCTGGTAAAATCAGGTGAAGTACGCGGGCGACCAGATCAGGCATTCCATGAGCTACATGAAATTATAAGACAAAAAATCAAGCTCAAGAAAAATATTGCCAAGAAAATGGTATATCCTGGGTTTCTTATTATCGCCTCCTGTATTATTTTACCGGCCCCCGTTTTATTCAGCCACGGTCTTCTAGCCTACCTGACCCTTTGCCTTGCCCCTCTTTGTCTAGTAGTTTTTGCCTGTGTAAGTCTATACAGGTCCTTTCAGTTTTTGGTTCGTTTTCCCAAAATTAACCTGATGGTTGACCAGCTAAAATTTAAAATTCCTGTCCTCAAAATTTTTTATCTCAATGAATACATCCGGGTTTTCATTTCTCTCTTTCGTGCTGGCTTACCAGTTTCGGAAGTGTACGGTCATGCCGCTGGAACCACCGGTAATCTCTTCTTTGAAAAACGAGCTGGACGATTCGAATCCGGGATTGAAGAAGGACAGAGTTTTGAGATAGTATTTAGAGCCATGGACCTCTTTCCAGAGGATTTCATGGCTTATTTGGTGACGGGTGAGGCTGCAGGAAGAATTGATGCTTCTCTTGAAAAATACCTGCAATTTTCCGAAGAGAATTTTAGGGACCAGGTTAATTTCTCAGCCCAGATGGTGGCATCTCTGGTAATCTTTTTGTCATTTGCTCTTATTTGTGTAAGGATTGTTACTGCATATACAAATTATCCACATTGAGTGCTCGTAGCTGAACTGACATTATATCTATATATGATTCAATCTACCTTTCAACTCACATTAAAAGACAAGTTACTCCACTGGGAATTCAATCAACAGGAAGCGTCCTTTGCACTTCTTTTTGCCAAAGGCACGCTGCTTGGTATGGATGTCAATGGAGAAGAATTGTGGCAGTATACTCTGGACTTCACTCCAATAACCTTTCGTATTATTCCCGAAGGTAGTCTTATTTTTGTCCTTGGCGAAGGCATTTTACAGATCATTAATTTCAGAACTAAAAAAGTCAAGACAGTGCAAATTGACAAACACGCAACCTTACTTGAGTGTTATAAAAACAAAGCATTAATAGCCGGCCACTCAGAAAAAATCTATTTGTATACTCCAGATGGAACACTGGCTAACACACTTATTTTTGACTTCATAATTCGCCAGGTCAAAACAATTCCTCTGGCAGACAGCCTCCTTATTTATGATCAGCACAAAAGACTTCTTGGCGTGGATATCTCCGGTAATATTCATTGGGAATCTCGGAAATACCTTTTAGATGGAGAACTTTTGGTAGGAAGCAGGGCCTATAACTGTATATTCAAAAAACACCCAGATGGTCTTGTGCAAGTAGAAGTTCCAACAGGCTTAGTCAGTGAGATTCAGGAACAAATCCCTCTCAACCTTGTAGGCATTTCAGCAAACGGGAAGTATCTTTTTTCCCTTGATATTGACAATCATCTCAACATATACAAACAGGACATAGAACTTCTCAGTCACATTGACTTACAAAAAGCATATAGCCACATTACTCTTTCAAATTGCAGCAGGTATTTTCTTGCCATTGATGATGACCATATTCTTTCCTGTTATCGAGCTGATAAGGTTTCTGCTAGAGAAATGAGTAGCTTTCTTGAACTGGAAAGTGATCAGGGGATTATCGACAAAAGAACAAAGTGGAGCCTATCGCCTGGTTCTCATATGGTTCTTAGTCCTCTGCAGAGGATGACCGCCAATGAACATGGCTATAACGTTGCTATACAAGGCTTTGACAACAAAGTTTACTTCATAGACCAAAGAGGACACATGCTGGCCCACCATCTTCTTCCGTCAATGGTAGAAGGAATTTCCCTATGTGATGATGGAACACAAGGTTCCATTTTTGGTCATGGCCAGATTGTCCTTCTTAACTTTTCCACCGGAAATAAAAACCTAATCAGCCTACCTGGAGTAAGGTATTTTCCTCCTGTAGTTGATTTCCACAGACAACTAATCTATGCCTCTTCACCGGAAGGCAGGTTGGATGTATTCAATAATTCTGGTGAGAAAATTTTCTCCCAAAAACTCCTCAGTATTTTCAAACAGGGTTTTTTTTCAAGTACTTTTGGCAGTATCTGGTTTAACGAAAATCATATCCTTGCTTACAAACTTGGGAATGCAGATTTTATTTCGATGTCGGTTAAAGAAGAAATCTCTGAACTCATCTGTCTCAATGATTCCATAATTGCTGTTACCCGTGATGGCACACTCATAACTATTGATATTGACAAAAAAAAAGGAATCAAGCGTAAGTTAAAAAACATACAAGGCCCTGTTGACCGCCTATTAACTCATCCTCTCTCAATTATCGATGCTAAAAATACTTTGTATCTTTTAAATAAGAACCGCAGGATTGGATCAACAAAGAAAGTAAGGGCCGTTCAATCCCATTTTTATATGGAAAATAACCAGCTATATGAAATTACTCGTCAAAACAATGGATTCTCCTGTTATAATGAGCGAGGTGATATGGTCTGGAGATTCAAAACAGACCAAGAAATAAAAAATTCTGCACTGACTAAAAACGGTCTTTGTTTTTATGACTTCGAATCAGTGCATTATTTGAATTTCACCTCCACTGAAGATTCAGACAAACATTATTCGGATTTCCTCGAATGGTGAAGAAGGACGAGGGATTTTTTTAAAACATTATGAATGAACTTGTTAAAGAAATAAGCCTCTACATCAAATCGCGATACCCCATTATCTATCTTGTTACTTCCGAGGAAAGCAGGGCAGAGAAAATAGTTCAACAGGCAGCAGTAGTAACAAAAAAAGACTGCTTTTTCTGGAGTATTACAGAGGGCTTTTATAACACTGAAAAATTCGGTAAACAAAACCAACCCATTGATCCGCTCCATACCATTCTACGCTATACCGAGCCCGGTGTTTTTATTCTAAAAGATTTTCATCCATATCTTGATGATCCCATTGTTATCCGACGGTTGAGGGACATTATTATTAACCTCAAAACAAGTTTTAAAACCGTTATAATAATTGCACCTACCCTGGTTCTTCCACCTGGTTTGGAAAAGGGTATTACTCCCATTGACATTCCCCTTCCCTCACCACATGAATTACGGCACATTCTCACCAAATTGCTTAATAAGCTAGGTTCAACAAAGAAAATAAAGGCCAACAGAGACCCGCTACTGATCGAAAAAGTTATTAACGCCTCACGTGGTTTAACAACGGGTGAAGCTGAAAATTTATACGCCAGACTCATGGTGACCAACAGGTCATTTGACGAGAAAGATCTCCCCATGGTTGTGGCGGAAAAGAAAAAATTAATCCGCAAGTCCGGTCTCCTGGAGTATTACGATTTCAGTGAAGATATAGATTCCATTGGTGGTTTGGACAAACTCAAGGAATGGCTGCGCCAACGAGGTATGGCTTTTAGTGAAAAAGCTCGCGAATTTGGGCTTCCGGAACCCAAAGGGATTTTGCTATTGGGGGTGCAAGGTTGTGGGAAATCATTGGCTGCCAAAGCAACAGCCAGCCTGTGGAATCTTCCCCTGTTAAAACTCGATGTCGGTAAGATTTTTGATTCCTATCTCGGCTCTTCGGAAAAAAATATCAGAGAGGCCATTCATGTTGCCGAGGCATTGGCACCGAACATCCTATGGTTGGATGAAATCGATAAAGCCTTTGCCGGAGTCGGTGGAAGGCATACCGCAGATTCAGGCGCTTCAGCACGAGTTTTTGGTACTTTTCTTACCTGGATGCAGGAAAAGACTGCCCCGGTATTCATCCTTGCAACTGCAAACAACATTAATGCCCTTCCCCCAGAACTCCTACGAAAAGGCCGGTTTGATGAGATTTTCTTTATTGACTTGCCAGACCAAAAAGAACGGGAGAGTATTTTTAAAATCCACCTTAAAAAAAGAAACCGTGAACCTAAAAAATTCAACACAAAAAAGTTTTCAAAACAGGCAGACGGATTTTCAGGTGCAGGCATTGAGCAATTAATTATTTCTGGTCTCTATAAAGCTTTTGCAAATGATCGAGAAATTAACAATGACGATATTTTGCAGGAGATCACTAACACTGTTCCTCTTTCCGTAACCTATCAAGAAAACATTTCTGCTCTTCGAAAATGGGCCGAAAAACGTGCCAGACCTGCCACCTGAGGAATATTTATGTCATTTTCTTTGCCCACATATACACCTCCGGACTTTTCAACTGCACCTTTGTCCCACATGCCAACTGCGACACTTCTCCAAGTGGATATTGACGGAGTAGCCCCACAGGGCTTTCATGCCACATCCAATCACCCTGAGTATATTCACTTGGAAAAATGTGGCTGGACCCTGGTGCCACAATCCAGGATGGATGCAGTTGTCGTGGTGCAAGGCTCAAACCTTCTCGTCAAGGAACACCGCTATCTATTAAAAGGCGAAATGGTTGTGGTTGGTCGTACAGAAAACGGCGAAGAAGGAATTTATGTACATGTGGAGGGTTTTCTTCCTGAAAAGGACGAACATGATGATAAGTTTACCTTTCGTGCCAGAGGGACTCGTGAAACACCATTTTCACGATCATATGATGAGCTATATGAAATTTTGCGTCATGACAGGGACAATGGCTATATAGTCTGGGTGTTGGGACCGGCGGCGTCCTTTGATAAAGATAGCAGGGCTGGTATGCAGGGACTCATCGAAAATGGCTTTTGCCATGCCCTCTTGGCTGGTAACGGCCTGGCCACCCATGATATGGAAGCCTCACTTTTTGGCACAGGATTGGGTCAGGACATATACAGCCGACAACTTAAACCCCAAGGCCATTACAACCATCTAGATGTCATAAATATGGTAAGAGAAACAGGCTCTATCAGCAATGCCATGGAAAATCTGAATATCAACGACGGTATCATCTATGGTTGTGAAAAAAATAATATCCCATATGTGTTGGCCGGTTCTATTCGTGATGATGGCCCTTTACCCGGCGTCTTATCCGACGTATACGAGGCGCAAAAGGCAATGCGAGTTCATGCTCAAAAAGCCACTACTGTGATAACCGTTGCCACGCAATTGCACGCCATTGCCTTTGGCAATATGACACCTAGTTATTCTATTCAAAAAGATGGAACTGTCCGGCCTGTATATTTTTATATCATTGACATGACGGAGTTTTCCGCAGACAAGCTTGCTAACAGGGGATCAGCCCAGGCAGTTGCCATTCTCACCAATGGCCAGGATTTCATCGTTAATCTGTGGAAAAATTTGTCTGGATTGTAAGATGTATGAAGGGACTGAATTATTTTCGATTCAACCAGGAGACAGATTTGTTTTTTCTTTTAATACGGTCAGGCAAATACCCAAAGTTCCGTAGGCTTTGAAAATTATTCTGTCCCAGGCATAAAAATAAAATCAGGTTTCATCACGGATAAAACAAAACTACTTTTTATCATGAAAAAAACCATACGAATAATCGGCATCCCCATGGACCTTGGACAAACCCATCGTGGTGTAGACATGGGCCCCAGTGCCATTCATTATGCTGGTTTAGCTAAGGCCATAAAGCAACAAGGGTATGAAGTTGATGATGTGGGTAATCTGCTGGTACCACTTCGCTATGCCCTCAAAGATATCAGTGAAAAAGGGCTTTACAGTGCAATTCAGCAAGGATGCCAAGCAGCCTGTCAAGCTGCTATTGAGGCATTGGAAGCAGACGAATCTCCTATTTTCTTAGGTGGAGATCATACCATTGCTTTAGGGTCAATAAGTGGCCTGGCATTGAATCAGCGACTGGGGGTAATCTGGCTGGATGCCCATTCAGACTGTAATACTCCTGACACTTCTCCCACTGGCAACATCCACGGTATGCCCCTTGCCATGTTATTGGGGCAAGGACACCACGACCTGGTAAACCTCGGACATGAAGGCACCAAACTTCTACCTGAAGATGTTGTCCTCATGGGAGTGCGTAACCTTGATCAGGGCGAAAAAAACTTTCTACGAGATCGAGGGGTTCTCACTCTTACCATGAGGGATATTGATGAACGTGGCATGGCTGAATGCATGCGAGTAGCCATTGAACATCTCTCCCATTGCAAAAGCCTCCATGTCAGCTTGGACCTTGACTGCCTCGATCCCCAAGTAGCGCCTGGAGTTGGCACTCCATGCCCTGGTGGTCTCACCTACCGTGAAGCACAACTGGCCATGGAAATTATTGCAGATAGTGGCCGCTGCGGGTCAATCGACGTGGTTGAAGTGAATCCTATTCTGGATCATAGTAATAAAACCGCCCAGGTTGCGGTTGAATTGATTGCATCATTGGCAGGAAAAAGCATAATGTAGTTTTAAATAGACGTTAACATGTCCTGCCATTATGAAGGCACTTCATAAAAACCTGTACGGTTTTTGTTCATTTTTTAAAAATAAAAACTATTATTTCAAAATAAATTCTTGTTTTCATGCCATTTCACGCAGCCGAGCAGCACAAAATAAGCCGGATTAGCGCGACGGTAAGCGGAGCCACGTAGTGGCGGAGACTCCGACTGTTTGAGCATTCCGCTAAAAAATATATTCGTAGCGAGTTCCGCAGCGCCCGGCAAAATTGAGCAGCACTCGCAAGCAAGCATAAACGCAGGAAAATCCGACGGAGGAGGACCAGCAGCGTAGCGGCGAGTGAACGGCTGCCCTTTCTTTCGCCGCTACGCTGCTGGTTCATATTCTTAGGGCATGCAAAGAAAAGAACAGTAAGATAATGTTTAAGATAGGTCGTATATTTCAAACTACTAATAAAAAACCATCAGATTTTATATTTGAAATCACCTTTTAAATTATGCACTTTCAATCAATCACACATGTAATAGGAATCCTGCTCATAGTCACTGGCAGTTCCATGTCGCTCCCTCTCCTGTGTTCAATGTACTACGGAGAAGGGGATTTTCTTCCTATATTGGCCTCGGGAATGATTACCCTGGGACTGGGCCTGCCTGCCTGGTGGTACTTCCGGAAAGAGAGCGAACTCAATATTAAAGACGGAATTTTCATCGCAGTAGTTGGCTGGTTTATAGTTTCCGCCCTTTCCGGCTTGCCCTTCATGTTCCATGGCTCCATCCCCTCTTTCACAGACGCTTTTTTTGAAATGATCTCCGGTTACACCACCACAGGTGCCACCATCCTCACCAACATTGAAGCTGTTCCCCACGGGCTTCTGTTCTGGCGCAGTCAAACCCATCTCATGGGCGGTATGGGTTTTATTACCCTTACAGTCATTTTTCTGCCCCACGGTATGGGGGGGCTGCGCTTATTCCGGGCAGAATGCAGTCCCGGCCAGGTAATGACAAAGGAGAAATTCAAACCCCGAAACAAAGACACCATGATTAGGCTCTGGTGGATCTATATTGGCCTTAATCTCCTGCAGGTCATCCTCCTCTTTCTCGGCGGCATGCCGATGTTTGACTCACTGTGTACGACCTTTGGAACGGTGTCCACAGCCGGATATTCCCCGAAAAATGCCAGCATTGCCTTTTACGATAGCGCATACTTTGACTGGGTGATCATTCTTTTCATGTTTTTAGGCGGAGTAACATTTATTCTCTATTATCAATTACTGCGAGGTGATTGGAAAACCTTAACAATTAACACAGAATTCCGTTGGTATGTTGTCCTTCTCCTCTTTTTCTGTGGCATGGTTTCGCTTATCCTTTGGCAGAACGGCACCTATGCCACCATGCTTGATTCAATAAGATATGGCACTTTTCAGGTTATGTCTTTGTTGACGACAACCGGGTTTACCACAGCCGACTATGAACAGTGGCCACAGGCAGCCCAGATGTTTCTCTTTGTTGTCTGTTTCATCGGTGCTTGCGCAGGTTCTACCACCAGTGGCATCAAAGTTGTCCATTATGTCATCATCTGTAAATTCATGTATGCTTCAATCCGGAAAATCTTCTTCCAACCCATGGCGGTGGTTTCCGTGCGGCTCAATAAACGCACCATTGATGACTCACTCATCAACCTTGCCATCTGCTATTTCATCGTCAATATCTTTATGATCCTTGGTGGTAGTTGTTTCATGGTACTCAGTGACGACATGGGTTATTTCACTGCCATGAGTTCGGTAATTGCGGCATTAATGAATATCGGCCCCGGTTTTGGCGCCATCGGCCCATCGGAAAACTACGCTTTTATATCCGACATAGGAAAATGGTTCCTGTCCTGGAACATGCTGGTGGGCAGACTGGAAATGTTCTCAGCCCTTGTATTATTCTATCCATCCTTCTGGAAAAAATAATTAAGCTGAGATCACTTGTACATATCACCATTAACAGGGAAGATTCATGGAAACAGAGCCTGCAAAAAGCTGTAGTTATTTCTGGGCCGGTCATATCCTGTTTTTAGGTCGCTGCCGGGCCGCCATCGACGAGCATACCCATTACTCCCTCCAGATTATTATAAACAGGGAGGGACTGTTTCAGTTTCGTTCGGAAGGATCATCCCTTGTCGAATGCGGCGGGGCCATCATCAGGTCCGGTGTCCCCCACCAAGTGCTCAGTTCATGCGATGATGTCCACTCCTATATTCACCTGTGGATTGACCAAGAATCCGGTGTTGCCAAAGCCATTGCAAGAGAACATCTGGGAGAAGATAATGTCAAAATACTTGATGGCGATCTTCTGGAAAATTTGCGTGGATGTATCGATACCCCAGGTAATTATCTTGGATCATGCAAAGAGGCTCTGGACGTATACGGAAAAATTATTTCAGAGCTCGACGGTTATCCCAAGCATGCAGAGGAAACCGTTGATCCCCGGGTCACGAAAATCACGGAGTTATTGAAGGAAGAGTACATAGTCAAAAAAGTGGTTGTTGCTGACCTTGCCCGGCATGCCTGCCTTTCCGAAAGCCGTTTGATGCACCTGTTCAAGGAACAGCTTGGCATGCCAATCCGACGCTATGTCCTTTGGATGCGACTCATGACTGCCCTGCAATTTGCCGCTCAAGGAGAATCCCTCACCGAAGCCGCACACAGTGCAGGTTTCTCCGACTCACCTCATCTGTGCCGCACGTTCAGAAAAATGTACGGCATCAGACTCACCGTTCTGGTGAAAAATAGCCCCTTCGTTCGAGTTACTTCTTGCTTTTCCTGATATTATTAATGCCTATTACAGGAGTTCCTCAATACACAATCTGTAAAACAGTTGAACAGACCTACTGTTTAGAAATTAGGAAGAAATAAACAGAGGAGAAATATTTTAATTTTATGAGAGGTTTACATGGTGGGTATGAATGACCCTGTTTCACTATTGTAAGTAATTGTTTGCTGTGTGGTGTTCTCATCAAAGACGATCCGGGTCGCATGGGATGGTATTGTGGATAAGACAGTTCCTTCAGAGGCATTCTCTTGCAGGAATACATGAATCGTATCAGTCGGTGTGAAGACAATGGTGTTGTTCTGGTTTATCACTTCTGCGTTGATGGGCACTTCGGGGAGAGTCTCATTACCTACCGTAATTCCTGAATGAATTAACCCGAAAGTTAATGACCTGAAATAGTCGTTCTGCAATCCGTACTCACCTGTGGCAAGACCACCCCCCATTGATTGAAAAACCCCGGAGGGCTTTATTCGGTATGTGTACATCGGAAATGCCTCATTCAGGGTTGCATATTCAATTTTGGCCCCGGTTTGGATATCCGAAACAGATGCGTACACTTTATAAACTGGTTCCCATTTAATGACGTTATAAGACAAAATCGATTCATATGCGAACCAAATGACGGGCGTTGATTCACCAGAAGAACTCAAGACCTCTTTTGTCATTACCACCTGTATACGGTTATTTCTTATTTCAATCAAATCATTAAAATCAAAATTTATAGTGAGAGAGTATCGAGGCGTTGTAGGTGGGCATTGGCTCGTTGTCAAAATTGCACCGGTTAATTTAACAACCACCCCTAGAAGGGGTGGATTAAAAGGTGACCCTAAAAGGGTT
>CAYUCH010000115.1:0-12158 GCA_964443295.1 uncultured Desulfobulbia bacterium | reverse complement strand
TCAGTGGCCGGAATCAAATGGAATGGGTGGTCGGGATCGTCTGGAATTCGCAGCACATTGTAGAACCTCGATGCACCATCTCAGGGAAGAATCCCAACTGGTTATATCTAGGGAATAATTGCATTAATAACAATGCTCAAGGTAAAGGGAGTGCCATATCTGCTGATGGAAAAATGGCGTTTGAAGGACATTTTTCTAAGGGAAGTCCTCTTGAAGGAACTATCACATATTTTAGTGGAGCACGTTACGAAGGACCATTACATAATGGGAAACCCCATGGTAATGGTCGTTACCTGCGATCAAGTGGTTTGCCTGGGTATAATGGTTCATTTGTTGATGGTAAACGACATGGAGAAGGAATGTGCTGGCACCAAAATAATCCTGAGCATTGTGAATACCATGAAGGTTCTCGCATCGATGAAGTCTATCGCATTCGGCAGGAAATAGACAGGCAGGAGCAGTTACTCGCCGATAGGGAATACGAACGGATACGTTCTGAGATAGAGCAAGAAGAGGAGTTTGAAGAGCGGGAGCGACAAAGAAAGGAAGAAGAGGAAGAATGGGAACGCCAAAATAAAGTGGTTGATCGATCAAACAAATGGTTGGGAGCAGTTGTGACTGGCCTTGAATCTATGGAGCGTAGTTTGCAGGATCAGTTCCAACAAGAAAGTGAACAACGGGAAAGGAATAGAAGATATAAGGAAGAACAGGCTGAAAGAAGCAGAAGAAGAATGGAAGAACAACAGCGCCAATATAAATCCTATTCGAATTCGAATCAGAACAACAGACAATTACGCAAACAACAAGAACTTCTGCGAAATAAACAGGAGGAACAGAAACAGAAACTCCAAAACACAATTTCACGTTTGAGAAGGGAGTGTGAGGCTTCAGGAGGGAAATATCAAACTAAGGATAATACCTGCCATCGTCCCCCATTACAGATTTCTGTTCCTGGGAATTTCGCAATAGCGAAGGATGATGGGACACTAGAAGAAAAAGCACTCTATAGAAAAAGTTTCTATAACGAGAGTTCAGCTGCAAAGAACAATCCTGGCACCAATATTAGTAAAAGAAAATCAAACCAAAATCAGAGGTCATCTCCTGATAACTTGTCTAAACAACCCGAAAAATATATTCCTAAACTGGAATACCTCGCCTATTGTTGGCCGACGAAGAGCGGTAAAAACTGGATATGTACAGGAAAAATACAGAACACCCTCATTGGTGACTCGTTTCAGGTATCTTCTGAACAGGTGGGATGCTCAAATATCCGCAAAAAAGTTCCCTTCAAAAAAGGGTATGTCTTGTTCTGTAACGAGCCTATTTTAGCAGAGAACACGGGGAAAACAACTTGGACAAGAGATATCACTCAATGGTATTCTTTCCCCCGAGAAATTCTTAATGCTCGCAAAACATTCAGCTGTCAAGATAACTGCTCCAGTTATTCTAGGTGCTGTCAGTAGCTTACTCTGCGTATTTAGGTAGGGTTGTCATTTTGAGTTTTTAAATAATGAGGTCACAAAGGGGGGGGGATCTGCTGTTTACTTATACTTGCCGGCAATATACATGAGAAAACTTGTCTAGACCATTACGAACGGAATATCCTGTTGCCTGATATCACATAATGAATCGTGGCCAGCGAAGAGAGAAGATTTTGGATCTTTTTGATGAGTGCAATTCAGATTGTATCTCTAGGATACAATAACGCTATAAACAAGCGGTTTTCCATAGAAAGGGAAGAAAACCCTTGCAAAATGAAGCCTTATTGACCAGACTCCTCCCCAACAAATTTTGGACACTTACTTGCTAATACGCATATTTGTTTACTGGCAATAATATTCTCAAATTCTTCCTCGGAAAGTGAAGAATCCTCATTTTTAGCCACATAAACAAGGCAGTCTTTACAGACATGAAACGTACTGCGATAATCTTCCAATTCTGCAGCAATCTCCCAACATGGTCTATCTGGTTCTTCCCGGGCTGGACACCCTTCGGATCGCTTGCACTGGGTAATTTCCCAACACTTTAAGTCTTTTTTTTTCTCCACACTCAAATCCTTTCGAACCCCTGTCAAAATCACAATCTACTATTTGGCGTAGGGGCAAAACTCGATCATTCTATAATCTTCTCTCTATTACTAGAGCTCTTTACAATTGCGCAAACTCAAAAAAATATAACAGAAGTATCTCAGAATTTCTCCCTTTTTCTATACTCGCCTTGCCATAGCAGGGAGGAAGAAATGAAGAGTGATAAAAGTATGTGCTAAGAGCTGCTACTCCACTCCTTCAATAAACTGATTAATTCTATTGGCCAAATTTTCTCGCCCGCTGCCGGTTTTAGCAGAAAACATAACTCGATCCGCCGGTGAGACGAGAAAACTTGCGTCGAGAATTTTGGCATGCTTGTGGGCCTTATTCCCTGACAGTTTATCTGACTTTGTATATACAATGAGTACGGGTATTCTCTGCCCTCGCAACCAGCTAACCAAGTCGAGATCTAGTTTTTTTGCTTCATGCCTCAGATCAATAATCACCACAACACAACGCAAAGTTTGCCGATTTTCAAGGTAGGAAGTTATTAATGCTTGCCATTGTTTCTTCATTTGTTGTGGGACTTTGGCAAATCCATAACCGGGTAGATCAACAAAATATCGAGATTCATCAACCAGAAAATAATTCAGGCTCTGAGTTTTACCTGGTTTCGAGCTGACTTTAACCAGATTCTTTCGGCTAAGAAGACGATTAATTAAACTGGATTTTCCAACATTTGACCGACCGGCAAAGGCAACTTCCGGTAGACCTGTCTCCGGCAATTGGCTCATGGAATAGGCACTGATAATATATTCAGCCTTGGAGAATAAATTCTCTTCTAAATTCTCCTTATGTGTATTTACGTGTTTGGCCATACAATCAGATTACCTTATTAAGGGAATATTCGATAATTCCTTCTGCTCCTGCCTTCATAAGTTCAGGGATGAGATCTCGCACCTGATGCTCAGATATAACGGTCTCCACAGAAAACCAATCCGTCTTGTAGAGCGAAGCGATAGTGGGGGCGTTCATGCTTGGCAATATCTCAATGAGTTTATCAAGCTTTTCTTCCGGCACATTCATTTTAAGGCCGACAATTTTATCAGCTCTGAGAGCGCCCTGCAGAAGCAGCGCCATATTTTTTATCTTCTCCCTTTTCCATGGATCTTCCCAGGCCTTTTTATTGGCAATAAACTGGGTATTTGAAGTCATCAATTCACGAATGATCCGCAATCCATGGGCTCGAATAGTGGTCTCTGTTTCAGTGACTTCTACAATAGCATCGGCAAGCCCGGAAACGACCTTTCCTTCTGTGGCTCCCCAGGAAAATTCCACAGAAACGTTGACATTACGCTCTTCAAACCAACGTTTGGTGAAATTCACAAGCTCAGTGGCAATGGTTTTGCCTTCGAGATCTTCGATGGTGGTTATTTCAGAATCACCAGGTACAGCCAGCACCCAACGGGTAGGCCGTTTACTGACTTTGGAATACACCAAGTCATCAACCACCACCACATCAGAGTTATTTTCTAATATCCAGTCTTTTCCTGTGATGCCGGCATCGAGGACACCATCGGCCACATAGCGCGACATTTCCTGGGCCCGACATATGGAACAGGCCAGTTCATCATCATCTACTTCTGGGAAATAATTGCGGGCTGAAAGCTTAATCTTCCACCCCGACTTCTCAAAAAGTTCTATGGTTGCCTTTTCCAGGCTTCCTTTTGGTATGCCAAGTTTAAGAACATTCATCGTCCGTATACCTCTTGGGGATCAAACACCATTTCACCTATGGTTTCCAGAGTATCCCCCTGAATTTTTCTATGGAAACAACTTCGGTAACCGGTATGACAGGCAGCGCCACCTATTTGCTCTACTTTATAGATTACACAATCCTCATCACAATCCACCAACACCTCTTTTACCATTTGGACATGACCGGAGGTGCCACCTTTTAACCAGAGTTCATTTCGAGAGCGACTCCAGAAATGAGCCTTGCCGGTTTCTTGGGTTTTTTGCAGAGCTTCTTCATTAATATATGCAACCATGAGCACTTCATTGCTCTCGTGGTCCTGAACGATGGCCGGCAAGAGACCATCACCTTTTTGAAATTGCAACGACACCATTATTTTTCACCCGGTGTAGTCGGGTCAGCCTGGTCATTTTTGGTTTCTTGCGCACCATTTTGACATGTCCGACCTTCTTCTTTAGCTACAAACTGAATCATACACGAAGTGCGGAATTTACAATATTCAGTGGGATGATTGCAACAGGCTCCTTCCGCAGCCATTTTTTTCTTATACTTTTCACAGATTAATTCCATTGTATGCCTATTATTTGAGCCACAATTCTAATCTTCTGTATAGATTCCTATAGGTAGCTCTTTCAAATAGAGCCAGAACCTATGCTCCTCTTTACTGTTTGTCAAGAATAAAGCACTGATGCTGGGAATTTATCTATACTTATCAAAAGTCTTTTGACAAAATTAATAAAGAGTGTTTTGGAATTCCTGCTTGCCCGAGCAATTTATTTTAGATAAGATGAATCAAAATTCCCATACATTCCCCACTAAATTTCAATAGAGAGACTGATGGAAGCTGTACAAAAATCTATCCAGAAGGCTGGCTCTATACTCTCAATAGCCAAGAATGAAATTGAGGAACGGCTACGAAATCCCAAATTAAAACTCTGGCCCAGCGTAAACCTTGATCTTTACGACGAAATCCTCCCCTGCCTTGCACTTCCAAGCGACATTCGTGATTGCCAAAAAAAGTACCAGAGCAAAGCAAAAGATTTTTTTGCCAATATAGAAAAATGGAAAAATGAAATTGGCTCCCTCGAAACTGATATCAAGCACAATCAGATTTCACCTCAACAAGCATTGCAATCGGCAAAAGCTATTGAAAAAGGGGCCACTAATCTCGGGAAAGATATTAAACAAATACGTCACATGACTGAATGTCTGCTCCAATCCGACGAGCAAATCCGCAACCTCATGAACCTGGAAGCCATGATGCAGTTTTCAAAAGCCTTAATGAATGAAAAGGAAATCACCTTTAATGAAGGCTTCCAGGTATCGTGCCTATTACAAGAAAATGACACACCTCAATGTCAGGAGGTAAGACTGTCCGACCTGTTTACCACGGCCTCTGCCATTGATGAAAAATTAAAAAATATCGATGTGAGTAATCTACCCAAAATAGCCGGTGACATTATTTCATTCCATGTTTCCACTTGCCGCCTGGCCATTGATGAAATCAAATATTTTGTGGAAAAGTCAACAAATCACATTAATCATGAGCAAAAGAACTTAGTTAAGTTCACTGAACAATTTGAAGTTCTAAAAGATGCTCCTATAGATACTATCCTCAAAACTTTAGCACCTGCTGCTGAGTCACTCTATATAATTATGTTTAAGTTACAGGCTCATGTTGCTGTAATTGAAAAGATCAAACTCAGCATGGTCCTTATTCGCAATCTGAACCAGCTGCATGCGACCATCAAAAATAGCCTTATCGAAGAAATGGGTCAAAAAATAACTGCCCAACAGTCTCCTCTGAATCCATATACACTCGCGTACAAGCAGGCCTCTGATTATTTCATGGGACTCCCAGGCATGATACGCTCTTTCAAATTGATGTTTAAAAATTTAGGTAGTTCTTCCCGTTTAAATCAAGAAGAACTGACGGGTAAAATTGAAGACTGCGTGAGCTCATGCAACATGTATTTTGGTGCCAAAAAATCAGATATTTCACGAATGGAAAAATATATCGACGGCTACCTTGGACAATATTCTCGACCTTTTCCGTACGATGGTTTATTCCAACTCATGAAAACAACCCTGGCTGATTACGGAGATCGCCTTGAAAAGTACTTTCATACATTTCCACTCAGCAGTGGGGATGGCAAGAAAGCCGGAGCTGGAACACTGGGTAAACTTGTCGATAAAATCGAAATCCGCCGAGAAAATCTGAAGGAACCTCTGTAGTCTTTTAGATCAATTATCAGTTTTAATTTTATTTTATATTAAAAAAATGACTGGTTAGCATTTCCCCCCAAACACCTCAGCCTTTCCTGTAATCACCCAACTTATATTATTTTGAAGGAGATATCTGAACATGCAACAGGTAAAAAGCGGTGATCTTGTTTCCGTTGAATATGTCGGAATAATAAACGGTAAAGATATTTTTGAAACCACAGCCGATAGCGGTCCACTTGAATTCCAAGTTGGAACCGGTGCTGTTTTACCTTCCTTTGACCAGGCTGTAGTGGGAATGGCAGTGAATGAAGAAAAAACTATCACCATTCCCCCAAACGAAGGATATGGCGAAATACTACCGGACTTGATTCACACCATGGATCAAGAAAGGATTGGTGGAGATACACAGCTCAAGACCGGCATGATACTCAGCATGGATTTTGAGCATGATGGACAAACCCAGAAAGTTCCTGCCCAAATTACCAACATAGCAAACGGCCTGGTAACCCTGGATTTCAACCATCCTTTGGCCGGAAAAACTTTACAGTACACTATTACAGTTGTCGGCATACAAAATGATGGATGACACTCATCAAATGGCATGTAAACATGCCATACTCTCCATCGCTGGTTCAGATCCGTCCGGTGGAGCAGGAATCCAGGCAGACCTGAAAACCTTTAGCAAAATTGGGGTGTATGGAGCTGCCGCCATTACATGCTTAACTGCGCAAAATACAACTGGTGTAAAGGCACTACACCCCGTACCAGCGGATTTCGTTCAAAAACAGGTAAAACTTGTTCTTGATGATTTACCTGTAAGCCATATAAAAACGGGGATGATCGGCACCAGCGGTGTTGCCAGAAGTCTTGCTGAGATCTTTTCACATTTTCCTGGCGAAATTATCTGTGATCCTGTACTCATCGCTTCCGATGGCCGCCCTCTTCTTGAAGAAAACGGGCTTCAGGACTTCCTTCACTGCATCGTTTCCCACAGCACAGTATTAACCCCAAATATTCCTGAACTCATAACGTTATCAAATCTGCCTGTTGAAAATTCGGATGATATTGAAGGTGCGGTGGAATCATTGTTTGCCCGTTTTGCCAAATTGCGCCTCGTTCTTGTGACCGGTGGACATATAGAGCACAAGTCAACTTCTATTACAGATTATCTATTTATTCGCAATGCAGATATGTATTCCATACAACACCAACGCCATAGCACTCCCAATACCCATGGCACCGGTTGCACATTTGCTTCAGCCTTTACTGCTTTTCACATTTTATCGGGCGATGACAAGGTGGCTTTTCAAAGAGCTGTGGGCTTCATGGACACAATGCTCAATTTAAGTAGTGAAATCACCATTGGCAAAGGATGCGGCCCCCTCCCCCATCATCTTTATGATTAATTGGATATCCAGATATTACTTTTAATGCTTGCAGCCCCATTTATGCCCCGTTAGTATTGATATACTATTCTTAAATTTTCAGGATTCTGCACTACTATGAATAGACTTTTTAATCTTCTCATCATTGCCACATTGTTGTTCTGTTCATTTTCCTGCTCAAATGAAAAAAAACAAGAAAACAATGCTGAATTAAAACAATCACCACCACCTCTCAAACCTCTTACATTTGCCATCCAACCTTTTTTACCACGTGATGTTCTTATCACGAATTTTTTCCCTTTAAATGATTATCTGAGCCAAGAAATTGGCACTCAAATTATCATCAAAGTCACTTCTTCGTATGAGGAGCATATTGAATTAGTTGGCAAGGACACTTTTGATATCGCTTATATGGGGCCTGGTCCCTATGTGAAGATGGTCGAAAAACACGGAGAAAAAAACTTACTCGCATGTTTAGAAGTAAATGGCCAGCCTTGGTTTCATGGGAAAATTATCGTTAAAGAAGACAGTCCCCACCAAACTGTAAAAGACCTTAACAATGAAAAATCACGATTTGCCCTTGGCCCCATCCCTTCGACCATGAGTCATTATGTGCCTGAGGCTACCTTGCTTAATGAAGGACTTGAACAACGATTCATAAAAAATCACGCTCACTTCAAACACCATGAAGATGTAATAAAGGCTGTCTTAAGCAAGAAATTTGACGCAGGTGGAGTGCGGGACAATGTATTTAACGAACATCGGGCAGATGGAATACGAGCTATTGCCACCAGCAGCCCCATCGCTACCCATGTAATTCTCGCAAATCCTGCTCTTCCCGAGGAGGTTTCTCAAAAGATTAAAAATAGTTTATTGCAATTGAAAAATACCAAACACGGCAGATCAATTTTACGTTCCATCCGTAAAGATCTTACTGGTTTTGTGCTTTCCAACGATGAGGCGTTTGACTTCCTGCGTGATATTTTATCGAAGCATAAGGATCATTTCCATGAAAAGCATGAATAATTGAACGCGGCATTAAGACAACATTCACAATGAAATTTCCCCCATAATTACTGGCGTATTTGGAGAAGACCATTGGCTGAGGCAAACCTTAACTTTATTTTTGGGTCCCATGGCAACACGAGAGAAATCCTCTTTAATGCCAACTGTATAGATATCCACGCCAACAACTTCACGAACAAGGGCACTGCCTTTACAGAAGAAGAAAGACAAACACATAATCTTGTTGGAAGTCTGCCCCCCACAGTCCGTAACCTTGAATCTCAGGTAAAAAATTCTGTCTACAAAGTTAATCGCAAGGAGAATGATATTGAGCGTTTTGTATACATGCGCTCTCTATATGACCGGAATGTCGTCCTGGCCCACGCTGTCATTCAAAGCAACATTGAACAATTCATGCGTATCATATACACCCCCACCGCTGGGTTGGCCTGTCAGCAATATTCCTCTATGTTCCGTGCTGCCAATGGACTGCATTTTTATCCTGGCAACATAGATCAAGCCGAGAAAATTCTCAATAGATACACCCATCGAGATATCCGGGTGGCGGTGGTCACTGACAATCAAGGCATACTGGGAATTGGAGATCAAGGAGCCGGCGGTATTGCCATATGTCTTGGGAAACTCATGCTGTACACCCAGGGAGCCGGAATCGCGCCATGGCATTGTCTCCCCATTTCGCTGGATGTTGGAACTGATAACGAAGAATTGCTCGAGGATAAGTATTATTTAGGCTGGCGCCAGCGTAGGCTTACTGGTCAGGATTATCTTAACTTTATCCAGCAATTTGCCAGAGCTTTTAAAACAGTTTTCCCGGATGCACTTTGTCAATGGGAGGATTTTTCCAAACAAAATGCCTTTGCAATCCGCGATGCATATTTAGACAATATGCTTTCCTTTAATGATGATATACAGGGTACCGGAGCCATTACCCTTGCAGCCGTCATTACGGCAATGAAAGTGAAAAATGAAGAACTCAAAAATCAGGTCTATTTGGTTCACGGTGCTGGAGCCGGAGGTGTCGGCATTGCCGAGCAGATAGCCGTGGCTCTCATGGAGGAAGGCCTCTCAGAGGATGAAGCACGAAATAAGATATACACACTTGATAGCCGAGGATTGGTTGTAGCAACAGGAAACAATCCACCATATAAGGAAAAATTTGCCAAAGATCCCGGCACACTCCCATGGTTTCAGGATCCCAAGCATGACGGTGACTTATTATCCGTTATCAAAAATGCCGGAGTAACTGTTCTCATTGGTACTTCCGGTCAGCCTGGATCTTTTCCCCATGATGTTGTAAAAGCCGTCCATGCCAATACCGATAGGCCAGTCATCTTGCCCTTGTCAAATCCTACAGACAAATGTGAAGCTACTCCCGAAGACCTTTATGCATGGACCAATGGTGCTGTCCTCACTGCCACTGGCAGTCCTTTTCCTCCTATTACGTTTTCTGGAAAAGAAATCCGCATAGGCCAGTGTAATAATGTTTTCGTTTTCCCAGGTGTAGGTTTAGGAGCTATGACATCCGGCGCCATGGAAGTGTTGCCTTCATTTTTCACTGCAGCTGCTAAAGCCGTCTCGGAGAGTGTCTCATCTGAAGATATTCAACAGGGTGTTCTTGTGCCACCAGTACAGAATCTGGAAGAAATAACCAACAAAGTTGCTTTAGCTGTGGGCCTTGCCGCTATTAACGGAAATGTCTACCAACCATGCGCCTTTTCTACATTCCAGCACCATGGAGATCCGGATAGATTACAAGAGTTAATAACGAAAATGCGTTGGCATCCAGAATACTTGCCCTTAATCGCTCGATGAAAAAAGCCTCATATCTCACATGTCACGAATCAGGTGAGCTGCAAAAACGGATAGAACAAGCCCATCAGCAGCTTAGCTCCTGCACCCTCTGCCCAAGGCATTGTAAGAAAAATCGCTTGGGCGGTGAGACTGGTGTTTGCAAAACCGGTGAGAGCGCATTTATCTCAAGCTACAATCCCCATTTTGGTGAAGAAGCTCCTTTGGTTGGCTCTGGTGGTTCGGGCACCATCTTCTTCACCCATTGCAACCTCCATTGTATCTTCTGCCAAAATTACCAGATCAGCCATCTTGGGGAAGGCATAAAAGCAACATCCGGCCAGTTGGCAGCCATTATGGTTTCCCTGCAAAAACAGGGCTGCCATAATATCAACTTTGTCACTCCCAGCCATGTTGTACCCCAAATTCTTGCTGCCCTGCCCCAGGCCATAGAAAACGGCCTGACAATTCCCCTTGTCTATAACAGCAGTGGTTATGATGAAGTGGAAACTCTGCGCCTTCTGGACGGGATTGTTGATATCTACATGCCGGACTTTAAATTCTGGCATGAAGAGACCGCTAAACAGATGTGCAAAGCGCCTGATTATCCTCAAAAAGCCAGAGAGGCGATCCGCGAAATGCATCGGCAGGTGGGAGACTTGGTCATCAATACAAAAGGAGTTGCCGAAAATGGCTTGCTGGTCCGGCATCTGGTCATGCCCGGTCAATTGGATGAAACAGAAGAGATCCTCACCTTTCTCGCCGATGAGATATCACCAGACACCTACGTCAATGTTATGGATCAATACCGACCTTGCTATAAAGCCAGAGAATTCCCAGGTATCGACCGAAGTCTGGATGGAGAGGAGTACCAGCAGGCCATCAAATACGCCAGACAGGCTGGACTCACTCGGTTGGATTCAAAAGATTGGGACAGGTTCTTTCAAAGTTTGGGAATAGTTTGATAAGGACTTGGCTACTAAAATATCCAAATTTAGGTCTGTATATTATCAGTAATAAACCCCGAACCTGTATCAATCGGTTCGGGGTTTTATGGTTTACACTCATCGATCAACGTACATCATTACAAGTTACATTATTTCATATGTTCACAATTGAAGCATAAAATAATCTTGCCATTTTCCTCTCCAACTTCATTCTCAAAAAAACCAGTATGGTAATCGGAATCAATATCAAGTGAATCTCTATTCAACTCAATTTCATCATTGGAAACCACAACATCTTTGCCAACTTTGAGAATAATATTGTTGCCCTCTTCATTCTCGAAAAAACCACTATGATAGTCTCCGTCAATAGAGAGCTCCGTCCTGTTCCAATCTTCATCTTCAACAGATGCAACTGTTCTCCCTGTACGAGTTTCGATAAGAGATTCCTCTCCTTCACTGTCGAACAATCCAGTATGATAATCCAAATCAATATCCATTGCGCTTCTTTCCCAGTCACCGTCGGTGCTGGTCATTTTCTCTCCTCTGTTAAAACAAAAACATTGAACATCATTTGCGAAAAATTCAGAGTGATAGTCAGACTCGTTGGCATCTCCACCAGCAATAGCCGTAGAGAATCCAAGAGCCAAACTCAGAAAACCAATGCCAAGTATTGTGAAAAAATATTTAGTATTCATGACAAACCTCCTTAATTACATTTGCCCATACAAAATGTGAGCGGGATTTTACTTTTCAATTACAGGCCAAACAGGCAAGTAACATTCGGTACCACAATGTATTATTGCAACGCCTGTGCCAAAAATATATTCACGAGCATAACTTATTACAATCACAAAACTTTTGACAAAATACACAGAAAATCAAGAGGACTTTAAAGAGAAGAATTAAAGAATATTCTCCACCAATGAATAAAAATGGTTACTCTTATAGGCATTTAACAACCACCCCTAGAAGGGGTGGATTAAAAGGTGACCCTAAAAGGGTT
>CAYUCH010000114.1:0-12195 GCA_964443295.1 uncultured Desulfobulbia bacterium | reverse complement strand
AGGGGCCAAGGGGCCAAGGGGCCAAGGGGCCAAGGGGCCAAGGGGCCAAGGAAAAATTATAACGAGCAGACCTTAATTCACAAGTGATTATTGACTAATTACCCAGCTCTTCTCCTCGCAAAATTATCAATTCCCAACTCTTAATTATTAATGGTCAACCGTTCTAGTAAATTTAAAAGGGGCTTAGGAAGCAAAAATCACTTGAATCCTTGAACCCTCCGGATCCTTGAATCCTAAAAATAATGGGCCATGGGCCACGGAGAGGTTAATTCATAGCCAGATAGTGGCAACTCGATTTATGTTAATTGAGCATTGCTAACTGCTCATTGTTACAACCTCCCCGCATACTCCACATTCAAGGTTACCACCCCGAACTCTTCCTCCACCCGACCATGCAGGATATAGGGCCGGCCACTTTCAAGCAGACTTGAGAATCGACGATAGGCAGTTGGAAAAAAAACCGTTTCCGCCACCCCGCTTTCATCTTCAAAGGTAAGGAATTGCATGGTCTCACCGTGCTTGGTACCCACGGTCTTGCCGGTGATGAGCCAGCCGGCCAGGCGAACCATTCGCCCGACATTTTGAAAGAGATTACAGGCCATGATTCGGCCGCTGTTTTCCAAGCGATCTTGTAACTGGCTAAGGGGATGACAGGTGCACAAAAATTCCAAGGCCTGAAACTCCCGGCGAAGCTTCTGTCGTTTGGGAGTTTTAGGCAAGGTGGGCAGTACGATTGACCCAGCCCGAAAAAGACTTCCTTTAATCTTTCCGTTTCTATCTTTTTGGCGTCGAGCTGCCTCCCACAAAATAAGGCTGCGATCCTGATGTGCTGCAATGCTGTCCAGCCCACCGGCCATGACCAGTTGGCGCAATTCATCTTCCGGAGGGTTCACTCGCTCGAGAAAATCAGCCACTGATGCAAACATGGCCTGCCGCCGTTTTTCCACAATTTGCTGCATAGTCTTTCGGGACAATCCTCGTACCGCCATAAGGCCCACTTGTAACTCCTTTCTCCTTCCCTGCCATCGTAATTCACTCTTATTGACATTGGGATGCAAAAGGACGAGCCCCAAACGTCGCGCTTCGGAAACATAGGCAAAAGTAGAATAGAAACCACCTTGATTGCTGAGTACTGCTGCCATGAATTCGGCGGGTAAATGGGTTTTGAGGTAACCGGCCTGAAAAGAAACCCGGGCATAACTCGCACTGTGGGGCTTGCAAAAGGAATAGCCGGAAAAGCTTTGCATCATCTGCCAGAGCCTTTCAATGACCTCCTCAGATGCCCCTCGACTTCTGGCCCCTTTGGCAAAACGCTGTCGATAATCTCCCATAATTCTGTGTCGGTGTTTTTTGGCCATCACCTTACGCAATTCGTCAGCTTCGACATGGGAAAAACCTGCCAGGGCAACCGCCACCCGGGAGACATCTTCCTGATACACCATTATGCCATAGGTCTCGGATAAGACCTCCTCAACCACTGGATGTAAAGGTGGCCAGGAACCACCATGCAATCGACGGACATATTCACGAATCCAGTTATTGGCTGCTGGTCTGATAATGCTGGACTGAAGAACAACCTGCTCAAAAGAAGCATCCCGTGCCTTCTGTTGCAGCAACCGCATGGCTGGGCTCTCAATATAAAAACATCCCATGGTGCCGCCACGGGAAATGGTGGCCTGGGTGGCCTGATCATCTTCAGGCTCCCAATGATCCGTGTCGATGTACACCCCATTTTTTCGGCCATTGGCCAAGGCATCACGAATTACTCCCAGGCTCCGATTCCCCAGGAGATCAATCTTGACCAGCCCCGCCTCTTCTGCACTATCTTTGTCCCAGTGGATGATGGGTACCCCTTTTGGGGCATATTGCACTGGAACGTATTCTGCCACCGGCCTGGGGGTGATAATCACTCCACCGGGATGAACCGAAAGGTATCGAGGGAAACCAATCATTCGCCGGGAGAAATCAAGAATTTCCAGCCACGGATCGGGTAAATCAAGCTGCCCCATCTCAGGCATGGAATGCAGGTGAGAGAGCCAGTCGTCTCCCTTTCCAAGTCCATGGCGAAAATGAGACAACCGTTTGGTTATACGACCTATTTCACCGTCTGCCAGACCAAACACTTTGGCAGTTTCCCGGATAGCCATGCGTGGTTGAAAAAGAATATGACTGCTGACCATGGCGGCATGATCCCCGAATTTGTCCAGTACCCCTGCCAGAATATCATCGCGCTCATCCCAAGCAAAATCGATGTCAATATCCGGCGGATCAGTACGGCCTGGATTGAGAAAACGCTCAAAATAGAGATTATGTTTCATGGGGCAGACATTGGTAATCCCAAGGCAATAGGCCACCAGAGAGGCGGCTCCCGATCCCCGACCACAGATGAGAGGTCCCGAACCAATGCCAACGGGACGAACGATATCCCGCACCACCAGAAAATAGGACGAGAACCCCATCCTTTCTATGGTGACCAATTCGTGTTCCAGCCGATCGACAACTGCTGTAGTCAAGGGGATACCATAGCGGCATTGCGCCCCTTCATAGGCCGCCTGACGGAGAAGGTCCACCGGCGATTTATCCCCCGGCCCACCATAGGGAGGCAGAACAATACCCCATTGCGGTCCGGTGAAAGAAAGTCGCTTAGCCAGGATATGTGAATTTTCTATAACTTCGGGCCAGATTGAAAAACGAGATTTATATTCCGCCGGCGAAGCAAGCCAGGCCTCCGGATGGTCAACTTGATCTTTTGCCAGACGAGAAAGAGAAGTGTTGCCATCAATGGCCCGCAGTACTCTGTGCAGGTCGTATTCCCCCGGGGTAGAAAAATAACTATCCGGCACTGCCACGGCCGGCACCTCAAACTGTCGGGCAACTCGCCTCAATCTTCGCCCTTCTTCCGTAGGTCGACGACAAAGGGCAGCGGCAACCAGAATTCCCAGACCATGCAAATGCACCAGCAATTGTTCATCCGTTACCAGAACCACCAATCCGACGGCCAGTTCTTCAAGAGCCTTAGTCAACTGAAAATCATCATCACAATGCCGGCGGCTGAGCAGCTGGCAAAGGTTACGAAATCCAATTTCATTTTCCACCAGACAGGTAACTCGTTTTCGGGAATTGGGCTCTGTCACTTCTGCGCCGATAATGGGGATGATTGACTCCTTGCGGCAGGCAGTAAGAAATGTCCACATGCCGTAGAGATTATCAGTATCCGTGAGGGCGAGTTGCCGATAACCGAGCTGTCTGGCTGTTTTACATAGGGTCTGAGGTTGTGATGTGCCCCGCATGAAGGAATAGCAGGAACGGGTTACAAGAGGAATCATGATGCATTCGCAAAAAGGAAAAATTAAAAAGCCGTCTCGTAATTTCAACTAGCGGCGTCATACGGCGTGACACACGTCCGTCTCGCGCCTTTCCACCCTAAAAACCGGGCATAAATACCCAATACAACGGGTACTTGTGCCCCGAAAAGACATATAAATGCGAGACCGACAATTGCTCATATTAGTGATGCTGAATACCTGCGATTACCGAAGCAGGATTAATACCATTATGGCCAAAACGATTTCGTATGGTATCCATGGCGCTGAAAAGAGCTGATCTCTGATTCTCCTCCTCACGGGCCAGGTCAAAAAGGGAGAGCTGCTGTTTGGCCCGCGAAAACCCATCACAGCACAAAACCATACGACGTAAACAGACCCGCCGATGCCAGGCGCGGTCCAACATAACGGTGGCCATTTCCAGCAGTTTCGAATCATCTGAAGTAGGCTG
The DNA here is from genome assembly GCA_964443295.1 of uncultured Desulfobulbia bacterium. GTDB lineage: Bacteria > Desulfobacterota > Desulfobulbia > Desulfobulbales > CG2-30-60-27 > CAYUCH01. The sequence continues at coordinate 8,421 of CAYUCH010000114.1, read as the reverse complement.
CTTAGCTGTGATCCGGCGGGATATATATACTCCATCGCTGTAAGTGAGAAGCAGACCAAAGCGATTGGCCACCAGAGTACGCTGGCGTAAAATGAAACCAGCCTGGGCAACCAAATTACGCAAGGCCCCCTGCACTTCAGGCTGTTCGTTGCTGGCATCGGCAAAGACATGATCAAAAGAAAGTCGAGAATTTCTTGCCTTGTCCGGTTGCACCGGTGATCTGTCTCGGCCTTGTACCGAATCGTGCAGAAAGCAAGCACGACCGCCAAAAACAACGGAAAGCTGGGCTGGAGAAAGTGCTGCCACCTCTCCCATATGGATAAGATTCAACTCCTGTAGCTTATGTATTTCAGCACGATGCAAACCTGGCAGAAGAGAGACAGGCAAAGGGGAAAAAAAGGTGGATTCATCCCCTGGAGCAACCACATTGACTCCGGCGGGTTTCACCAACCGGCTGGCCACCTTGGCCACCAATTTATTACCGGCCACAGTCCAGATCGGATCGAGCCCCAGTTCATTTCTTGTTGTCCGCCGAATACGCCAGGCCACCTGATCGGGTGGCCCGAAAAGACGGCGGGTACCGGTCATGTCCAGAAAAAGATGGCCATTGGCCCGGCCTTTTTCTATGCAGGGAGAAAAGGGGGCCGCCTGGCGAAACATGGCTTCCATGGCCCGTTCATATAAAGAAGTATGGGGCTCCACCACTTGGACTCCACGACAACGCCGGCGGGCCACCCGTAATGGCATCCCCTTACGAATTCCCTCCTGAAAAGCCTCGTCGCTCATATCCCAGACCACCGCCCGGGCTGCCCCATATGGCGACACAATAACCGGTCGCTGTCGAAGACGGACGTCCACCACCTGTTCTACCTTGGAGGCAAAACCTGCCACATTGAAATGAATTATTGATCGTCCTTCTCCCATAACTTGCCACGCCGATCTGTATATTCTGCACTCTCGTTTCTTCCCTATTCACTTTGCATTTTGCACTCTGCACTCCCAAGGAGACTGTCTGAGAATAGGAATTTTTTCTGAGTTCAAGGAGCATAGAAAATAAAAACGCAGCATATTGGGCATATGTGAGTATTTTTATTTTCGTAGCGACACAGAAATCAGGAGATAAGCGCAGACTTCGAAAAGGACATTCTCAGACTCCTTCTGGGCCGCGTTGCACCCCCACGACCTTCCCCTGGACAAGGACTTCAGCCAGTCCATATTGCATGGTCTTATATGCCTTATTTTCCGGCTGGAGTTCAATATGATCATCCTGGAAATAAAAACGCTTCACCGTCGCTTCCTCATCCTGAATAAGTGCCACAACGATCTCACCATTCTCGGCATATTGCCGGGGCTCACAAATCACCAAATCGCCGGACAAAATGCCGGCATCCACCATGGAATCACCTCGCACCCGCAGGGCGAAGAGATTATTTCCCCTGTATATATCGCCATCCACCACCACGGTACCATCCCATTCCTGTTGGGCATACAACGGCAGACCCGCCGCCACCCGACCAATAATCGGCACTTCCCGCCAGCGCTGCACCGCCGCAGTCTGGCTGGCCTGGTTAAGCAAATGAATGGTGCGGCTATAACGCCCTTCACGCCGGACATACCCTTTCTCTTCCAGGGTACGAAGCAGTTGCGCAACCGCCGCATGGCTCACACCAAACTCTTGAGCTGCCTGCCGTAAGCTGGGAGCCTTCCCCTGGACGCCGACAACCTTCTCTAGATATTGCAAAAAATGCTGTTGCTTGCGGGTTAATTCCGGTCGCATAAACACCTCCAGGCGTACCCGATAACGTGATGAAAGCTATAAAGTTACCACACTGAATTGGTTACAAAATGCCGTAGATGCGCGGAAAAGGCCTGAGATGTGTACTGGTGCTACATGAGCAGGCCGCTGACAAAGCAGATGCGGTATTTGGCGACCAATTACTTCCAGGCTAGCTTGCCACAATGTAAATGTCAATGTAAATATTTTTTCACACAAAAACATACCCTTGCTGTATTTTGAACATCTATTAGATGAATGAACCTTGCTTTATTTGCCTGAAAATTGTAGCTTTGCTCTCTTATTCTCAATGGTACAAATACGGTTATGCAGCCAGCTGCATACAGGCTCGCGAAAACCGACTAGCACGACCTTACGACCTGGAAAAAACAGATGACTATACAGATTTACAACACCATGACCGGCCGCAAGGCTCCCCTTTCCCTGCTTGAGGAAGGCCATGTCAAAATGTATGTCTGCGGCATTACCGCATATGACTATTGCCATATAGGCCACGCCCGCTCAGCTTTGGTCTTTGACATGATGGTTCGTTATTTACGTCATCGGGACTACACAGTCACTTATATTCGCAATTTCACTGACATAGACGACAAAATAATCAAACGTGCCCAGGAACAAAACACCACTTGTGAAGAGCTTTCCGAACGCTTTATCAAAAAATTCCATGAAGACATGGAGCAATTGGATGTTCAAAAGCCCAACCTTGAACCCAAGGCTACTGAGCACATACCCCACATCGTTTCTCTCATCGAACAACTCATTGAAAAGGAATATGCCTACCAGGTTGACGGGGATGTCTTTTTCCGGGTCACGAAATTCAAAGAATACGGTAAACTATCCGGCCGCAATCTTGATGAAATGCAGGCCGGTGCGCGAATTTCCATTAATGACGCCAAAGAAAACCCCATGGATTTTGCCCTGTGGAAATCCAGTAAGCCTGGCGAACCAACCTGGGAAAGCCCCTGGGGGCCTGGACGTCCCGGCTGGCATATCGAATGCTCTGCCATGAGCGAAGAATATCTGGGTGGAAATTTTGACATACATGGTGGTGGCAAAGACCTCATCTTTCCACACCATGAAAACGAAATCGCCCAAAGTGTGTGTGCCACAGGCCATAATTTCGCTGAAACCTGGGTCCACCATGGCTTTGTGACCATCAAAGATGAAAAGATGTCAAAATCTCTGGGCAACTTTCTGACTATCCGGGAAGTTTTGGAGGAAACCGATCCAGAAGCTTTACGACTCTTGGTTTTTTCTACCCATTATCGTAATCCCCTTGATTTTTCCACCGATACCATGGAAAACGCTGAAACAGGCCTGCAACGTTTGTACTCCTGTATTCTTGAAATCGACCAACTTCCTGATAACGGCAAACAGGGTAAACCTGGACTGGCCAAGGAAGAAGAGCAGGAGCTCATCGAGTCATTATCCAACCGTTTTCATGAGGCAATGGATAATGACTTTAACACCGCCCAGGCTCTGGGGCATATTTTTGAAGCAGTAAAAGTCCTGAACCGAATCCGCCAGGCTCTGCCTGGTAAACCGGCCAACACAGATCTGGAACTCCTTCAGCAAGGTGCCGATGCAATCAAAAAGCTGGCCAATATTATCGGCTTGCTTGTGGAAGATCCGGTTTGCTATGGTAAAAGAAAGCAGGAAAAATTTCTTACAGCGAACAATATAAATCCTGCTGATATTGACGAGATGATCACCAAGCGAAACGAAGCAAGAAAAGCCAAAGACTGGCAGGAAGCCGATGCTCTCCGGGATCGTCTGCAGGATATGGGTATAGAGCTTCTTGACAGCCCCGAGGACACGACCTGGAAAGTGAAGATTTAAATTGAATTGTCACAAAACAGGAGGTAGCCATGCACCGTTCCTGCGCTGTTGCCGATCAGTTCTATCCTGGTAATCCCGCCACTCTCGAGAAACTTGTTGCCGAACTCACTCCGACTTATCCCAATGAAAAAAGACAAAAAGCTCTGGCCGTACTTTCTCCCCATGCCGGTTATGTATATTCCGGTGGAGTGGCCGGCGAGACATTAAGCTCCGTCGAAATTCCAGAGGATGTTCTCCTCATGGGCCCCAATCACCAAGGCATGGGCGCTCCTGCGTCCCTCATGGAATCTGGTGACTGGGCCATGCCCATGGGAAATGTTCCTATCAATGAAACTCTGGCAACTTTTGTCCTGGAGCATTCCAACCTTGTGGAGGCGGATATTCTCGCCCATAAATTTGAACATTCCCTTGAAGTGCAAGTTCCTTTTCTCCAGTACCTGCAACCCGACCTGACCCTTACTCCATTAGTCATTTCTCACTTCCCTTATAACTCACTTCATGAACTGGGAAAAAGTATAGCAGCAGCTATTGCAGCCTTTGGTAAACCTGTACTTATGGTTGCCAGTACCGACATGACTCATTATGAATCACGCCAACAGGCGGAAAAAAAAGATAAGCTTGCCCTGGACCAGATTTTGTCCTTGAACCCAAAAAGCCTGTATGAGACTGTTGTAGGGAATCGTATTTCCATGTGCGGAATTATGCCATCTACTATTGCCCTGATCGCTTCCCTTGAGTTAGGTGCCAGTAAAGCCGAGATCATTCGCTATACTGATTCCGGTGAGGCCAGCGGGGATACTCATCAGGTGGTGGGATATGCCGGTGTGGTGATTAGCTGAGATATGTCCCAACTGTTTTGGTAAAACGACTCTGACCACAGAATTCACAGAGAAACGCTTTATTAATATTTCTCTGTGTCCTCTGTGTTTTTTTTATGCTCAGTTCATGCAGGCGTAATTTCAATTCCACTACTGAGCTTGCTTCACAGCCTGCAGAAGTTTCAGACGGACTTCGGAAATAAAGCCCGGATTTGAAAAAATCAGTTCCTGGTTTTTTAAGACAAATTCAAATTGCACATCAGTGAACAGGAGAAAGGATTCAGCATGTTTAAGTTTGAGCACCAATTTATCCATTTTTCCTTGTATGCGTTTCAGTTTTTCACTCCGGTCTACAATGGAATATTTTTTTCTAGCAGCCGAATCTTGAGTGTAGTAGGTCTTGACGGCAAGATAGCTTGAGAATTGGGAAATGTTCACTAAGATATTTTCAATAACTGTTTCAGGTTCTATGCTGCTTCCCTCAAACTTTTCAATGAGTTTTTGCAGTAAGGACCATTTCATTGATGGCACAAGCACTTCACTGACATAGAGCGATTCCACCACTTCTACGGGTATGGAATACATCTGAGAAATGAGAAGACCGAACTCTTTCCTGGTCTTTTTCTGAGCCTCAAGAACTTCGGCCAGTTGGTCCTTGGTAATAACCTCTTCCCGAACAAGAATTTCCCCAAATTTCACAGGTTTTTCAAACATCTTCTCAGTGTAATATTTTTTTGATGATTATTCACTGAAAACCCGATATTAAATTCATAACTATTTAAATGTATGTATGTTCAACACACAGCCTTAATATAATGTACAATTATCATTTAAGAAGTCAGATATGAAAAAGGAAAATTGTTGGGAATTTATACAATGCGGCAAAGAAGTTGGCGGCAAGAATTTAAATGGTGGTCCCCCATGTCCAGCTTCTCTTGAATTACGACTACATGGTTCAAACGATGGATTTAACGGCGGCCGAGCATGTTGGGTGGTTGAAAATACCCACACAACCAGTGACTTTGGTGGTGTTTTCACCAACAAACTTGCAGTCTGTAAACAATGTGAATTCTACCAGTTGGTTCATGAAGAACAGGGGGAAAGAATCATTCCATTAATCGACCTATTCGACAAAATTATGGACCTTGATATTGATCCAGTCATTGAAGATCGTAAATCTCGACAGCCAACTTCCACTCAAAAGGAATCATAATTTCTTTTGGTGGACAATCCATGGCAAAGGCTTTGATTGTCAACATTATTTCCTTGACATATGAGGGCCATTTTTCTATTTTGTGGCCCGTATTATAGCTTCTTATGGGGTGTCGCCAAATGGTAAGGCACAGGACTCTGACTCCTGCATCTCAAGGTTCGAATCCTTGCACCCCAGCCAATAAATAAAAAACCGGCCCTGAGGGGCCGGTTTTGTTTTTACACTTCCAATGTAGAGCCTTTTCTTCAACTCTTTACACACAACCATAATATATAAAAAATGATATGAATTTCAGGTTTACGACTCCAGAATTATCACCTGACGATTAGTTTTTATTCGTTATAAACAAAATACAAGTAGTCTTGTTACCTCTGAACCTGGAACTTTGAGCCTCATGGATAATTCCACAGACACTAAATTGGTCGAAGAATACACGTCATTGCCCTTTCTCGAATGTACCCTCTATTACGGTTTCACAATTTTCTCCGCCTTGGAAAAAATGTGCAGGATAGAATACATATTTGAATTCTTGCCAGCAGACAAACGATCAGTAAGCCCAAAATGACTTAAACAGGTGCCACAGGCATGGATTTCAATCCCCGTTCCCTCAAGATCCAGTAGCTGTTTTGCAGAAGCAGATCCTTGGCAGGCAAACTTCACCGCTGCATTGATCAAAATTATATGGCTGATTTGCTTGGCAAAATGGGATAGCGTGTCGATAAAAGCCGACATAAGAATACGTCCCAATCCATCATCTCCTGATCCCATAGTCTCCGAATCAATGTAAATCACCATTTTTGAAGAGCCTCGCTGTTCCCTCAAGGCATTATGCCGGGTAAGGGAAGCATTTATACTTTCTTTTTGCCGCTTTATTATTCGCACATCGAATTCGCCCTCTTCTTCAATATGACTGACATTATGTCCCTGGTTCACGGCAAATTGAGTTACATTGGCACAGGCAGCCTCATTGTCCACCAACACAGTAATTTCTTCTTCATTGGTTTCATCCAATGCATCCTTTACCTGAATAACTGGTTGCGGGCATTGCATACCGCGGCAATCGAGTTTCTTAACCATGATTTTTTACTCCTTCATCAACTTCCCAACAAACTGCCCATTTGCACACAAGTGCATTAAATAAATTTGCGGCCTCATTTATCCTTCAAAAGGGCGAGCCATTACTTGCTTGATAGTGACGTCCAATCCGTCAAGTTGGTAAGGTTTCGGTACAACCCCCTGAAATCCATATTTCTCATGATCTTCCATGACAGGATCATTACTATAGCCACTGGAAACAATAGCCTTAATACTCGGATCAAGGTCACGCAGTTTCTTAAGTACCTCCACCCCTCCTGGCCCCCCAGGTATGGTAAGATCAAGAATGACGACATTATAAGGTTGCCCCTCATCCATTGCAGTTTGACAATGTTCGAGAGCTTCGTTTCCATTCACGGCCAGACCGACATCATACCCCAAACGGGCGAGCATGGCGCTGGCAACTTGCAACACTATACCATCATCGTCCATCACAAGCACCTTGCATGTGGCAGGTGGGTGGTCAACAACTACTTTTTCGCACTTCACACCATGGGATACAGCAGGTAGAAAAAGTGTAAACGTGGCCCCTCCGGAAGGAGCGGAGTCCACTGTTATTGTCCCCTTGTGGCGGCGAACTATGGAATGGACCACGGCCAGCCCCAGGCCGCTACTCCCATCTTTTGTGGTGAAATATGGATCAAATATCTTCCTGCAAACCTCCTCAGTCATACCTGGTCCTTGATCGGTGATGGTGATCTTAACAAAATTACCCTCACTGACCGACAAGCAATTACCATTTTCAGCTTCACAATTAACGCAAGACACCTGAATTTCTCCACCACCCGGCATGCATTGAATGGAGTTCAAAACCATGTTTTGGATAACTTGACTAATCTGATTACTATCAACCTCACCGTACCAAAGATCCGGAGCCATGTTGAATTGGCCGGCCACCCGTGAGCCTCGCAAAGCAAATTCTGCTGCATTGCGCACTAATACAGCCATGTCTACAGATTCAACAATGGGCTCACCACCTTTAGAAAACGTCAATAATTGATGGGTAAGCCCTTTCGCCTTATCAGCCGCAAATTCTGCCTGACGAAGAAATACCCGAGCCGGAGAATCAAGGTCAATCTCTTCTCTGGCAAGACTTATATTTCCAAGTACTCCCACTAACATGTTATTGAAATCATGGGCAATACCGCCAGCCAAAACTCCGAGGGATTCCAGTTTCTGACTTCTCACCAACACTTCTTCCATTTTCTTTCGATCGGAAATATCAATTATTATTCCGCGCAAGCCAGCTGGCTTGCCTTCTTTGATGATTGGACTGGAATAGACCAATACCGGAAATCGGGATCCATCCTTTGTGAGCCCGATATATTCATTAGGGCCTGTGCCCTGGTCTTGCAAAATACGCTGAATATTCTTTTTTGCTCTTTGCCGATCCTCCGGGGCAATGACATCTATGACATTAAGGCCTTTGTCCATATCTTCCTGGGTATAGCCCAGTTGTTCATGGGCCACTCGACTGGCAAAAACAACCTTTCCTTCCAGGTCACATTCATAGACAATAGAAGGCAAAAGGCTGGCTAAATCCCGGAATCGATTTTCAGACTCTCGAAGGGCCTCCTCAATCTTCATCCGTTCGGTAACATCTTCAAAAATGCGTATTCCACTGATCTCGGCCACCTATTCCACGCGAAGCCGGCCACCCA
>CAYUCH010000113.1:0-12226 GCA_964443295.1 uncultured Desulfobulbia bacterium | reverse complement strand
ATGGGTGGCCGGCTTCGCGTGGAATAGGTGGCCGAGATCAGTGGAATACGCATCTCACGATTTCATAAAGGTTGGTTGCAAAATAAAGACGCCTACTCTCACTCTCTATCAAGTACTTCTCGGATTATTCGTGCCAATTCTCTGCCCATAACTGGTTTCATGGCAAAGCGTTTAACCCCAATTTCCTTGGCCAATTCTTCATTCAGCTCTTCACTATAGCCCGAACAAATAATGATGGGGAGATCTTGCCGGCTCGCTAACAATTTTCCAGCAAACTCAACCCCTGCCATAAAGGGCATAGTTTGGTCGCTAATGGCCAGATCAAAACTTTCAGGATCGGCCTCAAAAGCCTTGAGTGCTTGTAGGCCATTCGTAAAACATAGGACAGTATAACCAAGTCGTGTCAATATTTTCTCAGCCAATTCAATGATGGCTTTTTCATCATCAACAAATAGAATCTTCTCTGAACCGCCAATTACTCCTTCCGGCTCTTCTTCCGACTGTAAAGTTATATTTTCCTCAATCACCGGAAAAAAGACATGAACCGAGATTCCTTTCCCAAGTTCACTTTCAACAAAGAGTCGTCCATCGTGGGTTTCAACTATTCCATGGACAACAGAAAGCCCTAAACCTGCTCCTTCGTCAACTGATTTAGTTGTGAAAAATGGATCAAATATTCTCTCCTTGGTCTCCATATCCATACCACTACCAGTATCAGTAATGGAGAGTTTGACATACTTACCAGGGCTTAAATCAGGAAACGGAGGTATCACATTGCCCGTCAGGTCTATACCACAGAGGTCAATACCAAGAATACCTCCATCTACATTCATGGCATGGGCGGCATTTGTACATAAATTCATGATAAGCTGCCTGATTTGTGCAGGATCGGCAAGAACAGATCCGCATTGACTGGCTATATCTTGTCTGATTTCGATGGTTGATGGTAGAGAGGCTCTTAGCAACTTAGCAATCTCTTTGACAATGAGGTACACTTGCATTGGCAAACGCTCTTGATCAACCTGTCGACTGAAAGCCAATATCTGCTTCACTAAATCCTTAGCTCTGGCACCAGACAACAGGATTTGCTCCATGTCCCTGCTCGCTGGATTGTTTTCATCTAATTCATCCTTAGCCAGTTCTGCAAATCCCAAAATTGCAGTCAGAATATTATTGAAATCATGGGCAATCCCACCTGCTAAAGTGCCAATGGCTTCCATTTTCTGGGCTTGTCGAAGCCGGACATGGAGTTCTTTTTGCTCCTCCTCCATTCTCATTCGTTCTTCAATTTCTAATTTCAATTTAATATTTAATTCAACCAGATCAGCAGTGCGTTCATCTACTTTCTTCTCTGTTTCTACCTGAGCCCTTCGCAATTTCTTCATGCTCTCTTCAATCTCATCAGCCATGGCATTGAGAGCATGAGAAATGACCCTAAATTCCTGAAACTCTGAAGTATCCTGTTTAATTCTGTAGGAGATATCATTGCGGATCATTTCTGTTTCAGAAGCTGTTCTTCTCGATTCCTTTACAATGCTGTTGCCATGGGAAATAATCCACCGAACGAGCAAAAAAGCAAAACACAAGGCAAGTCCTTGCAATATATTGATAATATTGTGATTTCTCTTATTTTCTCGGGCCAACTCCCCCCTAACAACTTCAAGAACCCCCTGAAAAAACTGCCTGTTATTTTCTAATTCAACAACAAATTTCTGCTCCTCATTTTCTATTTCCAAAAGGGCATAAAAGATTGTTTCCAGTTTTTTCCCTTTAAACAACAATTCTTCAACAACAAGCCTGTCTTCTGAGGTCAATGGTAAGTCATCAAGGGCGTTAACAAGAGAAAAAAATCTTTGCATTCCATTGGAAAAGGGTTCGCTCAAAGGCTGTAAGTCATCATAGCTGAGCAAGGCATGAAAATGGTGAATTATGTCAAAAATTGTAGACTGTACGAGCGCTGTTGCTCTGATAATTTCCAGCTCTTTGAGAGCCTTGTCGATGCTACTGCTTCTCTGTATTGGATTCGTTTTTTCATTAATCTCCTCATCCTTCACCTGAGGCAAATTAGATAAATGATAATCATACGTAGAGCGAATACTTCCTTTCAATTCCCACAGCATTCTATGAACTTGTTCAACTTGTCGGTCACTTTTTCGCGCTGTCTGAAAAAGTTTGTCATAAAGAGAAATGCGCTGTTGTAGAGATGCCGACCTATCATCGGCATGACAGGTGTTGCATTGTCTCAGGAAGTCATCATAGCGTACATGGACATCTTGCAACGAAACCTGATTAACAAGCCCATCTTTTTCGAGGAGAATCAGTTGGGAAAAATCCCTTTCCAGGTGGGTGATCTCTTGAATTTTTCTGGTGGAGTAGTCTGATAAACGATTGAGAAAAAAGCTCGATATGGCAATTGCGATGAGTAGCGCAATACCAAAAATGATCTTACCAAGTTTTGCCTTTATTGATCTGGCAACCATTGTGGCCCGAGGCATCCTGTTGAAAAACAGCCTGAACAACACATTTACACTGGAAAATTATATTGGTGTGGCTTTAGCAATCACACTTCAACTCCCAGTGCAAACAAAAAGAAACCAGGGGATATGATAGCATATTTTTGATTCTACTTCAGGGAAAATACCTCTATGGATCAGTTAAAAACAACACGACAAAAGCGTCTCTTTCCTACTTTGATAACGTATTCACCCTTGCAATTGATATTGCATTCCACATCAGATTGTTTCTGTCCATCAATGGATACGGCATTTTGCTTGATCATCCGCCGGGCCTCGCCGGTTCCTTTAACCATATCGCAGTCAGCCAAAAGTCGAGGCAACCAGACCGACTCATTGCTGGCTGGCAAATGCTTTTCAGGTATCTCATCGGGAAGATCATGTTTTGCGAAAACCTGCTCAAAATTAACCTCGGCATTCTGGGAGGCATCATCATCATAAAATCGAGCCGTCAGCTCCCGAGCCAATTGCTGTTTAATTGCTTTTGGATGCAAAGCCCCTTCCTGCATTTTGACCTGTAAACCTTCAATTTCTGAAGACGACAAGTCGCTTAACAGGTCAAAATAACGAAACATCAAAGAATCGGACATTGACATGACTTTACCGTAAATATCATCGGGGCTGTCAGTAATGCCAATATAATTTCCAAGAGACTTACTCATTTTGTTCACCCCGTCCAAACCTTCAAGCAAAGGGACAGTAATGACAACTTGAGGTTCTTGTCCCCAAGATTTTTGAAGATTGCGCCCCATCAAGAGATTAAAGAGTTGATCGGTACCGCCAAGCTCTACATCTGCTTCCAGGGCAACGGAATCATAGCCTTGGATAAGTGGATATAAAAACTCGTGAATACTAATGGGCCGTTCATTTTCGTAGCGCACGCGAAAATCTTCTCGTTCAAGCATCCTTGCTACTGTGGTTTGAGATGTAAGGCGGATAAACTCGTGAGAACTTAAATCTGCGAGCCATTGACTGTTGAACACAACCTTGGTCTTCGCAGGATCAAGAATTTTAAATATTTGTTCTTTATATGTTTCGGCATTTTTATCGACATCTTCCCGGGTCAAAGGCTTTCTGGTCTCCGACTTGCCGGTGGGGTCGCCAATCATACCGGTGAAATCGCCAATCAAAAAATGCACTTCATGGCCGAGTTCTTGAAAATGCTTCAATTTCTGAATGAGAACCGTATGCCCGATGTGTAAATCCGGCGCCGTCGGATCAAAACCTGCCTTTATTTTCAAAGGCCTACCGGCATCTTGAGCTTTCTTAAGTTTATTGACAAGGTCTTCTCTCGAAATGACGTCAACAGTTCCCCGCTCAATCAATTCAAGTTGTTCTTCAATGGAATACTGCATATATATCACGTAATCTAAATAGTCCTATTTGGCGTACTCAACAGAGCGCGTCTCTCGAATTACAGTCACCCTGATCTGGCCAGGGTATGTAAGGTCCTCTTCAATCTTCTTGGCAATTCCTTTACTTAACATTGTGGCATCAGCATCATTGATATCGGAGCTATTAACAACGATACGCAACTCTCGACCGGCCTGGATTGCAAAAGATTTTTCCACACCGTCAAAGCTATTGGCCACTCCTTCAAGCTCTTCCAGTCGTTTAACATATGTTTCAAGCATCTCTTTTCGAGCCCCAGGCCTTGCTCCTGATAGGGCATCTGCTGACTGAACGAGCACATCAATTACATCATCCGGTTCTACTTCTTCATGATGTGCTGCAATGGCATGTATAACTCGAGGAGATTCGCCATATTTCTTGGCAAGGTCTGCACCTATACTGGCATGAGATCCTTCTACTTCATGATCTACAGCCTTTCCTATATCATGCAAGAGACCCGCCCTTTTTGCCTGCTTCACATTCAATCCCAATTCCGCTGCCATAATTCCGGCAAGAAAAGCAACCTCCAGCGAATGCTGTAATACATTTTGACCATAGCTTGTCCGATACTTTAAGCGACCAAGCAGCATAATCAATTCGAGGTGAATGCCATGGGAGCCAACATCAAATGTAGATTGCTCACCTGCTTCACGCATGGTGACTTCAAGCTCTTTTCTTACTTTTTCAACAACTTCTTCAATGCGGGCAGGGTGAATTCTTCCATCGGTGATAAGACGCTCTAAAGCCTGTCTGGCCATCTCACGTCGGACCGGATTAAAACCAGAAAGGATCACCGCCTCAGGAGTATCATCTATGATTACATCAATGCCTGTGGCTGCTTCAATGGCTCGGATATTTCGGCCTTCACGTCCAATGATCCTACCTTTCATTTCTTCATTCGGCAGAGGAACCACAGAAACCGTTTTTTCAGCAACATAATCGCCGGCATATCGTGAAATTGCCAAAGCCAAAATATTTTTTGCTTTGCGATCAGCCTGAATTTTCATTTCATTTTCAATTCGAACCAATGCCTTTGCAGCTTCCATCCTAGCCTCACTCTCGATGGACTCCAACAGCATATTTTTAGCATCGTCTTTTGAGATACCGGAAATTTTCTCCAGTTTAAAACGCTGTTCTTCTATGGTGCGGTCCAAATCTTCCTTCCGGTTTGCAAGTTCTTTTTCCACCGAGACGAAAGATTTTTCTTTATTCAGTAATTCCATCTCACGACTGTCAAGAATATCTATCTTCCTCTCGATTTGATCGAGTTTCCCCGAAAGTCTTTTCTCTTCTGTTATTATGTCTGCTTTTCGCTCTCGGACCTCTTTTTCAGCCTCTTGCCTTATCTCCAAAGCTTGGTCTTTACATTGCAAGAGTGCTTCTTTTTTAAGCCTTTCAGATTCCTGCAAGGCATTTTCAATTATTTTTTTCCCTTCTTTTTCTAGATTCTCATGGCGTGATTCAATCAGTATTTTCCTTAATATTATGCCAATAAAAATACCGACAACCGAACCTACTATGACAAATACAGCATATTCCATCATCGCATCCACAGCGTTACCTCCCAAAAACTACTCTATTAAAACCGGCCCTTAGTTAATGGAATATCCACCTAAGGTTTATTCCTTGACCGGGGATAAATAAATACAATTTTGCTGTCAGCCGTTACCGCCGGCATCGCAAAAAACATCAGAATATTGTTTGAAGTGTAAACGGAGAAAACACCAAGAGAACAGCATGTGCTGCTTGAGAAACAAAAAGGAAATGTCTTTTTTACGTTTTTATAGCGGAAAACCTAAAAGCTGGACATGACCCCAGAAAAACTAGCAAGAGAAGAAAATAAATAACATCTATTAATTACCCTACCAAACCTTCTTTCCCTATACTTACTCGGCCATTCATATATCAACATCCTAGCCTCCAGGATGTACCGCCATACTCAACCCGTGCAGAACACAGGATACATTCCAATCCCAAAGACACCTTTCCAGCAAGCGAAAAGCGCCTTCTCCACCCCTGTTTCCTCCATTTTTTGTATATCAAACCCTGGTGCAGGTCGCTGCACGCAGAGTGTATTGTAAAATCCCCCGCCATAGCGGTTTCAACAGTGACATCGAACCTAACAAAGTTAGGTGGGTGTTAATACTCATACCTCTTTCAAGGTCTTCGGCTGACCGAAATCCTTTCCCGGGGAAGCGGAGTCACCCTAAATGTCTGTGTTGGCTCGAAACAACCTGTTGATCACCAGCAAGGCAGGGGAAAAATGTTTCGAGTTGTATAATCCATATCCCAATTATTGGGAACAACATCTCTGTACTATTATAACAAGTTTAGCATTAAAAACGTAAAGTTGCCGTTTTATAATGAGCCGTTTATCTTTTGTGTAAGTCTTGCAACGGACTCATTTAACTTTTCTGTTTGTTTGGCAAAATCCTTTTTTAGCTTAACATACTCGCTGGCAACATTAAGACTCGTTAAAATCGCAGCTTTATTTGATGGAAGCACATTTACTGACGAGCCCACATGCTCTTCCATCTGACTCCGAACCATCTCAAGTATTTCTTGGACATCTTCATCAGAAGCTTCCGTATAGAGTGGAAATTTCTGCCCAAGCACCTCAAATGTAACTAACCTTGTCAATGCGCACCTAAATATCAGTTACCAAAATACTGTTGGAATGGCAACGGGTTTTCCCGTATGACCTTTCTTTAAATTCAGGCAGTTGCAGCCTGATTTTTCTCCCATTCCTGAATTGAATTTAATAGGCCAGAAACTCGCTGGTGAACAACACCTTTTTCTTCCTTAAGTGCTGCAACAACATCTTGAAGTTCTTCAACCTCAAATTGTTTTTGGCGCAGCATAGCTTCGACCTCAGCTTTTTCCTGCTTCACAACTCTAAATTGCTCAAGGAGTTTCTCGACCACATTTTCCAAATTGGCCAAGACTTCTTCTTGATGATCTTCACCCATCTCTATGTCCTCACATTAACCGTTCAGCCGTCCTTTTTGTACCTAGGATCAGCATCACAAAAAATCATTTTTATATTAATTCAACTTTTCAATACTACCACACAAGGCAGTGATATCCGACTTATTTCATTAAAAAAATGTACGGTTATTCTTTTAATTCGGGTTCAGTCTTAAGCCTTCGTTAGAGGGAGCACATCTTGCCCTTCCTGTACCTCAAAATCCCGAAGAACACAGTTTGGGCCAATATTGCTGCCCCTCCCTATTCGGCAATTTGCAAGATAGCAATTTGGCCCAATCCGACACCCTTCACCAATAAACGAATGCCCGGATATTTGAACATTCATATCAACAAAAGTGTCTGGCCCGATCTCCACACCGTCTTCTATTTGAATAGTGTCAGGACAAATCATTGTCACCCCACTTTTCATGAGCTCACTGTTTCTCCTTTCTTGCAGCCTTGCGTGGGCCAAGGCAAGTTCTGCTCGAGAATTAACCCCAAGCACCTCTTCAGGATCATTACAGGCGAATGCTTTTGCTAATTGTTTTTCTTGACTGGCAATCCCTACAATATCAGTAAGATAAATCTCACCCTGGGCATTATCAGAATCAACCTGATCCAATGCATCAAACAAAAATCCCGATTCAACCGCATAGACTCCAGCATTAATTTCTCTTATTTTTTTCTGAGCATCAGTGGCATCCTTTTCCTCCACAATTCCACTTAGTACCCCCTGCGCATCTTTGAGGATGCGTCCATATCCTTGAGGTTCAGAAAGTTCTGTTGTCATTACAGTAAGAATAGCTTCGCTTTTTATATGCTCTTCCAACATTGCCTGTAATGTTTCAGAACGAATGAGAGGTGTATCCCCACAAAGAATTAAAACGGTACCTGTATTGGAAGATAATTGCTCGCGCGTAATAGCCACAGCGTGCCCTGTACCCAATTGCTCTTTCTGAAAAGCAAAAGAAACCGGATAACTAGCCAAAGAATTTTCAACCTCTTGTCTTTGATGCCCGACTACTGCAATAGTTCTATCAACATTAAGAGCTGACACAGCATTTAAAACATGATGAATCATTGGGACAAAAAACACTTCATGTAACACTTTTGCTTTGGCTGATTTCATTCGAGTGCCTTTGCCAGCAGCCAAAATTAAAACACTAATCAGATGGGCTCTCATCAACATCTCCTCGTTCAATTATCATTACAATGGTAACTATAACTGAGAAAACACCAAAAGTGAATAAGTGCCAGAATTTAATAATAATTCTTCCCTAGATCCAACAATGGATATAGTCGTATTTCCAACTTCCATCAAAACTATAATATTTTGTTGCCACTGAAGATTAAAAAGGTTATTTTGTATGCCTTTAAATGACACTTTGTGTCACTTTGTTTACAATACCAACTTTTTGGAAGTACTAACAAACAACATTTGGGGAGAAAACAGTATGAAGAAATTGGTTATTGGCGCTTCACTTTTGGCAATGTGCACCGTACCTCTGACTGCTGCAGCAGGAACTACACTTTATGGTCAGATGCGTTATTCTTTCAACCTTATTGACGAAGATGGTGCTGGTGCTGGCATTGATGGTCTCCGCGGTCAGGATAATGTTTCTCTGTTAGGAGTAAAAGGAAGCTACGGAGACAGCCTGAAAGCTTTCTATCATCTGCAAACCGGTGCACCATCTGATGCGAATGGTGGAACTGCTTTGAACCAGCGTTTCTATTTTGCAGGCCTGAAAGGTGGCTTTGGTAAAGTTGCTTATGGTCGGATGACAAATGCGTACAAAATGCCAGGTTTCAAACTGGATCCATTCTACAACCTGTCCCACATTAATGCCGGTGGCGCTTATGCCGGTGGTGGAGCTACTTACGGTCTCTCCGGAGCCACAAACGGTTTCACTGATAATGCGCTTCAGTATGAAACTCCAAGCATGGGCGGAGTAAAAGTGACTGCTGGTGTTTTCGTAGATGATAGCAACGAAGATGATCACGGTTTCCTGGCCGGTGCTTCTTGGGGAATGAAAGGCATTAATGTTGGTGGTGTATTTGCTACCAATAGTGACACTGCTACAATTCCTAATATTGATGCTGATGGCGATGCTTACCGCATCTACGGAAGCTACAAAATGGACGCCTTTAAAGTTGGCGCTTCTTTTGAGAACGTTGAAACAGGCGGTACAGACATTAACTACCTCTACCTTACTGGTACAGTTACTGCTGGTAAAGTAGATATCTCTGCTTCCCTTGGTATGGTTGATGACGGTGCTGCTGAAGGTGAAGGCCTCCACCTTGGCGCATTCTACAACATCACCAAAAACACCAAAGTATTCGCACTTCTTGGATACACCACTTTAGAAAGTGATAATGATCCAATGGTTGTCTCTCTCGGTGCTATTCATAAATTTAGCCTCGGCACCAAGTAAGATATCACTATTTAGATTTACCCAAAAAGCCGGTTGGTATCTTTACCAACCGGCTTTTTTTATTACCTTTCCAGCATCTTTGCTTTGTTTTAACGGGATAGCGTCATTAATGCCTCCTTAACCCTTGAAACAGAGACATCATCTCTAATAGGAATAACGGTTTCAGCACCGTGATCAAGTTCCTTATCAATCTTACTACGTTCACTGGGTTTAACGGCATCAAGGCCACTTAGAATTTTTCTTTGAATCTGCCCTTTAACTTTGACCTGGCTCCTTCCAAGAAAATAATATTCTTTCCAGGCTTTTTTCACTTCTAAACCTTCCCAGGAAATAATGTACTGCACCTCGGGACAAGCCTTTTCTCGAAATCCAAAAAGGTCCTCCTCGCCATATTCAAAACATGTTTTCAAAGTATAGTGTAAATTCTCATCTGTCAGATAGACATCATATCCATCAATGGCAGATGGCAAAATACGCTTGGCCATTTTCTTTCTGCCTTCTATGCCTTGTTCTGAAAATTTGTCTTGCAGGGATGGAGTTGCGTTTTCAGTTTGCACATTATTGTTGATTTCTATTTTCTTCTTAGAAGAATCAGTTTCTGAAGAAGGGGGCTTTCCATCTGCACAAATGGAAGTCACCTGCTCAGGAGTAAATCCTTGACTCAAATAAAATTCAACATCCGATCGTGTACAGGCTGCATTGGAAAAACTGACATGGGAAATAATACTGAAGGATCCAGCTAAAAGAATTAAAACAGGTTTCTTCATTCTCATTATTGTTTCCTTTAAACGAATTCTTGGATAACAGCTGACAATATTAACAAATGATGGACATTGCATCATTTAACATGATAACACAGAGAATACCAACCAGAATAGAAACGATCGCGATCATAATATAATCTCCATCCATCCAGAAAAGAGTTATTCACATCAGTGTTGACATTTCTGCTCACAATGGTAGATGTTTTCGCCAACGTGGCTGGTTGAATCCTTGTTAGAGGCCGTTGAGTTAAAACAACGCCTTACTCAATCAAAAAACATACTAAAACCTGGAAGTATAATTCATGTTATGAAAAACAATAGTCCAGCTCCCCCAATGAATTGGTTGTTTAAATCAGCAATTTCAGTTGCGAAAAGCTCTACCGTAGCCAAAATTTGCCTTATTATATTGCCTTTTGTCATCCTGTTTTATTACCCAATTCTTACCGATGATTTTGACATATGGTTTCATCTGGCTTATGGCAAAGAACATTTAAAGAACTTTTCCTGGAATATTGATCATTCCCAATTCTCTTGGACTCCGGCCCTGGCAGATTGGCAGTATGTGTCTTGGCTTGGCAGTCTTTTTATCTATCTCATTCACCTGATTGCCGGCATGTCAGGTCTTTTTATATTGCAATGGACCATCTTCCTGATGGTTTTCAGTCTGTACTATTTTTTCCTCCGAGCCCTTAAGCTGAGATTTGATATCACAAATATAATGGGTATCCTCTTAATCGCGGTGGTCTTGAAACTGACTATCCCTTATCTTAAGCCGGAACTCTTCACCATTCTATTTTTCACTGCGGCATGCTTTCTTTATTTTTATGCCAAGGCAACAAGAAAAAAACTGTTTTATTTGTATCCTTTACTGTTTTTAATCTGGGTTAACACCCACGGTGGTTTTATTTTCGGTATTTTTCTGCTTGCTCTCTGTGTTTTAGGCGAAACCTTGGCGTTATTTCTTACCCCAAAAAACAGAATGCCAAGCCCTGTTTATTTCTCTCTCATTATTGCAACAATTCTTTCCGGAGTGGTATTGCTTTTCAATCCCTATGGTATTGAATATCACCTAACTATCCTAAATAATATATTTTCCCCGGATTACATGGAAAGTACCACCCAGTTATTTGCCTATCAAAACATGTGGAATTATCTCAATTTTTCCACACCTAATTTCAATTTCTCCAATGCCGCTTGGTCACTACTCACTTTGGGCCTCATTTTTTTGGGCTACAATGTGTATTTATTGGTCGAAAAAAAACATATAAATATACCAATCATAGTTCTGAACATTTGTTTTTTCTTTATCAGCATGCAGTATGGAAGAACAACTTTATTCTATCCGCCTGTTTGGTTTTTTTCCATGAACTACCTTTTATGGGAAAGCAATTCTGTAGATTTATGGAAAAAGCTATTCCCAGTGACTCTGGTGGTATTTAGTATCTTTTGCTACTTGTGCCCCTATAATATTGTCACCATGCAAGACCAAAAATCATGGTTTGGTAAAGAGGCAAATAATTTTTTACCCATTAACGAGGTTGAATTCGTTAAGAGAAATAATTTGCCTGGACCAATATTCAATGATTATGGAATCGGATCATATATGATGTGGTCCATGTATCCGAAGTATAAAGTCTGGATTGATAGCCGTTATGGACCTTACGCAGAAAAAATTATGCCGGAATGGTTCAACATTAACCAGAATTTGACCCCTGGCATACTTTCTGAATTCACAAAAAAATATCCATTCAAGGTCGCGTTAATTCAGCTTCGCCACTCAAACTTAATATCCTGGCTATTGAACTCAAAAGAATGGCGAATAGTGTTTTTTGATAAGGTGGCCATTGTGATTATTCATCAATCGGTGATTTCTTCTCTGCCGGCTGATGCTTTATCAACCAACATGTCACCCGCAAGGTATCAAGAGTTAAAAAATCCAACCATACTCGTGAACTTATTTAATATCTACAATAGTCTTGGCTCTGGCTATGGAAGAAAAATATTGGCAATATATCGCAAAAATATCAGTAGCAACTACAGGTATAGGACAATGCAAATTGACAGTATGAGCACAGAAATCAAGCAAAAACAAGCGGAAGAGCGAATGCTGCGTATTCCACTGATCTCGGCCACCTATTCCACGCGAAGCCGGCCACCC
>CAYUCH010000112.1:0-12715 GCA_964443295.1 uncultured Desulfobulbia bacterium | reverse complement strand
AATGGGTGGCCGGCTTCGCGTGGAATAGGTGGCCGAGATCAGTGGAATACGCAACGTCATTGCCATCCATGCAAGTACTAAACGGCAAAGTCTTATGTTTGTCTTTAAGACGTGAAACTATCCTGGTGGAGTGATACGAATTAACGCATGCCAGAGGACCATGAACAATAGGCACTACTCCTCGGAACAAAGAGCATATATCATATGCCCCCATGAAAGAGCATTGGTTTTCAATATCAGTCCTGTCTGAATCTTCTAGAAAACCAAAATCCATCCAGGTCAACATCTCACTCAAATTCCAGATTGACGGCGCAGATTTGTAATGCACGTTTTCCCTCCCTTTTGAATACGTGAATTAAAAAACTGGAAAAATCTTGCGCTAATATTGTGATAGATAAAATAGGAAATAGAGAAAATAGATTTTTGTCAATTCCTTGTCATTATCAGCATTTAGTTTTTCAAGTTAGCCAAGATTTCACATTTTAAAACCTAACATTTTGTGTTTACATATCAGAAGATTTTTGCACTGTCAAATTTATTTTCAAACCAATTTTCGGTGCGATTAGATCACTTTTTGTTGAAAAGCCGATAATGAAAGTTCGTTATGAAAAGTCGTTTAACATATTTTGTTTCTTATAATTTTCACAGAGTTTTGTGTTTTTAGTAATTGACATTGGAAGGTGAGCAGGCTGATTTTGTTAGGAGTGAGTGCGCGTGTTTGGCCTAACGACAAAGAGTAAGTTTGATATATAAATGTTGAAATGTGTTGAATGTCACAGGAATTTTTTTTTGTTAAACGCTTTTTTTGTGTAGATGTAGTTGTTAGGACTTGTCGGGGATGCTCAGTATTTTTGAAAGACACAAGTGAATGGTTGGTCTTGCAAATTACTTTTTTATAAAAATAATTTTTATTTAAGAGTGATTGTCGGAAGGTAGTTTTATATATATTTTCAATTTTATTTGAAATTTGGTAACAATCTTCAATTATGTCAGATTTTTCAGCCAAACCTGACCCTCTATATAATCTGTTTTCTGCTTGCTCTATTTGTGCTGATATTGTCAGGCCTAACTATACTCAATGTTTATTGTTAGGTGTTCTTTACGAATATTTATTATTGATAATAACACAATGTGTTGGGTGTAAATTAAGCTCAGCCTAATATTCACGTAGTGCCATACAGCTTTGTTTATATTGTCTACAATGCATCTTTCGGAGCAATGATATATTTCTCGATTACTGTCGTATATCATTATCCTAAATATATCCTGGGAATGGATTGTCCTTTTGCATGTACTGAGTATAATGTAGTGAGCTTACAATTTGGTTCGTGTTTAAAATCAAAGATCATATGCTTTACGTTCCCTTAAAATAAGAGCGCACATTGTTTATTCGAGGCCTCAAATCTAATATTTTACTTACCCAGTTTTTTCTTTTAGCTTTAGCAATGCTGCTTATCGGAGTGGTCCTGGTCAGCATGGCTAAAAAAGAACTTATACGCTCTGAAGCAGACAAAGGACGTATTGTTTTACAAGGCATTACCCATCGTTTACATCCAATCATTCGTTTAGACCAATTGCCTCCTTCTTTTTCACTGATTGAGAATCTTAATAGAGATGAGAAAAAATTATTTTCCTGTATTACTGCCCTTCACTGGAGCGACAATACAAAAAATATCAATATTGATCAGTGTGGCTTGTCTTCTTCTCTGAGTGGAATGGTTAGCGAATCACTCGAATATGGAAAAAATTTGACACAATTCAATGAAACTTCTGCGAGTATTTTTGCAAAGGGAAGTGGATACTTATTGTTGTCACAAGCAATATTTGAAAATGGGGAGACCGTTGGTGCAATCGCTGTTGCTATCGATCTGAAGGATGTATTCAAAAAGATAGAAAAAATTAGAAATATTTTCTTAGTCTATTTCCTGGCCAACATAATTATTCTTGTCTTGCTAGGTTTCTTTTTGTTGTACCGATCAATGATTCGCCCCATACAGAAAATGGTTGATTTCATAGAAGGCTTTCGTGACACTGAAGATTTTCTGTTGCCAGACCGTAAAAATGATACGGAATTTCAAAAGCTGAACAAATCGCTTCAAAGAATGGTGCGTCGTTTTTCGAGAAATAGGGAAGAGCTTCGTTCTACAGTTGACTCTTTAGAAGAGGCAAATCAAAACTTACAACAGGCCCAAGCTGAAATTGTCCGAGCAGAAAAACTCGCTTCAGTAGGTCGACTATCAGCTGGTATAGCACATGAGATTGGCAACCCAATCGGTATTGTACTTGGTTATTTTGAGTTATTGAAACAAGGTGGCCTTTCTGAGGTTGACCAGAAAGACTTTTTATCCAGAGCTGAAGATGAAATTAACCGTATAAATGTGATAATCAGGCAATTACTCGATCTCTCTCGGTCATCATCCGAAGGTCTGCAGTCTACTTCTGTTCATGCTATTTTAAACGACTTATCGCAGGTTATATCTGTTCAACCACTCATGGCTCAAGTTCAATTCGATCTTCACCTCAACGCTGAAAAAAATTTAGTTCTCGCTGACGCTGGACAATTGCGACAGGTTTTTTTAAACCTCATTATTAACGCTAGTGACGCCTTGGCGACTAAAAAGGATGTTGCAAATGGTAAGCTGCAAGTGAGCACCTCCCTGGATGAAGAGTACGAGGGTGAGACAACGAGGCTTCAAATTTCATTCATTGATAATGGACCTGGTATCCCAAGTGATGTTTTAGAGACTATTTTTGACCCATTTTTTACAACCAAAGAACCAGGAAAAGGTACAGGTCTTGGTTTGGCTGTCTCATTTATGATAATCGAAAGTTTTGGTGGATCCATAGACGTAGATAGTGTGCAGGGAGAGGGGACCACTATGGTTATATCTTTGCCGGTGTGTTCTCAACACGAAACTCATTTAAAAGTGACACAACAAAGCAACAAACATCTACGGTCAAACAAAAACGCGACTCCTCATCGTCGACGATGAGGACAATATGCGTCATATGTTGTCTGTATTAACCCACAAGGCTGGATATTCAGTTGAATGTGCTGCTGATGGCCAGGAAGCTCTGGATAAGCTAAACAAGCAATCATTCGAATTCGTATTATGCGATCTTAAAATGCCCCGCATGGACGGTATGGAATTTCTCAGCAACGGACGGGAATTGTTGGCTTCATCTACAGTTATCATGATGTCTGCCTATGGCACCATGGATTTAGCTGTAAATGCCATGAAAGAGGGTGCATATGATTTCATCTCCAAGCCATTTAAAGCAGATGAAGTGATTCTCACTTTGAGAAAAGCGGAAGAGCGCGAGACTTTACGCCGAGAAAATATCCAACTGCGTAAGCGGATAGAGTCTTTTTCCGGCGAATGTCAGTTTGGCAATATGATTGGTAAGAGCAAAGCAATGCAGGCGGTATTCAGTCTTGCTCAAAAAGTAGCTGAGTACGATACGACTGTGATGATTACAGGTGAGTCTGGAACCGGCAAGGAACTTGTTGCTCGCGGTATCCATATGGCCGGGAATAGATCCGAGAATAAACTGGTGGCAGTTAATTGCGGTGGTATCCCAGACAACCTGCTTGAGAGTGAATTGTTTGGCCATGTTAAAGGGGCCTTCACAGGGGCTGAAAGTAACAAACCAGGACTTTTCGAAGAAGCAGATGGAGGAACACTTTTTCTTGATGAGATTGGTGAATTGCCCGTTTCATTGCAGGTTAAATTGTTACGGGCTTTGCAAGAAAATGAAATCCGTCCAGTAGGTGCTTCTGAAAATAAACAAGTTGATGTACGTGTTATTGCAGCAACCGCGCGTGACCTTAAAGAAGAAATAGGACAAGGAAATTTCCGCGAAGACCTTTTTTATCGACTGAATGTCATGCCAATAATCCTTCCTCCATTACGTGAAAGGCTGGAAGATATTCCTTTGCTGATTCAACACTTTATAAATCGTTTTTCTGTTTCAATGAACAAAGTTGTAAAAGGTGTTTCCAAACCTTCCCTTTCTATTCTTATGCAGTATTCCTGGCCTGGTAATGTTCGAGAGCTCATTAATGTAATTGAACGAGCCATGGTTCTTGCCGATGACCAAAAAATCCAGCCAGACCACCTGCCCACCGAATTGACGGCCCAGGGTAGTAAAGAGTGTATGGAAAGTTTGTTTGAGGGGTACTCCCTTAAAAAAGCGAAGATCGTAATGGAAAAAATGTTGATCAGTAAGGCATTGACCGTTACCAGTGGTAATCGATCCAAAGCCTCAGCCCTATTGGAAATCAGTTATCCAGCCTTGTTGGCCAAGATTGGTGATTATGGGATTGATATTACTCTTCCTTGATGGCCATGAGAGGTTCCAGGTTTGCCAATCGTAAAACGGGTACAAGTGCTCCAGTGAGACAGGCAGTAATACCGGCCAGCATGGCAATGGCACTGATGATTATATGCTGAGACGCACTGGCTCCCGTCGCCCCAATCTTAGTCAGCAGATGAAAATCACTTCCTAGATAGTAGAGAAGTGCATGTCCTATACCCACGCCCAGAATCCCGCCAAGCAAACTAATAATCGCTGCTTCGGAAATGAACATGGTAATGATGTGACGTCTTTTGGCGCCAATGGCTCGTAAGATGCCAACTTCTCGGCGTCTTTCATTGGCCATGGCAGAAAAGGTCGACCATGCCAGAAGGATTGAAAGAAAAGAAGAAATGCCTATTGTAAAGGCAAAAATACGGATGATATCTGCCAAAGTTGCCCGGACATCCGCTCCAATATCCCCTCTGGTCATTATGCCTATTCTTGGATTAATTGTGCGAATTTTTGCAACTACACTTGCAACATCAAGTCCTTTGTGTACTTTGAGAAAAATGATGGAAAGATCACCTTTTTTGAACTCACCAGCAGCATTTTCGGAAATGAGATCAAGATCTTTAACCTGCATAAAAATACCGTTATCCAGTCCAGTTCCAGTCTGTTGCAGATCACCAACAACTTTTACTCCTTGGCCAAAAAGTTGAGCCGTGTCGATGAGTCCGAGAAACTCATAAACATAACTTCCTACAAAGACCTCTCCTGATTTTAATTGGGTTTTCTGCTTAACCCATGGAGAGATAACAAAATCCGTCTCTGGATCAAAAACAATAACCTGACCTTCGTCGATACTGCAGCAGCCAGAATCCAGGGTGTTAAGGTAGATATGATAGGTCGCTTTTTCTATTTCCTCCATGTCTTTCAAAGACTCAAAGACAAACTCGTCCATATAGAAGGTCTTTTCGCGGCTTTCCAGTATAAACTCTTCAGCCAACCCTTTGGCCTCCGAAGGGACGATAACAACATCAGCGCCAAGCCGTTTGGTCGCTTTGTCAATATCATCTTTTATTGCCTTGTTGAAGGCCATGGCAAATACAAGGAGAGCTACCAGCATGGAAACTGCACACACCATAATGATATTACGAAAAAGTTTTCGAGAAATACCTTTCCAGGCAATATTCCAAATACAAAGTGATTGTTTGCAGATCATGGTCTCGCCTAATGGAAATAGAACTTAAAGGTAAGAAAAGTAATTTTTTTATTATATAGCTGAAAAGAAAAACCGGGAAGCGAAAAGCGCTTCCCGGTTTTTTTGTAAATCTATTTATCCTGCAATGCAGGATGGTGGAAATGGCTTATTTCCAGTTGCCGTCCAAACCGCAGAGAACAGCGTGTACTGCATCTTCGCCTGTGCCGAGTTCTTCGTCATGGCAAGCAAGACAAACAGAAGCTGTTTTTCCGATGAATTTTTTGGCTTCTACGTCATAGAGTTTGAGGGTACCGTCCATGAGGAATTCGTCTTTAGCTGGTTTGTTGGGATCTACACATCCCTCCAGTACTCTTTTTTCACGGGATGTGGCAATAACATATTTGCCGTCCGGAGTGAAAATAGCGTCATGGAGTTGCTCAACGCCAGGTAAACCAACGGTCTCAGTGTCGAGAACTTCAAGGGTAGCGGCATCGATGAGGTACAGGATGTCGCCGGTACCGTTGGCGATGTATTTTCCATCTGGAGAGTAGTACTGACGGAAAGAGATGGTGGAGTTATGGTTGCCATCTGCAACGCCTTTGCGAAGTACTTTAACTTTTCCTTCCTGCAGAGCGGCGGTGTCAAGAACAGCCATGTGCATCTTACCAACGCTTTTTCCGTATGCTTTACCTTTGGTATCAGACTCGTTCATGGTGATGAACAATTCTGTCATGTCTGGAGAGGTAACACCGTGCATATATTTATAAGGAACACCGGGATCAGCATCAGTGCCTTCTACGAAAACCTGGTGCATAACTTTCATGTCACTTTTACGAACAACTGTGATATATCCAGGGTTGGTCATGCCAATTGGGAAATAGTATTCGGCACTCTGACCGGAAGCGCAGTAGTTTTTCTTGGTGTTCAGAACGCCTTCTGGAACAGGTACAGTTTTATCAACAAGTACTTCGCCGCTTACCAGGTCACTTTTTCCAATATGGGTCATATTGTCTGCATCTGGATCAAGCTTGTAAGTAGCCCAATACATGGTGTTCCGGTCTTTGTTATCGATACGGGCATCGTGTACAGGATGAGAAGTGCCATCGCCGATATCAAGTTTGGTCAGTTCATTAATAATAAAAGGATTGTCCTTAGATGGATCAATGGTGGTATCTGCTACTGCGAAATGACCACCCATTGCTGCAACGTAAAATGTCGCGTTATAGGTTTTTGCAACAGCAGGTTTGCTCTCTGCAGGAGCTTCTTTTTTGCCCATGGCAGTTGCCTGCTGGATGGCAACGGTGCTGCCCAGCGCGATGGCTCCGGCCGCCACTGTGCCAAAGAGAATGGATTTTGAAAACTTCATGTTTTACTCCTTGGAATTTTTAGCCCGTGTATATTCATTTTACAAGGGCTGGCAGTAAATCTGCCTGGTTCAATTATAAAAAAAATTGTAAAACAATCTTTCCCTGGTGAGAGGAAATAAACCATATAGTATACTTATAATAAAATTGCAACTTTTTGAAAAAAGAATTGTTATTAATTGCGATCATGTTTCTTGCAATAGCAAACCAAATCGGATATTTATCAGCACCTTCAATTATTTAAGCACAGAATATAAAAGTTTCACAATGTGGTAATAGAAGTCATGGGGAATCCAACGTGATATTGGAATGTAAAGATTTAACGAAAACATATATGGCCGAAGATAAACTGATGACCGCAGTGGACAATGTTTCGTTGCAGGCGGACCAGGGCGACTTCCTCTTTATCCATGGACACTCCGGATCAGGTAAGACTACTTTGCTCAGTCTTATTGGGGGATTGACAGTTCCCGATAGTGGCAACGTTATTATTGATAAACAGGACAACTGGCAGCGAAGCGACAATAATTTGTCTGAACTTCGGAATAAAACAATCGGTTTTGTATTTCAATTTGCCAGTCTGATTCCTACCCTTACTGTGGAAGAAAATATTATGCTGCCCTTGAGTTTCTGCAGTACAGGCTGTGGTGATCCAGAATACACCAAAGAACTTCTTGAACAGGTCGGTTTAGCAGATAAAGCCGACAGTCTGCCAGGCCAACTCTCCGGAGGCCAGCAAAGACGGGTTGCCATTGCCCGGGCATTTATCAATCATCCGGACATCATTTTGGCCGATGAACCCACCGGTGACCTTGATGAAGATACAGAGAAGGATATCTTCTCAGTCTTTACCGAATATAATAAAAAACACACTACAACCTTCCTCATTGTGACTCATAATAATCAGCTGGCAGCAACCATACCCAACAGTCGAATTTTTACCATGCGGCAAGGAAAGCTTGCAGAGGATGCAAAAGAATAAGCAAATGTATCTTTTGTTCAAAAAACAAATAGTCAGAATTTTCGCATTATTATTGATTTTGCTATTTGTCTCATCATGCGGCAATACAGAGACCGGATCAAAAAAATTGAAAATAGGGGACATGGCTCCTGATTTTACAGTCAACGCACTTGGTGGCCAGGAAGTCTCCATGTCTTCCTTAAAGGGAAATCCCATAGTCCTGCGTTTCTGGTCGGTTGATTGCAAATACTGTAGAGCCGACACGCCGGTTTTTAATGTCTATTATGAAAGATATAAAGACCAGGGCTTGAACGTGTTTTATGTAAACATTCTTTCCGATGAGAATGATGTACATTCATTTATCAAAGATCTGAAGATTAAATTTCCCGTGCTCATGGACAAAGATGGCAGTATTGCTTCTTCCTACCAGGTAAAATTGGTTCCTCAGACAATCATTATTAATCCAGACCATCAAATAGTAGCTGCCCAGCTAGGTGGAGTTGGGGAAGAAGAATTACGAATCTTTTTGGAACCGTATTTAAAATTATAATCTAGCCTCACATACTGGAGCTCCCACATGCGACGTCTTTTAACATTTATTACAGCGTTTCATATGTTGCTGTACTCCAGCCTTCTTTTTGCCGAGCCTCTCCAGAATATCAAAATTTCACCTAAAGAAAGGTGTCCTATCTGCGGGATGTTCGTAACTCAATACGATGAATGGATTACATTGATACATGACCAGAAAAAGAACCACACATATTATTTTGACGGTGTGAAAGATATGATGGTTTTTTATTTTTCCCCCGGTTCCTACGGAGGTGGCCCGAAGGAAGATATATCAGACATGCAGGTGAAAGATTATTATTCTCTTGATTGGGTTAATGCTCAAAAGGCTTATTATGTTATTGGCAGTGATGTTTATGGCCCTATGGGCCATGAGTTTATCCCTTTTTCTTCACATAAGGCTGCCCAATCGTTTTTAAAAGATCACCACGGGAAACGTGTTATAATGTTTCCTGAAATCACTATAGAACTAGTTGAATCAATGCGAAGTGGTCAGCGGATGAGATAATGAGACCGTCTTTTTATTATGTGACATTTATACTTTCTGTGATCTGCCTGGACGGCATGTTCATTTATTATGCAGGGCAGGGCAAATCTCAACAACAGAAAGATCTTAGCATCATACATGACGTAACGAAAACCTTGGGACTCACTGATATATGTGTAACAACAGAAGCAAGATACACCCGCCATCCAGCAGTGTCTGATATCTTAGTGCCTTTTATGGATCATCCAGGAGGAATGGAACATTTCCCCTCTGGATCGTTTTTCTCTCCACCTTATACTAATAATTTGGCTGAGAATCGGTGAACCAGATGAACAATCGATTTGTCGAACGACAGATAAATTTTCTCGACTATGCCCTTGCCTCCCTGTGGCGTAAGAAATTAAAGAATTTAGCCATCATTCTCGTTTTCGGAGCAGTTATTTTCCTTTTGGGTTCTTTTCAACTTGTCAGTAACGGCCTTTTACAAAGAGCGGAAGATACCCTTACTTGGGCACCAGAAATCCTTATTCAAAAAATGACCGCCGGGAGACAAGAGTCCATCCCGGTCAACTATAAAGAAAAACTCAGTGAAATCTTTGGTATTAGGAACATTACTCCCAGAGTATGGGGGTATTATTTTGATGAAGTAACCTTGGCCAATTACACAGTCATCGGCATGGATGCGAGCAAGATGCCGAATAAATCAGGATTTGCCAAGAGTTTGGAGAAAGGACAGATGCCAACTGCTTCCGGTGAGGCGATTCTTGGGCAAGCTGTCCTGGCTGTCAAAAATTTAGACAATAGTCCAGCTTTTTCACTCTTTAGACCAGACCTCAGCCTGAAAACTTTTTCAATAACCGACAAGTTTAAAAAAGAAACCAGTATTCTCACCGATGACTTAATTGTGATGTCCTTGGCAGATGGTCGAGACTTGTTCAGCATGGATGATAATCTCGCAACTGATCTCATGGTCAGCGTTGCAAATACCAGGGAAATAGATACCATTGCTAAGAAAATAGCCGACATTTTACCAGATACCAGAGTGCTAACCAGACCGCAGATACAGAAAACCTATCACATGGTCTTTGGTTGGCGAAGTGGATTTGCCTCTGTCTGTTTGCTCACAGCCTTGGCAGCTTTTGTGATATTCTCATGGGATAAGGCTTCTGGGCTTTCACCGGAAGAGAAAAAGGAGATTGCTATCCTTAAGCTTCTTGGTTGGCAAACTTCGGATGTGCTCGTCCTGCGATTTTGGGAAGGGATTATTGTTTCATTTTCTGCTTTTCTGCTTGGTTGTACGGCTGCCTATCTTCATGTGGTCTATTTTTCTTCTACTCTTTTTCTGCCTGTCCTGGCAGGCTGGTCAATAATCCGGCCCAATTTACAATTGTATCCAAATATACATTTAGCAGATTTGGTACTGCTCTTTTGTTTTTCTGTTTTGCCTTATCTCGCAGCCACTGTGGTCCCTTCATGGCGTTCTGCAAGCTTACCATCGGATACGGCATTACAAGGGGGGTAGGGGAACTAAGAATGAAGAGTGCAGAGTGAAAAAATGTAGAATATGGGCGTGTGGAGTTGAAATAATGCCCTGCTTAACATCTAGGTTTTACGTTTGAATTTATGCTAATAGAACTTGAAGGCGTTACAAAAATATACAATCAGGACCATCCCAATGAGGTGCGGGCTCTGCATGATGTCTCATTCAAGGTGGCCACCAAGAACATGGTCTGCCTACGTGGAGCATCCGGGTCTGGGAAATCCACTTTACTGGCCATCATCGGATGTGTCTTCCCGCCATCCAGTGGCCGTGCATCCATTGCCGGTCAACAGTTAGCTCGTTTACCGGATAGATTTTTGACCTTTCATCGCAGGAATTTTATTGGATTTATATTTCAACGCTTCAATATCCTGCCTGCTTTAAGTGTGCTTGAAAATATCACTTTGCCCCTCTTGCCCCTCGGAATATCACCTCGGGATAGAAAACAACGAGCACGACCACTCATGGAGCAGCTTTCCATTCTGCATCGTGAAAACTTTCCAGCTGGGCAAATTTCCGGTGGTGAATTACAGCGTGTTGCCATTGCCCGGGCTTTAATCAATAATCCGCCCATCATCCTGGCCGATGAACCCACCGCCCATCTGGACACCCGTCTCAGCAAAGATTTTATGACCATTATGTCCGGTCTTCGTGAAGCCGGCAAAACCATTATTCTCGCTTCCCATGATCCTTTGGTTTCCGATCATGAGTCCATTGATAACATAATTGATATTCGCGACGGACGAATTCATGTTCCTTAATGCCTGGTCAATCGCTCTCTGCATATTAAGTCTCCTTGCTCTTTTTTTGCTCAGTATGGCAGGCAGGACCGCCTATCGTGTATTGCGGTTCTGGAACCCTTCCAGTGATAAAGAACTGCAAATTGCCCTTGAACGCGAGACCTGGCTTGCCTCTACCATGATTGCCTATGGGTTGGGATTTCAGCTTATTTCTTTAGTTGTTTTTGTGCTGGCAGCAGACAATTTCTGTCAAGTGATTGCCGGGGCCATGTGTGCCACTGGTTCCCTCATGGCCAATGATTTTGGCTTACCTGCTCTTTGGATAAAAATTACCGGAATTTTTCTCTATGGCTTCTGGCTTGTACTTCACAAACTGGACGTCAGTTGCGAAACATATCCTTTAGTACGCTTGAAATATTGGTACCTCCTGGTGTTGTTACCATTTTTGGCCACTGATGTGTTTTACCAGACCGCCTATATTGCCGGACTGGAACCTGACATTATCACTTCCTGTTGTGCCGTGGTGTTTAGTGGGGCAAAAAATGTTGGCAGCAATCTTTTTACCGGTATTCCTAAAACGACATTGCTTATTCTTTTTTATGGAACAGCGGCCTTTTTAGTTGTTTTCGGATTAGCCTACCTGCGTCTCCATACCAGATGGATGGACTGGATATTTGGAATAGGGTGGGGATGGTTCTTTTTTGTGTCAATGATGGCTATAACCACGGTGTTTTCATCATATATTTATGCCATGCCATACCACAAGTGCCCTTTCTGTATCTTGAAGCCGGAATATTATTACTACGGCTTTCTCCTTTTTGGGACCATGATGCCAGCGGTGTTTTTGGGCCTTTCCTGTACACTGGCATCTTTGGTAAAATACAGGGGCCATCTGGAACCTGTGGTCCACACTTTTCAACACCGCTCTGCAAAAATCTCGATCATTCTTCTGCTTATTTTCACAGTCCTTAGTTCTTATCATTTTATTGTTTACACGATTTCTGGCGGGCAGGTATAAAGGCAATACTTATTTAGAAGGGGGATATTTGTAGAGTTTTCGTTGTAAGGTCCAGTGGTGCAAACGAGGTGTTTAGCCGCCATGGAAACATTGCCGTCGCAATCGGCAAGTACCCGTTGAATATGCTCCCATTTTTTTCCTTTCTTACCTCTAGTTATTTGTTATCCACTAAAAATAATAATTCTCAGAATCCTTCCTGTTGTGATACGATATTCTTAAAAATGTAATGATCATACATAATCCTTAATTGGGAAGGGACATGTTAACGCCTCGTTTGTTTTCCAAGACATGTTTTGTCTTTGCATTTACTCTTATTTCTCTTTTTTTATTTCATCAATATCCATAGCAGCAGAACATGAAAAAGTTTCCATCCAGCTCAAGTGGTTTCATGGTTTTCAATTTGCTGGTTATTACGCTGCAATTGAACAAGGTTTTTATGCCGAAGAAGGACTGGAAGTAACTCTTAAAGAAAGAAACACTCAAAAAATGCGAATTCCAGACGATCCCGACCACCCATTCCATTTGATTCCGGCCACTG
>CAYUCH010000111.1:0-12769 GCA_964443295.1 uncultured Desulfobulbia bacterium | reverse complement strand
ATCAGTGGCCGGAATCAAATGGAATGGGTGGTCGGGATCGTCTGGAATTCGCAATGATTGGCTGAAGTGGGATTTTGCGCTGAACTTAAGTAATTTTATCCAGGAGCTTGAGCAGGGAAAAACAACGGAAGAATCTTTTGACTCATTTTTTACTCACAAGTTTGTATCGTGGGCGAAAAAGAAGAATGATTTACGTAAGCTGCTGACTACAGCCGAAGATGAGCTCTCTCCCAGGAAATTTATTGTAAATGGCTCCTTGCCATTAATTTCGGATAACGCTGTTAAATGGTTAGCTCTATTTGCACATCAAATGTGGTTGGTAAGATATGATGTCCGTACAAATATCGAAACAGCTCTTCATGCTGTTGATACTGCTGCTGCCAGCTATAATGACATAAATAATAACGTACAAAATTATTTACCAGGACATGCTGTCGGTGCCTCAGGTTCCTTACTGGCCACTCTTAAAAAATTCAGAGAATATATTGGAGAAATAAGTAAATGTATTTCTTCTCTCCCTCATAACATAAGGATATAAAATGCTCCCTCGGATATTGATAATTGACGATCAGTTAGGAAGTGGTTCTGGTCGGCAAGAGTTCTGTAATCTTGCTGAGTTGAAGGATGTTACACCGGAGATGCAGGCTGAGCCGCCAGAAGAACCAGTAGCTGAAGTTTATTTTCTCCGAGGTCAAAAAATTGTAGATGGCAAAGTTAAGAACGACTTGCCCGGCACACTGGAACATATACGGCAAGGTTGTTTGAACGCTCCACCTTGGGCAATGGTTTTCATTGATATGGAGTTTAAGACGGGCAAAGTTAATCAAAACGGGAAACCTGCAGGCAGACCAGATGACAGTGACCCATCCAGATACTTTGGCCTTACGATTCTGAAAGGAATGGTCAAAGATCCCTTGTTGAGGCAATTGCCGGTCGTAATCATGTCTGCTATGGCTGCTGATCCTGTTGAATCGATTTATCCCAAATATCGTGCGATTGAGTTCTTTGATAAAGATGAGATAACTCTCCATGGGAATGGGCGGTATAAGATTGCCAAGCTGCTTGAAGAACATGGATTAATTGAAGATAAAAAAGGAGTAATTATTGGATCCTCGTTGGCAATGCTTACTTGTCTCAGAGACGCAAGAAAAAGAGCAAAAATGGGCGATGATAATATTATTCTGGTGGGGGAACCTGGCGTAGGCAAGGAGTTGATGGCGGAATATATACACTACAATTCTCCTAAAAAAGATGGGCCATTTAAAACCTATTTTTGCAATGCTCCCGATACAATTGTAGATAGAGATCTGTTTGGTTATGAAAGAAATGCTTTCACTGGTGCCGATAGACGCCAAAATGGTGCCATAGATTTAGCTGCCGGAGGGACTTTGTTCATTGATGAGTTTGGTCATCTCTCTGCTCTCGTTCAGGATAGACTTCCACGTCTTTTGGAAAAAAATACTCGCCAAACTCAACGGTTAGGAGAAATCGATGCCCGCCGGGTAGATTTACAAGTAGTATTGGCGACAAATAAGTTTGAATTACTGGAATCAGGTAGTGCTGATTTTCGGGCTGATATTTTGCAAAGAGTTCAAGCTTCTTCTAACCCTATTATCCTTCCCCCTCTACGAGAACGAAAAAAAGATATTCTTGTGCTTGCCCGTCACTTACTTATAAAAATTGAATCAGATTGCCTAGGTAAGTATGAAGCATTTCAGGGGCGAACGATCGATGCGAGTGCAGAGCAGGCACTTTTGAAGCACTCTTGGCCTGGTAATGTACGTGAGCTTAAAGATCGGCTTGAGTTTGCTGTCACCAATTTCCCTAAACACACCGTGCTTACTGCAGAAACTTTGAATATAACAACAGATGGCGCGAACAAACGCCAACAACAGAAAGAGTCAACGCCAAGTGATGATGCCCAGAGGCATGTTTCTTCTCGGCCTCCAAGTAAACTCGAAGAATTATTTGACCATTTAGATAAAATGCTCAGTGAATTTCCGATAGATCCATACAGGGACAATCTCTATGGGAGTAAGCCACGAATTGAAGAAATCAGTCGTAAATTTATACAACGTCTTGCAGGGGCAGTTCTTTGTAAGTATTTGCATTGTTCCTCTGATGATGAGAGTTTGCTAGAGAAATGCACTGCAGGACGCAAAAACACTGAAGCAATGAAGCATTTGCTCGGAAAGACAACAAAGGGGAAAGCTCCTCAGCGTTTACTCAGGCAAATAGCAGGCCTGAGCCAGAAAGGAGAAAGCGTACAATACCCCTCTGTGATCCCTTTCGTTGACAGAGATGAGCAGGTCAGGGAGAAGTTTCGTACTAGTATTGTCAGGTCGATAAATCAGAAAAAGAATAGCAGAAATCGTAAAGAGAAAGAGGTGCTCCCCTTCACTCTATCCGATATAACATCTTCTATCAGGTCAATTTCATCAAAAGACGAATACACTCAACTGCCGCAGGAGTATTGTAAGTCTATGATGCTTATTTTTGAAAACTATAATGCTAAACATGCCTCTGCTGATGACCTGGATGTCAAAGATGTCAAAAAAATCAAAAATCTGGTCGGAGCAATTTTGACTCTTTGTCCTGACGAAATAGTGACATTGATACAGCAATTAGACGACAAGGTTAGAAAAAATCTCCTCTTGGATCACAGCACCTCTGATGGATTAATTTCAAATTTAGTTGCTCAAAGACATCCTCAATCAGACCAAGAAGGCAATGTAGACGACGACAAGGCTCCCCCTCCTGAGCATCTGGTGGAATTAATCACTCTCTCTGAAAAGGGCTGGGAAAGCCCCTCAACTGATTAGATTTCATCTCACGACCTCTCTCTTCTCTGCCGATCATTTATTGATAGCATTATCAGGTGCTCGTTCCAGCCACGGCTCTCAATAAAACGTCGAGGCTATCCTGGTGCCCCCCCTGTCACTCCTCGTAGCACTGGTGCTACGCAACGGAGCACATAATTTGTGTTTTCAATGTGTCGCAATTTTTGACACCCTCTCCTCTTCCGTAGTCTTTCACTGATACAGGTATGTTTTTTGGTGTTTAACTTGTTGATTTATCGCAATTGTGCAAGATGTCTTTTTGCGATCTGATTACTTTGGCACACATCTGGCAAATAACAGAAATCAATAACCACTTCAGGCCTGTAATCAACTCACGGCTCTGAAGAAATTCAGACACCATCAACAATAAAGGAGGTGAAAAGAGTTGTAATCGTCACCCTGTGCCTCGCACAGGGTGACCGTAAAACCGAGAGGCGGGAGTAATCCTGGACCTGAGTAGGTGGAATGAAAGTAGAGCAAGGGGCTGATCTGGTCAGACTCTGTATTCTGCTATTCAAGGCAGGGCAAGAGGGTCTTCGTGCGGTGGAGGTACAAATAATTTCTTAAATCCACCGCAAGTTAACCTGCTGAAATTTCATAACAATTGAAATTAGACCCTGTCAACAGAAATGAATGGCATGGCTTTTGAAATAGGAGATAGCAATTCCAAAAAATAGTTAAGCGGGAGGTGGCAATGAAAACAACAAAAGAAGTCAACTATTACAGCGCAAGACACACAAGGAGGAGGCCTATGAAGAACAAACTGGAAAGCAGAAAAAGCTTGACAGACAACGCGGCACAGCATGTGGTTGTGCTGGTTGGGATTATGCGGACTGTGTTTGGCATTACACGGTCTATTTATGGTCATAAATTTATCGGATGTGCAATGGCATTGATGGTGATGTCCCTTCTCTCCGCATGTAGTAGTCATCAATCATCGTACCAAAACAGGTATGATCCATCACCTTCGCGAATGGAGATTCGGGCTGCTCTGACCCATGAGTCACCGGAAAAGAAAATTTCTGCGCTGCAGGAACTTCGCGATCGGGCTTCCGGTGATCAGAAGCGTGATCTTCAGGCTCTTATCGTTCGCCTGTCCCTGGATATCGACCCTACAACCCGGGCGGACCGAAAAATGTTTCTGGATGGGGCTCGTGAACTGTCCCGGCAGATAGTCTCTGTCCCGGTTCACAGGGTGCCTGACGATACGGCGGTCCTGGTTCATCTGGCCTCATTGGCCAATGAAGAAATCAGCAGTCCTCTTTCTGCGACCATGGCCCGCAGGGTGAACAACCTTGCAGATCCCGCATCACTCCGGAAAGCGACAAAAGGCAACCTCGCTCAGCGGACTCGGGCACTGACCGAGAAGGCCCTTGCAGAGGCCTGCCTGGCATGGGTCAACGGTGATGGAAACAGAGCAGTGGAGACCCTTGGGCGCGCCCTGAAATGGGATGCTGCCCTGCGCGGGGAAACAATTATCCCTGAAGAGGTGACACCTTCACGAAAAGGAGCCTTTACAATCTTCGAATATCGATTGGAAGAGAAAACCGGCATTTGTTTTGATGCCGCTAAAGACCGTCTGATAGGCGTAACATACTGAAGGGAGGCAGGATATCCATGAAGAATAATAACCCAGTCATTGAAAAGGCGAAAACAACTATCAAGAAAACTTGTACTGTCGGTGCCATCACGATGTTGATGGCTGTGGCGGGAGGCAACAGTCAGGCCTTGGCGGAACAGTACATCGAGCTGCCCAGGCAGGCTGTAGAGGTAATTCAGCAGACCCGGCAGAAGGCTGAAAAGACCCGGGCAGACCTCGTACGGAGTACGAAGCCGCAGAAAGAGGTATATACCGCTGCCATGCAGAAATGTCTTGCTGCCCCTGAAAACAGTGCTGCCCAGGACACAGCCTGCAATGAAGCTGCCAATGAGTTTGTCGAATTGATCAACGTCCAGGTGGCCCATATCGAACGGTATGACGGTGACCTTGGCAGTCTGCAGGATGTATTTGACATGGCCCGTGAGAATGCCAGGCCGGCTGAAGGGGATGCGCCTGGTTCTGCCAAACAGATCGAGGCATTTAACCGGTCTGTTAGTAATATGGAAAGTTGGGATCAGGTACTCAAGTCCGTTGATAAACCCGGCATGCAGAATACTCGACGTGATATCCGGAAACTTTATGCCGCCTTCCGGCAGGAGGTGCAGGTTGCCAAAGCCAATAAAAACAGGCTGAGTGAACGGTTTCTGGATCTCTATGCCGAGATTATCCACACCAATCGCCTCATGATTGACTCATATGTTCGTCAGGTTGAAGGGATTTTACAGGGCACACTTAAGGCCCAGCAGGCAGGGACTGTTGTCAGGACGTTTGCCGCCCTGGGCCAAGTCCTGAATGGCATCGATCGAGATATTGTGCCTCCCTTCCTGAATGACATGGGGAGGGTCTTGAATATCATTGCCCGTGGTCAGTCATCAAATCCATATGAGGTGAGAAACAATGCAGAACTTAATTCAATGTCAGATTTCCTCATCCAGGACTAAGTGGCGGATACTGTCGGGCCTGGCCGGGGTTGCCCTGTTGTTGTGGTTTCTGCTTGCCGGTTCAGTACTGCTTCCATCTGGAGGTGGTGGTGAAGAAAAGAAAGCTTCCAGCAATGAAGAGACAGACGGGGCTGCCGGTCATCCGGCCCGGGTAAAAGTTGTTCGTTACGCAGATATTGTGAATGAAGCGACTGCGGCAAATAACACCTCCCACCATCTTTTTGAGGTGGTGGGAGATGCCCGCAGGCCGCTAGCCTATTTCGACCTTATCAGGCGACGCGGCGGTGTTCTGGTTCTCACCCGGGGCACCACCTTCACCCCCATTGGGCAGCTTAATGTCCGTAATGGCAGACTCATTAAAGAAGAGCTGCCCGATGGTTTCCGGTTGCCAGCTTCAGTGGCCAGAGATGTTTCGCTGGAGGTTGCCGCTCTTTATGGGGGGAGGCTTCCCGGTAAGGCCGGTAGAGCTCTTCTCTTCTGGCCTGATGACATGCAGACCATCCTCCAGGAGAAGCTGTCCGGCAACCCCTGGAAAGAGGCTGCGCGGTTCAGGGCCCGGTATGAGGTAAAGGGTGAAACTTTAATCGTTACCCTGACCAGCGTCTTGACCGGAGGCGGATGGAAACAGGCCGGCAACTTCAGAATTAAACTATAAGAGGAGCAGATTATGACCAAAATTCTTCAGATAGTGGCCGCTTGCATGGTTATCGCTGTATGTATTGGCAAAGGAGGCCTCTTTGAGGGGGGCGGAGAAGAGGCTGCCCCGGATAAACTATTAGTGGCCATCCCGCCACCGGAGAACCTGGTGCTGCGCACCGATCCGGATCAGCGGTTCAACCAGACACCGGAGCCGCAACCGCAGTTGCATTACATGCCTGTGGATGACTGTGAGGAGCCGATTGAAATTATTTCGGAAGAAAGCCGCCGGAACAAGGTAAGACGGTTGCTGGAGCGACTCGGAACGCTCTTGCACAGAAACCATCGACACGCGGAGAAGCACTCATGAAAAGACAATTGATTATCATGGCGGCCTGTTGGTCGGCTCAAATTCTTGTCTACCCCCAAGAAAGCCATGACCTCGGTCTCAAAGTATACGAGGTTCTTGGTCCGACGGGATTCTGTCTCCTGCCCCTGGCCGTGTATTTGGTGATCTATCTGGCCAAGATCAAACAGAACTGGTGTTATTACGGTGACAAAAAAAGACAGGGGATAGGTATCCATGTCGAACGTCAGGGGGACATTGCAGGGATGCTGGGTTTGATGG
This sequence comes from uncultured Desulfobulbia bacterium, assembly GCA_964443295.1. Classification (GTDB taxonomy): domain Bacteria; phylum Desulfobacterota; class Desulfobulbia; order Desulfobulbales; family CG2-30-60-27; genus CAYUCH01. The sequence continues at coordinate 6,124 of CAYUCH010000111.1, read as the reverse complement.
GTACTATTCTCGGAATGATAATTTCCACTAAGACCAGCGGAGAACCGGATATTGGCCAATTTATGGTCGGATTGATCTCCACAGCCGTCGGGGTGGGGATCTGTATTATAATGAGTGAGATTATCTCAATGATAGAGCGGCCAGACCTGGATCATGATCTTTCTTTGACGCTTCAGGAGAAAAACGATGACACAGCATAGCCCTCCCCCGAGACGTTCTCCTCCCAGTCGAATTTCAAGGGTCATGCTCGAGCTGATGCTCGCCATGGCGTTTATTATGATAATCACCTGGTCAAAAGGGAAAAATCATACGTCCTCTCCAGAGCTTATTCCGGTGACTCTGCCGTCAACAGTTCAGAGTGCAGGGGGGGGCGTGGCCCTTGAGGGCCAAGTGATCACTGTCACTCCCCGTGGTTATCTGCTCAACGGGTCCCTTCTTAATCGCGAGGAGCTGATGAAGAGGGTCTCGGAGAGTGACAGCCCTCGTTTCTATGTGCATCCTGACCAGGACGCTATGGATGAAAATCTTCGCTGGCTCCTGGCTGGCGGTGGCATAAGCGATAACGAGAAATTTGAATTTTTCCTGGCGCTTTAGAGGAGGCAAAGATGAAGGAACTGATAACAGCAATTACGGTATTGGCAATTCTTACGTTCGGCTGGGTAACCGGCAGCAAAATCATCCAGGTGTTCCGGCCCGGTCCTGAAAAGCAAGTAGCAGCAAGGCCTGCCGATGCAGGGAATTCAGCCGCAACCGACGCGGCCGGACAACATGATGAAACCGCAGACCAGGGGAGTGATGAACATGGAGGCAGCTCTGCCACCTTGGTATTAGAGGAAAATACGGGTGGGCCAGCCTATACTGAAAAACAGCTTCTGGCCTCAGTGGCCCGTAAAAAGCTGGAACGATTGAGGCAGGAGCAGACAACGGCGCATCAGGCTGCTTCTGATACTGCCGATACTGGTCAACCTGCCGGTTCAGTGGGACGTACATACGATTTGCTGGAACGGCTACAAAAATTACAGGCAGGCAGATGATAGCCTGGCTTAAGTGATGGCCTTTGAGGTGATGATATGTGGATTCATCTTTTCCTTACATACTGCGTTGTTTTTATTTTGTCGGTGAGTGTTCGGGCGACAGATTTCTCTGATGTCTACTTCCTTCTCAACCAGGCCAGGCAGCCTCCTGTGGGGGCTGCCGTGACGACTGAATCCAGGAAGAAAATACCGCAGCTGGTTGGCAAAGTGAAAAAGATCAACCTGCACCATCTTGTTGAGAAGTGTGCAGGGGCAAACGGAATTACGCCTGCCTTGCTGGCTTTATTGGTGGCCATTGAGAGCAGCGGTAACCCGTGTGCGGTATCTCAAGCAGGAGCGATCGGTCTTGGTCAACTCATGCCCTCCACTGCCCGAAGTTTCAATGTGACAGATCCATTTTCTCCGGAGAAAAATCTTGAAGCCAGCGCAATGCTGATAAAAGAACTTCTCGATCAAAACAGCGGGAACCTGCTAAGAGCCGTTGCATCATATAATGCCGGACCTGGAGTGCTGAACCGGCATTGGAGTGACTGGCAGATCGAAACCAGGGGATATCTTGAAAAGATAGTCGATCTTTATCCCCGTTATGCCGGGCAGAAATGGAAGAGGCTTCTCCCCAAGTTTATCATTGATAGCTCGCAAAATTACTGCCTGTAAAAAGGAGGAAAAAAGAATGAAAAAAATTATCTACTTATCCCTGTTCGTGGTGCTGATGGCAGCGGGTGGCCCGGTGTACTGCCTGGCTGCAGATGCTCAGCAGGAGGAGAGCCTCTTCCCGGTTGATGGTGTTTTTATCGATGATGAGGCGCCTGGGAATCAGGAATCTGCCGGAGAGGAAAACAGTCAGGCGCTGTTTGTTTTTCTGGGCGCCCTGCTTGTCTCTGTGTTCTTTGTCGTGGGCACTGCAAGTGTCTACCGAAGGCTTTACCTGAAAACAGAGGAAGAACAGCAGCTGGCTGTTACTGCATATAAGGAGACGGCCAGAAGTTGCAGCCGGGTTGAGGCAGGTAGATTTATCGAGATGGTGACAGAGTATGACGCCCTTACTGCGGAAAAGAACAAACATTTAAGCGAGTTGACACTGCTCAGGGGGGGAGAGTGAGATGGGATGCAAAAAATTTCTCCAGGATATTTTTCGGCGGCGACAGGAAGAAGTTGACCGCATGACGGCTGACGAGGAGTTTCGGAGGCAGAAGCTCAAAGAACAGAAAAAAAAATTACAGGACAGCCTGGATCGTCAGCAGCAGGAAAAGACTCTTGCCGATCAGCAGAGCAGGCAGAAACGCGTTGTAGGAATCGAAATACGCCTGAATGAAATTGATAGAAAAATGGCAGAACTTGACAGAGTGGCAGAGGAAAATCCACCCATTGATTTACCTGGGCCAACAAGCCGTACTGTCAAAGGAAAAAGGCGCCAGCAGGCAAAAAAACAAACAGTTCTAGCCGATACAGGCAATGCCTTTAATAAATTTCTCCTGCCATTTGGGGGAAGAAAAGCAGCAGTCTTTGGTTTGGGGATTAATGTCATTGTTGCTATTTTCTGTGTGGCTTTAACAAAGGGATTGGATTTTCTTGGCGGCAATACAGGGATAAGCATGGTGGTTCTTATTGCCTGCATGATTGGTGTCGAAATTATTGGATATCTCGCCTTCATGGGCACACTGCTCAGCCTCCAGAGCTTCTTTTCAGATGGCGGTCGATTCAAACGTCTGCTTGAAGGTCTGATTCTGACAGGTTGCGGTGTTGGCAGCATCAGTTTTTTTGGCGTAGTCATTCTCCGGCTGATGCAGACAGGTATCTAACAAACAGAAGATAAGAGAGGTACACGTCATGGCACACGTGATGACATTTGAAGAGGTGATTTTTGACAGTCGTTTTTTTGAAGAAGATCTGCTCGAAATTGAAAAACAGCTCAAAGAGCTGATGCGCATGAAATTTGCCGAACGGTTCAACTGGAGGCGGGTTAATGCTACTAAACTGGAAAGCTACTTCCGTAGCAGTTATGAGCCACTTGAATACTACTATGAGCTGGGGAATTACAGTGACTCTGAGATGATTGCCCTCGGTGAGCAGCTTGGAAGCTGCCAGACGGTCTTCGATAATATCAGGAAGCAGCTTTCGGGTCCAGTGCCTGAAGCTGATCAGGAGGTGTAGGGATGCGAAAGATTATCGTTCTTTTTGTGCTGATAACGTATGTCTCAGCCTGGGGTAATACGTGTTATGCCTATACCGAGCTTGATTTGTTTGATCTTTCAGGCAGCCTGGTAGATGCACGGCCTCTTCTTGCCTGTAACTTCGAAATGCTTGACAAGGGAATAGATAGCTTCGGTAAAGCTGACAGAGTAATTGTGCTGGGGTTTCGTTCGAAAGGATCTCCATGGTTGATTGCGGAAAAACAGTTCTCAAAACAATGGGGTCCCCGGAAGATCAACATAATAGGTGACAGGCGGGAGTTGAGGAGAAAATTGAAACATAGTTTTCGAAACCCTCCAGCACGACTCAGGAATATGGGTGGTTCTACTGATTTGACAGGGAGTATTAATCTGGGGCTCCTCCATCTCTCGGATCAGGCCGATCCGGATGACACGGTAAAGTTGAAAATATTCTCTGATGGCCTGCATTCGACCAATGGTGTCGGTTCCCTTTTGCACCTCAAAGATGTCAAACCATATTCCCTGCGGGTGAAGAAGGCAAATGGCTATCTGGTTGCCCTGGAAAAGCACCTGATGAGAACTCGTCTTGCCACCCCCCCACGTCTTGACCAGATCATCTGGTACGGCAAAATTAATGATGATGCCCTCGGGTTACTCGCCACAGACCTGGGACTCCTTTCATCAAGGTTAAGGCAACTCTGGGTTGCTTTTCTTCAACGTGAGCTGAAAGGTGCGAAAGTTATCTATAAGCTTAATTACTCCATGCCTTCACGAGCTTCGCGGAAGACGGTATCCCCAAGCTGATTCCTGGGAGTCACTTATGATGAACTCAAAAGTCGTATGGGGAATTTTTTACAACAGGAGAAAATAGACATGAAAATTTTTATTACCGGGATAGTTATCTGTTCCCTGCTCAGCGCATGTAGTGCTACTCGTTACAGCGAAAGAGGCCAGAATTATTTTGTTGAGGGCTGTGATGACCACTCCCTCTTTCGGACTGTTTTTGAAGAAGCCGATGAAAAATGCGATTCCTCTTTGCTGACACCAGTAAGTGTTTCACCTGATGTGATCCAGGGTCTCCTGGTTGAAAAGGCCGGCATGCTCCCGGAGTGGCCTGAACTCAACAAGGCCTCCCGTGAGATAACAACGGCTCTTGTTGAACAGGGCTGCTCCGGATTTACGTATACAGGTTATAATGACGAAAATTATGCCGACGCTACCAGCAGGGAAAACCTGATCGGGGTACGCCTTGTTATCTGCTCTTCATCAGGCCAGCAGCTGGATGTTCATGAGCAGGCAATGGTGGTAGTGACTGATCCGGAACGGGAGCTGCGTTGTTCTGAAATCCACAGTAGCCAGGTACCCCTCGGTCAATAACGAAGCTGTCAAATTTCTTTAAATTCACCAACGACAGCTTTCTCCTGTAAAGGAAGCTGCGGCTGATGGGTTACAAAATAATATTGAGGCAAACAATTGGATAGAGACGAAGTGAAATTTGCGTGCCCCAAGTGCGGACACCTGAAAATTGGCTTGTTTTATGCCCCGGCCTTTGAAGATTTCAGATGTGGTGATGTTCAGTCTTCTAATGCCTCTCGTGAGGATCATTATCGTAATACCCCATGCCCGGAGTGTGGAAACTCTTTTTTTGTCAGGGAGAGCGAGGTAGAAAATTTCGATAAAGCTGTACTTGAGTATGGCCCTGCTGATTTTTTTGCCGAACTCAAAAAGGGCGCTGAACGTTGGCTTGAATTCAGATACAAGTATGACATGTTGAGAATTACCCTGATGGGCCAAGACCTCAGGGAAGTTAATATAAAAAATGCAAATCTTTGGGGTGTGGATTGCAGACATGCCATTTTTGATGGCCTCGACTTGCGCAGTCTCTTCAAGAAGCCCGACATGGGCTGGTTTCCTTTTCACCCCTGGCGAAATGTTGGTGACAACATAAGTAAGCAATTCGAAGGGGCCAGCATGCGTGATGTAAATATCTCAGGATGCGACCTTTATGCCGTTTCTTTTCAGGGGGCTGACTTGAAAGGAGCGAATTTCAGTAACTCCACTTTGGGACTTATTGATTTCACAGGTGCCTGTCTTGATCAGGCTAACCTTGCTGACATCAAACTTGTTTACATAGAGAGCTATTGTTTGGGGAATCTTAATGAGTCCATGGCTGAGGAAGATGCTCTTTCACCAACCCGCCGCACCCTTACTTTCATGCAAGTATCTTTATTCGAAGCTGACCTCAGTGGAATTGATCTTGATCTGGTTTTACTTCGTAACAGTTATTGCCAGCGGGCCAATTTTTCCAGGGCGATATGTCGGTACAATCGCTATGAGATTTGCGAAAATGATTTCAGGCAATCATTGTGGCGGGAGGCCACTCTCAATGGTGTCAGTTTTCCAGGAAGCAACTTGAAAGGCGCTGATTTCTCGCAGGCTCAGCTCGCTGGTGCAGACTTTTCGCGAAGTAATCTGGCAAGTGCCTGCTTTGATGAGGCGAATCTCAGAAATGCTGATTTTACCGGCGCGGATTTACGCACCAGCAGTTTTGTTGAAGCTGATGTCGCGGGCTCTAATCTTGTTGAAAATCCCCATGCCGAAGTTATTGACCTGTCACAGGCCTTTAATTGCACTATTAAGGCTGGAGAACAGACTGAAGAGACCATTTATGCAAGGGGCTGGAACGATGGAGATTGTCAGACCATAAAACGTCAAATACTTCATTTCGCCACCGGGACGCGGTTTTCAACCAAATTCGTGCGGGCAATAGATAAGGTTCAAAGTGAAATCAATACGAAACTGGGCGCTTGCATGCGTATCCGACAATACGACCTGATGGATGATTTTGTCATGTTGTATTTTTCAATAAAAAACAACGCTTCTTCTGCGAATTCCAGACGATCCCGACCACCCATTCCATTTGATTCCGGCCACTGA
>CAYUCH010000110.1:0-12839 GCA_964443295.1 uncultured Desulfobulbia bacterium | reverse complement strand
ATGGGTGGCCGGCTTCGCGTGGAATAGGTGGCCGAGATCAGTGGAATACGCATCCTCTGAATGTATCTCCAATTCTCCGCTTACAATTTGCTGGATAATACTTACATCGGGCTGTTTGTCAGCTGCCATAATAATGTCCTCGTAGGGATAGTATATGAAGTCTCACTAACAACTTTTTCTTTTATATTACCTTGTTATGCATGAAAACAGGAGAAAAATGATATTATATACAAATGTTAATACTATAAATATGATAAAAATCGATTCTCGATTATTTTACAATGCAGAGATGCTCGAAAAAACATGGGGATTGAATCAGAAAATTTCATCTATTAAAATTGAGCAAGGGATAATAATGTGCTTATACTAATAGTAAAGTTAAGAATTCAATCAAACACGAGGAAAGAGTCATGAAACAATGTAACTTCCAGGATTTTATGCAAGAGTTGAAGCCTTGGCTTGATTCCGATCATATAAAAAAGGCGGAGATAAGTGCAGAAGGTATTTTTTATCTGTATTTTAATGATGGTATGAAAAATGTGTATGCCCTTGATGACTGCACCATGAGTCAGGTGCAAAGTGTTGTTGATGATTTAAAAACTAGGGGGGTTATTGTTGACGAGGCATAGAAACCCAAATAATTAAGAACAATTAAACCCGTTTTTCTGTGTTTTAAGGCAGGAGACGGGTTTTTTATATAAACAAGAGTTTCAGGTTCCGGGGGGGGCAGGTTCCGAGGTTGATTGCACCAATGCCACATATGCGTGAAATGGCATGAAATGCAGTTTAACCAAATCTTCCGGTGATGTAATCCTCGGTCAATTTATGACGGGGTGCGGTGAATATCTGGGTTGTTTCTCCTACTTCAATAAGATTCCCAAGGTGGAAATATGCGGTACGCTGTGAGACGCGGGCAGCCTGTTGCATGGAGTGGGTCACAATCACAATGGTAAACTGGGTGCGAAGTTCATGGATCAGATCTTCAATTTTGGCAGTGGCAATGGGATCCAGGGCGGAGCAGGGTTCGTCCATGAGGATTACTTCAGGGCTCACGGCAATGGTCCGGGCTATGCAAAGTCGCTGCTGCTGACCACCAGAAAGACTTGTTCCAGGAACATCCAGCCTGTCTTTTACTTCATCCCAGAGGCCTGCTTTTTTAAGAGAGGTTTCGACAATATCATCAAGCTCGGCATTATTGTTTGCCAGACCATGAATTTTTGGACCGTAGGCTATGTTTTCGTAAATAGACTTGGGGAATGGATTGGGTTTTTGAAATACCATGCCGATCTGAGCCCGCAAAGGAACAACATCGATTTTTTTATGATAAATATCTTTACCGTCCAAGGTGATTTCACCAGTTACTCTGCAGGAATCAATGGTGTCGTTCATGCGGTTTAGGCAACGGATAAAAGTTGATTTACCACATCCTGATGGACCGATCATGGCTATTACTTCGTTTCGGGCGATATCCAGATTGGCGTCTTTGATTGCGCAGGATTCATCGTAGTAAACATGCACATTTCGACAGGTCATACGGGGATTGTCGACGAAAATTTCACCAACTGTACTGATCTTCTCTCGATCAACGGTTGTACTTTCTTCCTGAGCAACCATTTTGGAGTTATTACTTTCTACTGCCATGTCTGCTGATCCTTGTGTGCTGGGATATCGTTTCCCTGTTAAAACCGTTTCCATGAGCTCAATCCAAATATGAGGGAAGGGCAATCACAAGGATTGCCCCTACGATGTGGGAATGCACGATCGTAGGGACACCTTGAGAATATAATCCCTTAATTTAAAACCAGACTCTTCATTCCTTTTACATTATTGCTGAAAGAAGATCTTTCTTCATCGGGCATGGGAATCATACCTTTGTCGGCTAAGTATCCATCCTCGCCCCAGGCTTTTTCACTGGTGAACTCGGCAAGGAAATCATTCATACCAGGGATAAAACCGGCATGAGCTTTTTTGACATAGAAATAAAGCGGACGAGAGATGACGTATTTGCCATCGGCAATGTTTTCAAAAGTAGGTAAATTACCGTCAACGGCAGAACCCTGAACTTTGTCGCTGTTCTGATCAAGGAAGCTGAAGCCGAAAATTCCAAGGGCAGAAGGATTGGCATTCAACTTCTGGACGATCAGGTTGTCGTTCTCACCAGCCTCGATGTAAGCGCCGTCTTCACGAATGGTATGGGCGATCTTTTTGTAGGCCTTTTTATTTTTCTTTTTAAGCGCTTTGATCCATGCGAACTTTTTAGCGCCGCCTTCCATGGCCAATTCAACAAAGGCGTCACGGGTACCAGAAGTCGGTGGAGGTCCGAGAACTTCTATTTTTGTATTGGGCAATGACGGATTCACGTCGTACCAGGTTTTAAATGGATTAGGGATGAGTTTCTCAGCTCCGGAAGGATCAGGGACATCTTTGGCCAGGGCCAGAAAGATATCCTTGCGGGTCAACTGAAGCCTTTGGGATTTTTTAGAATTAGCCAGGGCAATACCGTCATAACCGATTTTAACTTCAATGATATCTGTAACACCATTGGCCTGGCATTTGTCGTATTCACTCTTTTTGATACGACGAGAGGCATTGGTTACGTCTGGATGTTCAACTCCAACACCGGAACAGAAAAGCTTTAGTCCGCCTCCGGAACCGGTTGATTCGATTTTTGGTGTTTTGAACTTTGTGCTTTTCCCAAATTTCTCAGCCACCACAGTGGCAAAGGGATACACCGTGGAAGAGCCTACAACATCAATATAGTCTCTCGCCTGGGCCAAGGTGGCGGAAAATAATACAGCAACCGCCGCGCAAATCAGTATTTTTGTAAACATCTTTATAATTCTCCTAATACTACTATTGAAGTTTTCGTTTTTGGATTGGGTGTGATCTCTAAACGAAAATTTATCACTCAGCAGCACCTCACCTTCGTCCGCTTTACCCTTTTCACATAGCGAGCTATAGATTTAAGGGCAAATCGATCGAATCTGAGTCACTGCTGAACGATAAATTGACTGCTATAGCAATTCATAATTAAGTCTATTAATCCAATTATCACCATTTTCGTTCAAATCGTTTTCGAATAACAATGGCCACTGAGTTCATGACCATCAAAAAGGCCAATAAGACCATGGTGGCAGCGGAAGTTTTCTCTACAAATCCACGTTCAGGGCTATCGGCCCATAGGTAAATCTGGACCGGCAGGACTGTGGATGGGTCGGTGGTGCTGCCGGGAATGTCAACAATAAAGGCCACCATGCCTATCATCAGCAAAGGGGCTGATTCTCCGAGTGCGCGGGCCATACCTATTATAGTTCCAGTGAGCATGCCGGGCATTGCCAGAGGAACAACATGGTGAAAAATGGTTTGCATTTTCGAAGCCCCAACACCTAAAGCAGCTTCACGTATGGAAGGGGGCACTGACTGCAAAGCGGCACGACCGGCAATAATAATGGTGGGCAAGGTCATCAGGGAAAGAACCAGACCACCAACTACGGGAGCAGATCTGGGTAGACCGAAAAAATTAATAAACACTGCTAGGCCTAAAAGTCCAAAAACAATGGAGGGTACTGCGGCAAGATTGTTAATATTGACCTCAATCAGATCGGTCCAGCGGTTTTTTGGAGCAAATTCTTCCAAATAAACCGCAGCCGCAACACCAACAGGGAAGGAAAGCAAAAGAGTAACCAGGAGGGTCAGGGTTGAACCAACCACAGCACCCATGATACCGGCCTGTTCTGGTTCTCTGGAATCTCCGGCAGAAAAGAAAGTGGTATTGAATACCTTTTTTATCCGTCCTTGGTTTATAAACTGGTCAATCCAACCAAGTTGTTTATTGGAAATTCGGCGCTCGGATTCCTGGACATTTCGATCAATATGGCCTTTCATCAGCATATCCACATCGTCGTTGGCAATGAGCCATACTGTTTGAGTGGTGCCAATTATCTCTGGAGATTCTTCAACCATTGTGTGCAATTCATATCCAGCACCGGAGCTCACCAGGGAGTATAATTGCTTTTTATCCCGTCGGTTCTTTACTTCTGGAAATTCCTTGCGCAGCGCTTTTTTGATAAATCCCTGGTAGTTAGCAGATTGTAACTGGGCAGGGTCTATTTCTTCTCCATCAAAAAAAACATCAATCTGAATCAAGGTCTGCTGAAAGGCGGTATATCCCTTGCTGGTAATACTGATGAACAGAATGGAAAGAAAGACAAGGCTGAGCAAAATTGCAAATACGCCATACAACCTGAAGCGTCGTTCCTTGGCATACCTTTTATCCAATCCAGCCATGACTTTGTCTATTGGCCGAACCGCATTGCCTTTTTGTTTAATTGATATTTGTTTACTCATATTGTTCCCTGTATCTTCTGACCACCTGCAAGGCAATAATATTCAGGCAGAGGGTTACCACAAAGAGAACCAGGCCCAAGGCGAAGGCGGCCAGGGTTTTGGGACTGTCGAATTCCTGGTCGCCAACCAGGAGAGTAACGATCTGGACTGTGACGGTGGTTACTGTTTTAAAAGGATTACCCGTGAGGTTGGCGGATAAACCGGCAGCCATGACAACGATCATGGTTTCACCAATTGCCCGGGAAACTGCTAAGAGTACACCACCAACGATGCCGGGCAGGGCGGCTGGTAATATGACCTTTTTAATGGTCTCGGATTTGGTTGCGCCGAGGGCATATGCTCCATCCCGCATGGCTTGGGGGACTGCGTGGATTACATCATCAGAAATGGATGAGACAAAGGGAATGATCATGACGCCCATGACCAATCCAGCTGTGAGGGCGCTTTCAGAGGAAATATCCAGGCCGAAACCGGTGCCTAATTCTCTTAATAAAGGTGCAACCACAAGCGCGGAAAAAAAACCGTACACGACTGTTGGAATGCCAGCCAGAATTTCAAGAAGAGGTTTGGCCGTGGCCCGGACTTTTTTCCCGGCATATTCCGAAAGATATATTGCCGACATCAGACCCGTTGGTACCGCAACAAACATGGCGATGGCGGAAATCATGGCCGTTCCTAAAAACACAGGCACTGCACCGAAAGCTCCGGATGAGCCTACTTGATCTTCACGGATGGCCATTTGCGGACTCCAATCAAGCCCGAATAAAAAATCAGTGAAACCAACCATTTTGAAAAAGCGGAGTGATTCAAAGAGTACCGAGAGGACGATGCCAATTGTTGTAAAAATGGCGATGGTGGAGCAAAGGATCAAAACGATTTTAACGATCAGCTCTACATGATTACGTGCCCTTAGCTTGGGATTAACACGGCTCCAGGAAAAAAGACCAGCCAATATGGAAAGGACGAGAATGACAACGGATAAAGCCATCCTGCTGAGTTTCTGCAGATGAAGATAATGGTCCGCAGCACGTTGAATTGCCGGTTTTACTTCTCCGGAAACAATATTCCCCAAAGCCAGATTTTTTATATCATTCACAATGAGGCTGAGCTGGTTTTCTGACAGAGATCGAATTTCTTCAGGCAGGTTGGCAATTACAAGATGAGTAATGATATTGGATTCAAAGGCCAGCCAGAGAGAAAAGAGCAAGAGGGAGGGAATACCACACCAGATTGCCACCAGCATCCCGTAGTAATTGGGCCTGGAGTGGAGTTTGATCGACGGTGTAACAGCCAGGGAAAAGGCACGTTTCCGACCGGTCAAATAGGCAAAGGCCGAAAGAGCTCCTAAGACGAGAATGAGATATGCAGGTTGCATTGTTTCGTTTCTTATAATCTCTGTTTATGAGGATGAAGTTCTAAGGTTGTAGGATTGACAATTATCTTGATTATTAATGCTCTTTTGCACTTTGCACTTTGCACACTTCACTCTTTAAACCTATAGCCAATGCCACGAATTGTTTCGATGAGTTCACCTGCATCACCGAGCTTTTTCCTCAACCCGAAAACCTGAACATCGATTGCCCTGGTGGTGATGAGGAAATCATATCCACGAACTTCATCAATAATCTGTTGTCTGGAGAAAACCCAGCCAGGCCGACCAGCCAGGAATTTAAGGATATTGAATTCGGTAAGTGTGAGGACCACAGGCTTGCCTTGCACTGTTACTTCATGGCGTATAGCATTGATGGTAATCCCATGGATGTCGATAATCTCCTGTCCTTGGGGGATTTCTTTTTTCTCTTTTTCCTTTTTTCTTCGTAACTGTGCCTTAACACGGGCAATAAGAACCTTAGGGCTAAAGGGTTTGGTCATATAATCATCAGCCCCGTATTCGAGACCTTTGACGATGTCCTCTTCTTCACCCTTGGCGGTAAGCATGATAATCGGTGTTTCCCATTTTTCTTTATTTTGCCGGATGGCTCGACAAACATCGAGACCGTTTATACCTGGCAGCATGATGTCTAAAATAACCAAGTCTGGATTCTCATTTTCCATGCGCTCCAAGCTTTCATTGCCATCATCAGCACAGGTAACATTGAATCCTGCTTTCAACAGGTTGTAGCTCACCAGTTGCTGGATATCTTCGTCGTCTTCAACTATGAGAATGTGAGGTTTTGCCACTTCGCTTTCCCTGGTTTAGAAATTAAGACTCAAATATTTCCGGTGTGTGACGGACAATTTCCGCTTCAACGAGGTATAGTACATCTTCGGCGATATTTGTGGCGTGATCAGCAATGCGCTCTAAATGACGTCCAACTGAAAGAGAGTGGAGAAGGCAATCTATTTGCTCAGGTGATTGAGCTACTTTTTCTTTGACTAAATTATAGATTTGCCGATTCAGCTCATCGACCTCGTCGTCTTCGGCACGAATTCTCTGGGCCTCTCTCGGATCTTGGTTAACCAACGCATCAATGCAACCTGAGAGCATCATTTGAACCTTGGTAGCCATGCCAACAAAGTCAAAAGGCATGCAACTACTTGGTTTGCCCGCAAGATAAATTGCGCGCTCGGCAATGTTGACAGCTAAGTCGCCAACCCGTTCTAGGTCGTTGTTGATTTTTAATACAGCAATGATAAAGCGCAGATCTTTGGCAACTGGTTGATGAAGAGCGAGAACCTTGAGACATTCCTCCTCAATTTCTACTTCTACCTCATCAACCTCATAATCACTCTTGACTATTCTTTTTGCAAGTTCAGCATCACGATTTACAATTGAACGGGTGGCCTGGGCGACTCTTTTTTCTACAAGAGCGCTCATATTTAAAAGTCTTTTTTTAAGCGTTTTTATTTCTTTCTTTAAATGGGACATAATTAAACCTGCATGTAGGATTAAAGGACGGAAAGATATGCCGTCACTGTTGATGGCTCTACAATGACCGGCAAATATTAGGATTGTGTTAAGATTGTATTAATAGATGGTAAATAAATACAAGAAACTATTTTGATGTGTGTGAAGAAATTCCAAAAAGACGGGTATGGTTTTGCTAAACCAGCTAGTTGGCACTGCTTTGAATCAGTATTGCGGAAACGAAAGCTTAGCCTGTTTTAGCAGTGATAATGGCCTTGATAGCATCGAAAAACATGGTATGGCCGATGACAAAGAGGACCATTGAGACTATTCCGGCCGCAGGAACCGTGAAGAGCCAGGAACCAAAGATTTTCCTGGCCACTTTACGGTCAATACCTCCCAAACCGCGGGCCAGGCCAATTCCCAAAATTGCGCCCACCAATGTGTGAGTGGTGGACACAGGTAGTTTGAGTCGTGTACAAAGAAGCACCACCGCGGTGGCGGCAATGTCGGCAGCCACTCCACGGGATGGGGTGATTTCTGTGATCTTAGTACCCACTGTATTCATTACTCGATATCCATAAGTTCCAAGACCGATAACGATTCCGATACCACCAAGGGCCAGAATCCAAAACGGAACACCAACCTTCATTTCCAAGGTACCCGATGTCATTATATGCACTACTGCGGCTAAAGGGCCAACTGAGTTAGCCACATCATTGGCACCATGGGCAAAGGCCACGGAACAGGAAGTGATAATGACCAATGGCGTAAATACTTTTTCTACTTCTTCAAGTTGGTCAACAATGGGTAAAGTGTCTTTGCCGTCAAGTCGGCGCTTCGTCAAGACATAGCTGATGGCCGAGGCGAGTAAACTGAGAGCAAGAGTGATGAGAAGGGCTATGGAGTCGTTGAACCAGTCCACTCCTTTGATCACATGTTTGAAGCCCTTGAAAATGGTGGCCAGACACACAACTCCGGCAGCGATAAAAACAATAAGAGGTACTAAATGGATAGCAGCTCGGGCTGGCTTTTTTCGACCAAGAATCGAGCGGCTGATGAATTTAAAAAGGATAAATGCCAGAAGGCCACCGGCAATCGGCGAAATAAACCAGGAGGCGACAATTTGTCCCATTTTTCCCCAATTAACTACACTCCAGCCTGCAGCAACAATACCAAAACCTGCAACTGCACCTACAATTGAATGGGTGGTGGAGACTGGCATGCCGACAAATGTTGAAAAATGAAGCCAAAAGGCGGCGGAAAGCAATGCCGCAGTCATACCGATGACAAAGATTGTAGCTGCATCACCGGATGCCATGCCCGGCATATTGGCTATAACCTGGGGATCAATGATTCCTTTTCGTACTGTGTCTGTCACATGGGAGCCAACCAGAACAGCGCCGGCAAATTCACAGATTCCAGCGTAAATGACCGCCTTTTTGACCGAAAGGGCTTTTGAGCCAACTGCATCGGCCATGGAATTTGCCACGTCGTTGGCGCCGATATTCCAGGCCATGTAAAGACCCAGCATGGCCGCAGTGCAAATAATTATTATATCCATTGGTATATAGTTGTTCTAAATGTCTTTTTGGATCAGCTGTTAACGATCATGGTGCGGAGGAGATCACCTGTGTTTTCAGCCTGGTTGGCAATGTTTCCAAGGGAAAGAAGCATTTTTTCGTAAAAGATTATGGTGATAGGATCCAGAGTGTCTTCCAGCTTGTAGATATCCTGGCTCAGGCTGCGGGCCAGCCGGTCTGCTTTCCATTCTTCTTCACCAAGGGTCTTAATAGCGTCCATTACTTCCTGGGCTTCAGCACCGCTGAATGACACTTCGGCCAGATTTTGGAGTTGTTCTGTTGCACTGACCAGCATTCTGCTGACCAAGGCTATCTGGTCGCCAAAAGTGATAAAAGACTGCTGTAGTTCATGGTGAATCTTAGTGTTGCGGATCAGCAGGATGACAGCAAAATCTTCAACACTGTCCGCAATTTTATCCTGGGTTCTAAGAAAATTTTCTAAGTCGGCCCGGTCAACGGGTAAAAAGAAGCGACGTGTCAGATGTTCCCTGATACTGTGCTTGATTCGATCGGCTTCATATTCCAATTTTGAAACTTGATCCTGAAGCTGATGAATTTTTTCGTAATCTTCTGCAACCAGTGCTTCCATAAGGGGAAGGATGAGTTCGACACATTCGTGTACTTTTTTGGAGTGCTCAACCAACGGACCAAAGGGAGATTTGCCAAAGAGTTCTTGGATAATTTTCATTGGTTCCTCCGCAACAGGATTAAACAGAAAAGGAATTAATTATTCCACTATGTCTCATAAGAAATTTACGCCGGACATTAGCCAACTAAAGGCAAAAATTCAACCAAGAAATAACCGAATCATAAAATGAACAAAACACTCTTTTAAAAAGAAGCTAACTAAACGCTAATTTCCACCTTCTATATTCTCCCCATCATTAATTTGACGTACTCATTGCATATTCTCAAAGGCATGTAGCCAATAGGATAATGATAACGACTACGTTTAACTTTTTGGTCAATAAAGGAGTTGTTCCGATTTGCAACAATTTAAACGGGATTGGGTGTGATCCTGCAAATCGGTGTGAATTCAAAATGACCAACAACAGCAATGAAGGAGAAAAGAGATGGTTGTAAAGCAAACAATTGGGAAAACTTTGTCTTCTCAATCCATTAAGTATGCATTGGCCTCAACGGTAGCTTTTGGACTATTAGCCACAGGAATGGTGTTACCTTCCCAGGCAGGTATAACCGTAGCAAAAGATGCAGAAAAAGGTTCGTATGTAAAATTAGGCGGCCGTATTCAACTACAATATCATATGATGGATCCAGATGGCGGCGAGTCAACCGACGAACTGCGATTTCGCAGATTCCGTCCATACATCGAAGGCGGATTTGCACAAAACTGGAAAGGGAAATTTCAATTTGATCTTGGTAAGGCCAGCGATGAAAATGAAGTTTCAATTAAAGATGCCTATTTTCAGTATAAATGTCCTGAAACAGGTATCAAGACCACAGTGGGTAATGCCAATTTCCCATTCTCCCGCGAGCTATTGACCTCATCAAAAAAGCAGCAATTAGTTGAGCGTACCTTTGTCGGTGACCATAATTATGGAACTCCCGATCGACAGGCTGGTATCCATCTGACCGGTGCTTTTGCGAAAGACGACATGATTACCTGGGGCGCTTCCCTTGCTCATGCAGGACTGGATCCCGATGATGACAAGTTGGATTTCGATACCGTTGTGAATCGGAATGATGACTTCAACGAAGGCTGGATGTTCGGTGGACGGGTTGATTTTCATCCCATGGGTAAATTGAAAATGGCCCAGGGTGATTTCAAAGGGAAACCAAAGGCAACCATCGGTGTCGGTGCTTTTACCTGGAGTAATGATGATGACAACAATACCCGCACTACAGCCGGTGTTGCCGACGATCCTGGCAAACCCGATATGGATAAGGTAACCGGTTTTGAGATTTCCGGTGGTTTCCGAGGTTGGGGACTTTCCGTTGACGCTCAGTACAATCTTTTCTCTGCCGATACCATCGATGGTTCCGTGACTAGCGGAATGTACGAGAACGGTTCCACTGACCTGACCAGTATGGCCATTGAGGGCGGTTATATGCTATTGCCCAAGCACCTCGAGCTGGTTGCCGGATATGAGGTCCAGGATGCTGACAACTATGCCGACGAGTGGACTCGTCTCTCATTTGGCGCCAATGTATTCTTTCATAAACACAATGCCAAAGTACAGCTGACCTATCGAATTGGTGAGAATCTCAAAGGCAACGCTGGTGAAGATGAATTGTTCCTCCAGGGACAATATGTCTTCTAACTACCTTACTCTCTCTCCCAGTGGCGCAGGAACGCTTCTTTATGTTTCTTGTGTCACTCTTGTGTTTTGGGTTTGAGATTAACGGAAAGGAACGGGATATGGATTGTATCTATCTTGGAAAGTATTCGCCAGTAGAACACAGGTGGAGTGTGTTCTCATGCTCTAACTGTGTTCAACTCTATGTACCAAGCGTATTCGAGTTGCAGGAGTTTTGTCAGAATGGAAATTTTCAAAACTGTTCTATTTTCAAATCAATGGGGCAGGGTGATGGAAATAATGATGGAAACGGTATTGAGACTTCACCTTCATCAGCTTTAGCTGCATAATTGTGATTGCTATAAGATGTGAAGTACAAATGAATAGTGTGGTCCGATCGGCCTGCTAAAATGATGAACCTACGATTCTTTTTTTGTGTATCAGGTGCCAGGCTCAGACAGAAGATCATCTGGCACTTCAAGCCATTCCAAGGCTGGTGAAATTTCTTCGAAGACATGAAAATCGATAAAAGGAGAGTTGAGGTGTCCCTCAAACATACGGCTCAAACCAAAGGAGAGGGCAGAGGGGGCAACTACCGCCACTTTTATTGGAACAGTAAATTCGGCAAAAAGTTTTTCTATTACTGACCCAAGGGTCCGTAAGGCATTAGCTGAACGGGCATCACTATCAGTGTCTCGGAGGTCAATGAGACGGTTACAGGTGAGGTCAGCCTCATTATTCAAGAGTAATTCCTGGTATGAGCTGACAAATTCATCATCGGGAACCACACCGGTATGAGTTGAAATAGTCAAATTATAATCAGGGAGTAGTTGATGGGTAATAGGCATTTTGTATATATATTTAGGGTTAATCTGAAACCTGCCTTCCTCGACAGACATGAACAATCATCTTCAATTTACATTAGTTTTTCTAAAACGTGGATAACATATTAAGGATTGAAAAAAAAGGGGCAAATACTCCTTGCCCCTTTATGCTTGATTTCACGGTCGGAAATAAGCGTAGCCGTGTTGCTGAAGCTCAACAATGCGCACAGTACCTGACGGAACCATATTTACGCCCTTGAGGAACTTTAAGTTTTTTCCCTTCTTTGCCATGGTGTCTTTGGTTATCTGACAGGCGGAAAAGGTAATCCCATCCAAAGTCATCATGGCCTCAACCTTTTCTTTATGTGGGCTTTTGGGGGTGAGCATGGTGCAACCCTTGCTGAAGGTAACAATTTCGATTTCAACATTCGGTTTCAAGGATTTCCATGCATTCATAGTGTTTTTCAGGGCTTTACCCTGGAGTTGTGGATCTCCGGTATTGACCTGGACAACCATCTTAATTTTTTCCGGGATCTTGTGCTGACTGGATTCTTGGAGTGGTGCACAACCAACAATAAACAAGAATGTAATAAAGATGAGTACGATAGTTTGCAGTGATTTAATCATTGTTCTCGTGCCTCCATTGTTAAATTAAGGTTGTTAGTTTTTTGGGATATTACAGTTTATAGTTTATAACTTGTATTGCAAGTGTGTAAAGATAAAAATGCACGAAAATTCAGTTGAATAATGCTCGAGAGATACTGGCAGGACAGTAAAATATAGTTCTATGAGATAGATTGAAAGAAAACACACAGCTTTGGTAAGAGGGGATTACATACTGAGTTCTTCTCAGGTGCAGAATACATAGAGAAGAGATATCTTGACTTAACTTTAACGGCCCGCATAAGCCGCGCGTCAGAATCCTAGGAGTTATGATCGAAAGTGGTGTTTGAGGGAGAATTGTAAAAATAAATGACGT
>CAYUCH010000109.1:0-13184 GCA_964443295.1 uncultured Desulfobulbia bacterium | reverse complement strand
ATCAGTGGCCGGAATCAAATGGAATGGGTGGTCGGGATCGTCTGGAATTCGCACAATGGATATCCACGAGAATTCACCATTGCCATGGCGGAGATTTTCAAGCTTGCAGCTGAAGTTCGAAAGAAGGAAAATATTACTGAAAAAAAGGATAATATGGGGGCAGGATTTGGGGCTGTGCCATATGATGCCCAAGATCTTGTTTGTTTAGACTATTTTAGCTTTCTTGCCGGATTTGAACTAAAGGACTCACGTTTTTTTAAAGCATTGCAACCAGCGATTGAAAATGCAGATTTTTCCATGATTGATACCTGCCCAATGGCTATTGGTGTTGTCAGTGTGGAAGAACAATCTTTAGTGTATGCCAATCAAGCTTTACTCAACTTATCTGGTTTCACCATTGAAGACGCCAGGAAGCACGTTGTACAGGCTCCAGTTAAGATCGAACTTCCCGATCGACCTCATAAATTTATGAAATTGAAGAATATTCATTTTTCTCCTAAAAAACAGCCATTGGATATCGACATATATCTGTGTAAAATGTATCTCCAGGGTAAAATAGAGGTCATTGTCGGAGTACTTAAACCGTTGGGAGTTTCTCTGTATGATGGACAGAATTGATAAATTTAAGCCTCGGGTTCTCGTTATTGAGGATGATGAATCCATCGTAGAGGTCTTTCGTACCATGCTAGGAGGACCACCGGAAACCGCCAGTCCAGCCGCCCTTGCGCAATTAAGAAAATTAATGGAATCTCGCGAATCCAGCTTTGCAGTACACGAGTTTAGAGTTGATAGTGCAACTCAGGGCAAAGAAGGCTATGAATTAGTAAAAAAGGCAATTGAAGAAAACGATCCTTATTCGGTAATTTTTATTGATGTACGAATGCCTCCCGGTTGGCATGGTGTAAAAACTGCCACCGAAATTCGGATGATTGATCTCTATGTTAATATTATCATTAATACAGCATTTTCTGATTTTTCAACCTGCCAGATAGCAGACCATGTTGGGAGTATCAAAAGGCTGTTTTTCGTGAAAAAACCCTTTCATTATGAAACCATCATTCAATTCGCTGATACATTAGCCTTGAGCTGGTCTGAAGATAAAAAATTACGAAGAAAGCTGAACGACCTGGAGCAGAATGAGAAAAAACTCTTGGCAAGAATTCAAAAGCTTGAACAGGTTGTCTAGTATTTATTTATCCATTATTGATATTTTTTTGTCCTTACCCATACGTAATCCAGTGGTGTAACAATTCTCTGTCGTCGAAGAATTTTTTCTTTTGTTTCGACGGGTTAGTTGGCTTGACAAAGAAAGATATCCAGGGTAATCAAATGAGAATGGAAAGGGATCACAGTCCAAAGAGGTTTCCCGTTTTTACAAATTTCAAGAGGCTTTTCTGCTTTTTTCGTAATTGTGTTTACAATTCAGCTTAAAGAAGGAAAAAATCTTGTGGAAGACCAGTGATCCCGCAGGCATTTCAGTTTAATTTTACTACGTATTTACCCATAGTCTTTGCGATGATTTTAGTCGATAACGACTATGATATTTTATACGTTTCCATGCTTTTGGCTAAAAAATGACCAGACGGTTTTTCATGTTGCTGCTCGACCGTTTTGCTCCGCGGGAGAGTCTCGTTTTGATGGCTCTGGCAGTTACTATCGGTGCTGGTACTGGTCTTGCTGCTGTTTTTTTTATTCGTCTTATTGCCGGTATTGAGCATTTCCTCTTTACGTTTCCTGAAACAACATTTCCTTTTTTTGGTCGTGGTTGGCTAATAATAGTTCCTGTTCTTGGGGCATTAATCTCTGGTTTTATCATTGCCAGGTTTGCCATGGAGGCAAAAGGTCATGGTGTGCCTGAGGTTATGCAAGCTCTGATTTTACGGGGAGGTCGTATACGGCCAATTGTTGCCATTGCAAAGATTTTATCTGCTGCACTTTGTATTGGTAGTGGCGGATCGGCTGGTCGAGAAGGGCCTATTGTGCAAGTTGGTTCCGCAATTGGTTCATCGGTGGGGCAATGGTTGGGGCTCTCCGATGAAAGAATCAAGAATATGGTAGCCTGTGGTGCGGCATCGGGTATTGCAGCAACATTCAATGCACCCATTGCCGGAGTGGTATTTGCCACTGAGGTACTCATGAGTGAACTGCGGGTGTCTGTATTTGGTAATGTCGTTATCTCAGCAGTATCTGCAAGTATTGTAAGCCAGGTTTTTCTTGGTGCACGTCCTGCTTTTGAAGTTCCAAGTTACATTATGCGCTCACCATGGGAGATTCTTCTTTATGCTGCACTAGGACTCTTAGCCGCTTTGGTAGGCGTTATGTTCATAAGAATGTTGAACTTTTTTGAGGACAGTTTTGATAATTGGAAGTTTCCTTTGGCATTGAAACCTGCAGTTGGTGCTTTACTCCTGGGGCTACTGGCCTATAGTTATCCTTATTTTGCCAATGTTTCTCCAGTGTCCAGTACTGACATGCACCTGGGAACTCCCATCGTTAATAATTTGCCCCATGTCTATGGGTCGGGCTTTGCTTTTCTTGATTTGGTATTGGTAAACAAGGCACCTTTTCTCCTACTGCTGCTTCTTGTGATCTTAAAACCATTGGCCACCTCTTTTACACTTGGCTCTGGAAATTCTGGTGGTGTATTTGCTCCTTCTCTTTTCACTGGTGCTGTATTGGGTGGAGCCTTTGGACATATTGCTGCTGCATTTTTTCCAAATATTGCCGGAGAAGTTGGAGCCTATGCTTTGGTTGGAATGGCAGCGGTTTTTGCTGCTGCAGCAAGAGCCCCTCTTACCTCCATGCTTATCGTTTTTGAGATGAGTAATGATTACCATCTCATTCTACCCCTCATGACTGCAGGTATTATTGCGTCCGGTTTTGCTCAGCTTCTTCATCCCGATTCCATCTACACTATTAAACTCGCCAAGAAAGGAATTCAGTTTGATGAAGGGCGTGACCTGGATGTTATGCAGGGTGTTCTGGTTGAAGAAGTAATGACTCAAGCTCCCGTCACCATGCATAAAGATCAATCTGCAGTTGATTTGTTTGCTGCATTTCAGGAAACTCATTTGCAGGGATTTCCAGTAATGGAAAACGATGAAGATATATTGGGGATTGTCACTCTGCAGGATCTAGAACGAACCATGCAGAATTTTGATGTGGATGGTGGTGGACAACGATTATTAAAAGACGTGAAGGTCGGGGATGTGACAACTACTAATCCATTGACGGTCTTTCCTGATGAACCAATATGGGAGGCTATTAAAAAGATGTCGCCAAGGGACTTGGCTCGTTTGCCGGTTGTTTCCAGGCATGCACCTAAGAAAATGGTGGGCTTGATTAGTCGCAGCGATATTTTGCGGGCCTATGACGTTGGATTGGTTCGTAAGCAAAGGGCTCAACATTTAACTGACCGTATGGCATTGCGACGGGTCGCAGGATTGGAATTCGTTGACGTTACAGTGGGGGTCAGTTCCCAGGCCGAAGGGAAGAAGGTGGCGTCATTGCAATTGCCTAATGGAACAAATCTTGTCTCGGTTGATAGGCAGGGTTTTGTTCTCATTCCTGACGGCTCCACAATTATGGTGGCTGGCGATCAAATTACCATCCTCTGTGAGTCCGATAAGGTCGAAATGGTTCAAGGAATATTTCAAAGTTAAATGCAACTTTAATATCTCGTTTGTCACTTATTGGTCCAATGTCCATACGTGAACCACAGCGGCATTTTCGCCTTCTCCCAAGCCTTTTTCAATCATGAAAACTCGCCCGGTGGTACTGTCAAAGGTTACACCACCTGTTTCTTCACACGTTTGGCCGGCCCCGTCACCTAAGAAAAACTCCTGTGGCCGCCATATCTCGTAGGGGACTACGGTCCATGGATCTGTGGTACCTTGGGCTGCACTTCCAAGTTCATCCACATCGTAGAATGTGATCTGCCGTTCGTAAGGATCGCAATGGTATCCTTGGCTTAATTCACAGGGCTCATCAACAGGCGGCTCATGTCCATAATAATTGGTTCCCAACCCTTTCCGGCCAAGGAGGATGATGGCCCGTTTTTGTCCCGACTCAAGGAAGGCACCGCCACGCCAGCGGTCACAAAATGTGTAATCGGGATAATCACACACATTCTTGTCAGTAACATTGGGGCTGGCACAGGCATGATCAATGCGATAATAAAGGACATTAATTGCGCTAAGCTCTGTTTCGGTATTAGGTCTTGTTGGTGGGGTGAAGGCCTGCATAGATGGCCCCTGAGAACCATCAAAAGCACCACGTGTTTTTCCGGTGATAAGGGTTCGGCCGCCAAGATATTGGCTGGCGTACCATTGGGGCACGGCAAAGAGGAAATCTCCGGCCCGGTTGCCGTGGAAATTTGTTGTATCAGTCTCCGGTCCGACATGGTAGAGCCCTTGATGACCAGATCCATCTAAAGCGACGGACCATACAGTACGGTATGATTCTTCAAAGACTCCATACCACTGATCCAATGATAGGACGAGATACCCTGTTTGATCTTGGCCCGGAGACACATAAGTTAAGCCAGAAGCCCATACAGTTTCTTCATTCACAGAATTAACAAAAGCAGCTCCACAGTCAACTACCGGTGAAAGTATGGTGGCTTCCGGCAAAGTTTGCCAGTCTGAAACAGAAACCGGAGAAGGGATTGTGACCTCCCCGCAGGAAGCTTTATCTCCATCAGGTCCAAGAACAAAAAGGGAGCCGGCGTTACTGTTACCCTCAGGATAGAAGGTCATGCCGCGGGCACCCCAGGAAAAGTCATCGGGCAGGCGGAAGGCGCCCTGGTATGAAAAATCTGTGGACTGGAGGTGTTGTGACGTAACGTCATCACCAGGATCGGGATCAGGATCGGGGTCAGGATCGGGATCGGGATCGGGGTCTGGGTCGGGATCGGGGTCAGGATGGGGATCTGGGTCGGGATTATTATTGTCACCGTTCTCCACTGGCGGATTATCAGATCCACTACCATTGCAGCCCACATAGACGAAGGCAATTGAAAGTCCTGCAAAAAGCAATAAAGCAAGTGCAAGCCATTTTTTCATTTCTATCTTCCTTAATATGTTAACTTTTCAGTCTTCAGTCTTCAGTCTTCAGTCTAGGTTTTAATTCATATAAATCAGGTTCCAGTATTCGGTCAATAGTATTCCTGGCAAATACAAGTGGTGCAATAAAAATATTAGACATGTCATGCTCGTGATCACGTTTATTGGAAAGGAAGGTGATACGGTCCTGCATACGATCCCTTTGGTAGCGCAAAAGAGGAGCTGTTTTACTGGGTCGGTATTTTTTGTCAAAATCTGAACCAAACAGGTCCTTACCGTTTTTCGGTATCTGTAAGCCGGCAAAGGTTTTCCAGTCGCGCCATTCAATGTTTCCACGCACCAGTTCAGTGACAATGGCCAGAGATATTTCTTTCGGGATGTCAATCAAGTTTCCTTGAATACCATAGGCATGGGTATTCATGATGTAACATTGACATCCCAATCTAAAGAGTTTACTGAATTGTTCGCAATCTTCCAGCAGGGAATGAACCCGGAAAGGATTGGCAAAGGGTTCAATAACCAGTTTCTCCAATTCTTTGGCATCTACATTTTCAACACCTTTGGCTCGCATGGTGGAAAGGGAAGCTCCCATGGCAACAGCCAATTCATGGGTTTTTACTTTACTGATAGGAGGTAGATTGGTGTCCTTCTGCAGCCAGATAAGCATTCCCGGATTCTCGCAATGTTCGGCATTGCGGAACATGGCCCGGCTTTTAAGACACCGGCCATTATTATTGCGAGCATCTTCATTGACCATGAGACGCTTGCCGTCGGGTGTCTGGGTAACCGCAATATTCTGGGCTGAATAAAAATAGGGGAGTTGCTGGTCTTCAAAGGTAACCGCATCGGTTTTGTCAAAGAGTGATGGCTCCAGTGCCACGGTGACATCATGATCAAGATCGATCAGAAAAGCATCATCATGAACAACAGTAACCTTTTCACTTTTTTTCAATAATCCTTCATGATCAAGACTATTGGTAATCGATGATTTTCCGGAACCGGATAGGCCAAAAACTGCTATGGGTGGCTTTTTGCCGATTTTTTTGATGCCGCCATGACAGGCTACCATGTTGTGGCGGACCCCAATGGTCCAAGCGAGGGTTAATGTACCCTTCTTGCGTTCGCCAAAATACCGGAGGCCTAAAATAGCAATACAGTTGGTTGCTTCATCGATAATAACGCAGCCGTTTGGAAAGTCGGGGTGTGACCACTCCGGATCGGCAAAAGCGATGATGTCAGGCTCATCAATGAGTCTCGACTTTTTATATCTATCGGTCCATGGTTTAATGAATGGGCAGAAATTAATGCCCCAGTCCAACATATTTTTGGCGTCTGTTTTGGGGCTTACCAAATGGGCCTTAACCATGAAACCCTTATGCAGTCCAACAATACCTTCCAAGTGTAATCCAGGACGTTTGTTGAACTGGAAAACAGCCTCCCGGAGCAAGGCTTGCATCTTGTCGTTCTGAGCCTTGTCAAAATTCCTTACCAGGTGACGGGCTTTGGCTGTCCGTCCGACAATGGCACCATCATTGGAGACAAGCACAACGGCATCCTTGGGAATGCCGAACTCCTTGGGGTTGTACATCGGATGGCTGGTGGGAGTTACTTCCGGTTGTTCTTTGGCCAATGCGTAAAGTTCGGCCATGGTTGTTTGAGTGACTGAATTGGCGAACATACTAGTTTCAATGATGGCGCGCCATGGGGATGAAGGAAGTTTATGGGTAGTTGCCATTTTCATACTCCTTTTCATCTGTGCTGAAGAAGAGAAACTACACACTTCAGCCTATGAGATTTCAGTCTTTAGCCTATGATGGCTAGTAATATTTCTTTTTGGAAGATCCCATTTTCCCAGCAACGAAACCGGCCAACAGAACACCACCACCAGCAAGAAACCATTTCATCATCCCAGATCGTTTCAGGTGGGTGTTCTCTTGCTGCAGGTATTCCAGCTCTTTGTTCAGTTTGTTGTTTGAGCTGAGTAAAGCCTCGTTTTCATCAGTGAGTTCAACTACATGTTTGGATTGATTAAGGAGAGTGTTATAACGTTGCGTCATCTGATCTAGCTGACCTTTAGTCCGCATCATGGTGTCTTTGCTGCTGGTTTCAGTAACTTCGAGAGTCTTTTGGGTTTTTGCATGGGTGGTCTGCAGGTTTTTGACTTCTGTCTCCAACCGGGCATTGCGATCTTTCAGGCGTTGGAGTGTCTCCTCCATGCCACTCATTTTCTTTTTCAGATTGGTAATGATTTGCGCTTTGGGAGTTTTGGAGCTGACGTATTGTTTTAAGACCCACCCTTCAACACCTTCGCTTGTGCGTACATAAAGGTATCGGCCTTTTTTTTCCAACACTTCGAGTCGGCTGTCTGTTTTGAGAGTTTTTACTCTTTTATGTTTATTACTGGGGCCTTCCCGTAAAGTGATGATAAGAACATCCGAGACATATTGGATATCGGCCCCAATACACAGAGCAGGAGTCAACAGGCTAGCAAATAAAACAATATTTATAATGGTTTTTAATATTTTGTCAGAGTGCATAATTTCTTCTCCAGAGTTCAATATGAATACATTGATATTTTGAGGTTGGAGTCCCTTTTCAATCGAATTCCTTGCAGTAAAGGCCAATTGTTAAAAAGGTCATAAAAATAGGATACATTTCAGCTTAAGGCTTTGCAACGCTTTACAAGTATTTGTTTTTGTAAACTGGCTATATTGATGCAAAATGGATTATAGTGAGAGACTATAGAGTCATGTGAAAGATATTACCTTGTCCATGATATACATGATTGAATTTATGCACTCCTGTTAAGACATTATGAAGCGAAAGAGTATTTCAAATAGGGCCATTACCGTCTTTGTTTTTCTGTTTTGTTTATTGTGTGGGAGTAATTCAAACGCAGTCAATAAACCAGAGGTTACCTTACTCATCTTAGGTTCCTACCAATGCCTGAACTGTCGGCTTATGGAACCAATCATAAAGGATCTTCGGCAAGACTATAAGGGCAGGGTGGCGATGCCATATATTGATGTAAAGATTAACCATAATCAGGCCAGAATATATAACGCCTACCGTCTCCCCACTTTAATTTTATTTGACAAAAATCGGCAGGAAGTGTTTCGGCATCAAGGCTTTCTTGATAGAGAAACACTGGTTCAGGCCATGGATCAACTGTTGGCTCAGGAGAATAGAGACATTGACTGACACCGCTAACAGAGTTGGCTTTGACCGGAGTATGGAAAGGGACGAGATAAATAAACTCCCTCTGTACCGATACCCAGGGAAAATTCATCTTATTCAGACTCCCAGTGGGTTAGCTGGGGCCATTGATGTCCTGATGGGAGAGGAAATTCTTGGATTTGATACTGAAACCCGACCTGCGTTCAAAAAGGGAGAGAGTTATTCTCCGGCGCTTATTCAAATAGCCTCGTCCAATGCAGTGTACATTTTTCAACTGAACACATTAAAATTTCGTCAGAAGTTGCGAACTATCCTGGCAAAGAAAACAATCATCAAAGCCGGGGTGGCACCTGAATTCGATGTCAGACAACTCCAGAACTTGGGAAAATTCCGGGCAGCTGGTTTTGTCGATCTGGCAAAAATGGCCAAAACCGTGGGCCTCAAGCATTTTGGCTTGCGGGGCATGGCGGCAGCTCTTTTGGGCATACGGATAGCGAAAGGGGCCAAAAAGTCAAACTGGGCCAACCGGAAGCTCAGTGAACATCAACTGCACTATGCTGCCACCGATGCCTGGATAAGCCGAGAAATCTATTTGCATTTGAAGGAACTTGAGAAAGATTGCTCTAGCAGGGGGTGAGTTTTTTTATTTGAAGCTTGTTCATGTCATATCTATACTTTTAGTTTCCCCTCTGCTCAGTCCTAAATTTCTACCTGAATGTTTTGGTTTTAATTCCGAAAAACCGGAAGAATTCGTCCTGAAATCCGGAGATTTGCCCTTCCATTCTATCCAGAAAATAACTTCGTGCAGCATCGTGAATTTGTTTTTTAATAAATTTCCTTAAGGAGTTGGGTGTGTTAGTCGTCCCTGATATACTCATAGAGTAATATTTTTTATATTCGGAATAAATTTTGCATGTAGAATATTACATTGTGATAAATGAGAATCAATTAAGCGAAAGGGTTTTAATTGCCAATTTCTTCGGTTCTCCATAGGGAATGAATTTCAAGGAAATAAGATGCCCTATCTTTATAGACTATTCAAGGTGTTGAAGTGTTTGTGGTTATGTCATGTGGAACGATTTTTTGTTGACAATAGATCTCGGTTGATACATTTGTAGGATAGAAGATTAGGCATAGCTTGATTTGTGTAATATGAATCTCAAATAATTTAACCTGTCAAGTTTTAGATAAATAGTAATAAGGTAAATGTGTGAAAATCCTGGCGGTCAATATATTCATTACTTTTGGTATTCTATTTTTGTCTTTGAATTTTAGCGCCGAAGAAATTTCCAGATCTATTCAACCAAAAAATGTCACCAGGCACTGATTTCGTAATTGAGCATGTCAGTATCTGCCGTGCTGTTGTTTAGGAGTGGTATTACATTTAAAAGTCCAGGATGAGTAAATGAAATGCTTATTCGTAAAGTTGGAAGTTGGAATCAGCATGCTAATCTGCAAGAAGAGAAATGAGGATATATTCCCATTATTTGTCGCATATGCTCTGTATTTTTACGGGATACAGGAATACTAACACTTTAAGCACTTCAAAACCCTGGTTGGGTTTGGGTGAGTGGATTCATTGGTAGTCGGTTTACCTTTTAAGCTGGCAACACCTTGTAACAAAAGATTGTAAAAGGAGAATGAGAAAATGAAATTAAGTGAGAAGAAGGGAATCCTAATTTTAATGTTCAGTGCAATCTTTTGCCTATTGTTACATGTTCCAGAGGTTTTGTGTGATGATAACTATGTTAATAGGCTGCAGAACGGTGACTTTGAAATTGGTTTTCAAGAATCAGGTCTTGGTACTCTTTGGTCTAGTTGGCCTTTAGAATCGGAAGGGAATATGTTTGAACAGGATTTTGAATCCTATATTGGCGTATCTCAAAAAATAATCTACTCTGCCTCGGATAGTGGTTACATTCGGCTTCAACAAAGCCCGGTTCAAATTATTGGTGGACATAAGTATAGACTTAATTTGTGGATGAAATGGGATGGCGCCCCTGGAAATGAGATCATTGATCTCTTTATAAAAGTCATGGACCCGGTAACGTATGATATCAGACTTTCTGGTACTTTTTCGTTGCCGAAAACAGCCAGTGACACCTGGGAATTTTACACTATTGACATTGTTAATAACGACACATCGGAAGAAATATATAATGCTGTGTTTAGCATATGGTTGGGAAATCAAGGAATTCTTTCCGTGGATAATGTTGAGTTGATTGACCTGGATAAGCCAAGAAGAGATGATAATGTCTATGTGGATTCTACAGTTGCCGATAGTGACCATCAAGAAGGTACAATCGACTATCCGTTTAATTCTCTGGCTGACCTTGATTATGTCGATCTTTTACCTGGCGCTAAAGTTTTATTCAAAAAGGGCAGTGAATTTCGCGCTACCATTCCGGTTTTTTCCGGGGTGGAATATACCTCCTATGGTGATGGCCCTAAACCGTTATTTCTCGGATCTGTAAATCTCAATGATCATAGTGAATGGGATACTTCAGCTTTACCCATATGCGAATCCAAAAGAGTTTTCTATGATGAGAATGGCTTGCCTGGATTTGTGATGTTTGGGGAGATGAAAGAAGAGAATGTTGGAAAGCGAGTACTAAGCATTGCCGAATTGGTTGATGATGTGAATGTGGGCAAGGAATTTTACATGGATTATACTGATCAAGGCATTCCTGGGGAAGAGACGATAAAAATCTATTCACCTGTAAATCCGGCTTCTAACTTAGATTTTTTTAATGATGCAGGTGTACCATCCATTGAGATCGCCAATGAGGATGCCATTTTTCAAGCAAATTACAAAGAAAATATCATCATACATGATCTTGAGTTTAGATATGGCAAAACCTGGGCAATCAACCTTGAGGATTCAGCTCATATTACAGTTGATGATGTGGTAATTTCTTATGTTGGCGGAAAATTACATGTAAATAAGTCTACAGATAACGGCGAGGCAGGTGGAAATGGTCTTGATGTTGACGGTGATTCCCACGACGTAATTATTCAGAACAGTCATTTCTCTCAAATTTGCGATAATGGTATAGGAGTAGAACTGGCTGGGAACTCCCCCCAGCATCTACATGGTGTCACCATTCAGAATAACACCTTTGACCAATGTGGGGGCGGTGTAGCCATTGCAGCCCAGAAGGCAGTTAATGGGAGCATGATTGAGGATGTTTTTGTATCCGGCAATACATTCACCGGTATGGGTGAAGGATGGGCTGATCCTTACCGTAGTTTTCCAAGAGGCAAAGGTATCAGTATTCTTCAAGGGAGAAGTGCTACGGAAAATGCCAGGGTAAAAGAAGTCCACGTTTATGATAATGTTGTAGACGGATTTACCTATATTGGAATTTTTGCAAATTCAGGTGAGTTTGAAATACGAAACAACATTATTAAAAATGGAACCGGTTGGTGTTCGGCAAATCATGCTACTAAATGTCATTTACCTGCAGCCGGAATCCTTATATTCGGGCAGGATTATGATAGTAATTATTATGATCCATATCCGCGCGGTATCAGCATCCAAGATGATGAAGCAGCGGGCATAATTGCCACCAACCTTGTTTATAACAATGTCGGTCATGAAATATATTTACAACATAACGCACCGAGTCCGCAGTACGATAAATATCTTAGAATTTACAACAATGTCTTTTTTGATGATGACGAAACTGACGAGCATGCTGGTTTTTTCATGGTATCGTCAAGTGGAACAATATTAAAAAACAACATTTTCTATACCAATAACTCCCCTTGTATTGTTGTCACGCCATTTTATGAGGGTACGACGGTATTAGACTATAATCTTTATTATGGAAAAAATTATACAGAGCTTTGGCACTGGGGTTCCACACTATACTCTGATTTCGCAGCCTATAAGGCCGAAGACCGAGATTCTAGTTCACCAGATCCTGCTGACCCTCTGTTTATAGATGCTGAAAGCGGTTTGTTTTTTGTCGCAGAGGGAAGTGAGGCGATTAATAAAGCTGATAATACTCTTGGAGATGATAATTCTTTTGCTTTGCTCTCCACTTCCAAGTGGCCTCATGAATTGTATATTGTTCCTCAAATCATGTACGGATCAGGCTGGGAAATTGGCGCCTATGTATATAATCCATGGGATGTGGATGGCGACGGTGCCCTTGATACGGTTGATAATTGCCCGGATAATTATAATCCTGATCAATTTGATACGGATGGCGATGGAGTGGGTGATGTCTGTGAGGCCCCAGTTATTAGCAGTATACGTTCTTTAGATCAAGATACTAGTGGAACTGTTGGGCAGTACTTTTATATCCAAGGTGATTATTTAGCCAATAACCTGCAGGGTGTCTATTTCCATGGAGGAGTAGAGGCGGAGATTATCTTGCCGTCCAAAAAAATTCTCATTGTGGAAATCCCCGTAGACGCAACAGATGGACCTATTACGGTAGTTACAGACATAGACACTGCTGTTAGTACTGAGCATTTCATCCTTGATTCCGATGGCGATAATGTTGGTGATTCCACTGACAATTGTCCTGATGTCTCAAATCCTGATCAAATCGATACCGATGAAGATGGCCTTGGTGATGTCTGTGACGATGATATGGATGGCGACTGGCTAAGCAATACTGCAGAAGATGTGATAGGTACCGATCCCCTGCATCCCGACACTGACCATGATGGTATTGCCGATAGTAGTGATTCTGCTCCATTGGACCTCTTTACTCCAAATGCTGAAGGGGTGAATCTGAGTCACACAGCTGATTTCAGTGATCCCACGGCCAGTGACAATTACTTTGCTCTTAATGAGCCATTATATATTCATGTGTGGTCATCTGATGTGGTTTCAGCAGATGTTACCTATTACAAACTGTATAGCAACAACTCAGGAGGATAGTGTCAACAATCTTTCGCACATTTCATTTGGCGGTGGCCCCGGTATAG
>CAYUCH010000108.1:0-13412 GCA_964443295.1 uncultured Desulfobulbia bacterium | reverse complement strand
GGGTGAACTTCAAGTGGGTTCGGTCTTGTACAAATCCGCGTAGCGGTTCAGTTCTTGCTGTACGTAACAAACCCAATGCCTTTTTCAACGTGAAGCTATTTCCAAAGGTTGTTAAGTGGTTACGCCAGAATTGAAATAATGAAGGTTCGACCCTGGTTGCAACTCTATTTACAATATCCTCACATTCGCAACTCTTTCAGAAAATTAAACGCCCGACGTACTTGAATCTCACCGGCCATATATTCCTGTCGCAGGTGGCGCACCACCTGAATCGCCGGCAAATCGTATTTCTTATGAAAATAACAAAGAGGTCGCGACACCTTAGTTTCGCTATACTTGGCTTCGATAATGGTGGGAGTTAGATCCTCAATGACCACTGCAAAATCAACCTCTTTTTTTTCTTTGGTGCGCAGGTAATGCAAAGTTGCACGCTTGCCATCGTAATCCTCAATGGCGTTAACATGCTTCAACAGACTTACAGCCATCAGATTTTCAAAACGGCTGCCCTCGTCCCCCTTGACCATGCCGGTATCGTAAAAATAAATCTTTGGCTCTTTGAGCAACGAACGGGCAATATTTCTATGAAAGGGACTGACCCGAAAAATGACAAAGAGTGCCTCAAGAATTTCCAGATATTTTCTGATGGTATTGGGAGCACAGCTTACATCCCTGGCCAACGAGGCGATTGATACCGGTGAGCCGATCCGGCGGCGCAGCAACTCCAAAACAAGCTGCATGGCCCGAAAATCGTGGATGCGCTCAAAGTCAAGAACATCGGTACGAATAAGGCCGTCGGCATATTGGAGTCGCCAGCGGTCGGCATCCTGCTCGGTTTCGGACAAGTATGGCTCAGGAAAACCACCACGGCTCATAAGGGCGTCAATGGTGGCATCGTTGGCATCGAAAATTTCGGCCACAGAGAGCGGATTCAATCGATGGCGGAAATAACGACCGGCCAGGGAATCGCCACTGTTACGGGAGGTATCCAGTCGGGCGCTGCCGGTCACTAGGATCTTAAGATGCGGCGGCTTGGTATCAAAGACTCCTTTCAGGTAATTCTTCCATTCCCGCATCTTGTGCAGTTCGTCCAACACCAATAGTTCGGTATTGGGCAGCCAGGCCGATTTTTCGATTATCGCCCGATCTTCCAGGTTATCATAATTAAGATAGACTCCCTTGGAAAATTGCTTAAGCAACGCAAGGGAAAGATGGGTTTTTCCGACCTGACGGGGGCCGGTAAGAAATACCATCTTCCGCTTCAGGTCTTTTTCAATCAAATTCAGCTGTGCCCGATCCATGCGACTATTGTGCATGATTTTGCAGAAAAGTCAAGACTTTTGCGCAAACCATTGCCGAATAGTCGAAACTGTTATACAAAAAGACTCCGACCATTCTGAACCAAACTGCACAATAGTCGTGACTTTTCTGCACTTCTATTCATAATAGTCACGTGGAAAGCTATCTGGAATCGTACCATAAAAAATCTACCTCAATAAAGGAAATACCCTTTGAGCCTCTACGATTTCGACCGCATAATCGACCGCCGCAACACCTCTAGTTTCAAGTGGGATAAATACCGAGGTACTGACATCCTGCCCATGTGGGTGGCAGATATGGATTTTCAGTCTCCACCCGCTGTTCTTGCTGCCCTGCATGAAAGAGTGGACCATGGTGTGTTTGGTTATACCCTGCCCCCGACAAAGCTCGTGGAAACAGTGGTTGATATGCTGGCCCGGGATTATCAGTGGCAGATCAAGCCCAGCTGGATTGTCTGGTTACCGGGCCTGGTTTGCGGTATCAATGTGGCCTGCCGCACTTTGGGTAACACGGGTGACGGCATTCTCACCACCACCCCCATTTATCCACCCTTCCTCACCGCTCCGGATGAATCCAATCGAACATTGATAACTGCACCGTTGAAGGGAAATGACCATAATTGGCAGATGGACTTTGATGCCCTGGACAAGGCCGTCACCTCGGATACAAAGATGCTGCTCTTCTGCAGCCCCCATAATCCCACCGGCCGGGTATACAGCCGACGGGAGCTGGAAGATGTGGCTGCATTTGTCAAGCAACATGACCTGGTGCTCTGCTCCGATGAAATCCACTGCGGTTTGATTCTGGACAAGGGAAAAAACCATATCCCCACTGCAACTCTGGATGCGGAAACTGCGACCCGCACCATCACCCTGATGGCCCCCAGCAAGACTTATAACATCCCCGGTCTTGGCGCCTCATTTGCAATTATTTCCGATCCTCAACTCCGAAAGCAATTCCAACGAGCCATGGCCGGTATTGTCCCCCATGTCAATGTTCTAGCCTTCACTGCAGCCCTGGCCGCATATAAAGATTCCACCGACTGGCATGACGCCCTATTGGATTATCTTCGAGAAAACCGTGATCTTTTAGAGCAGCGCATTGAAAAAATTCCCGGTCTATCCATGGGCCATGTCGAAGCAACCTATCTGGCCTGGATCGACACCCGAGGGCTTGAATTGGAAAACCCCAGCCGCTTTTTCGAAGCAGCCGGGGTTGGTCTTTCCGATGGCCGAGAATTCGGCGATCCGGGTTTTGTTCGTCTTAATTTCGGTTGCAGCCGGGATCAGCTGAATCTAGCCCTGGAGCGCATGGAGTCAGCTATCCAACAACGATAGACTAACACCCCTCAATCTGTTTCGCCTTCTTAGCCTTTTTCCCATGGCAGCCAGCGCATTTGGTTGGTCCTTTTTTTCCTTCAACTCCGGCTTTATGGCATGATCGACATCGGGTATGGTACACAGCCTTCGGCTTTTGTAGTTTCTTTTTGGCAAAACTCTTATTATGGCAGGAACGGCATTGAAGTTCCTCTGCACTTTTGCCAGCCAGGGCAGCGGCATCCAGGCCTTTATGCTCACCATCATGGTGACAGGTAGCACAATCTATACCCAGGCCAAGATGCTTTTGGTGATCAAATTTCACCGGCTTTTTCCCGTCAATGACAATAGTACCATCCGGTGCTTTTGCTCCTTCATTACCGGCCATTGTTACTGTTCCAATGCCAAGACTGATGGCCAACAAGCCACATACCAGTAGAATCCGCCTCTTCATAACAACCTCCTTTTTACAACATACCTTCATTGGTATTCTGAAACTTATTCACTCGGTTTTCCGAGCTAGAAAATCGGCGCTCGCACTTCCACACTGATGCTGCCATGGGGATGACGATGGTGTCTTCCTCTGTGACTGTTACAATCCCGGTGATGCCGTCTATGCCTTCTATCGCAATTGCGGTGACACCAATCTCGTCGTGGATGACGGTGCCGCTCCCATCGTGGCGGACGATGTCGCCAACCCGGATTGGAAATACTCGTCCGCTCCCAACTGGACATATCTTCAGCGATCACCCATTCGCCATTCTCCTGGCATACAGTGGTCCATATTCTTTCCGGATGACCGTCCACATAGGCCATTACCTCAGCTTCCCGACAGACAGGCTCCGGAACACGATAGCGTGGTCTTTCCCGAACTCTTCTGTGGCGTACCGTATGGCGGGCAGATCCCATTTTGTCATGTTCATTGCCAATGATGTAACCAAGCATGCCGCCAACTGCAGTTCCCACCAAGGTTGCTTCTGTATCACGGCCAATTGCCTGGCCCAACAAGGCACCACCGATGGCACCGCCGACAAATCCATCAGCCCCATTGGAACCGGCCCAAACAGGTTGTCCTGAGACCCCCAGCAGAATTACCAAAACTGTGAAGATTATTTTCCGTATCATGACCCACCTCCTCTGCTCGTGTGTGTAATTGCTTTCTTTGCTTTCACTATCGAGCAAAGGACGTTAAAATCCTAGAGGACATCGGGAGATATGGTCCCGATATCACCCTATTCAGGACCCGACATAGGGTGGATTTACATAGAAACAGGGCATTTGGGGCTGACACAAAAGGAAAAAAGAATGACCGAGCAAATCGATCCGGCTGCACTCATAATGGCGGCCGGAGGCATAGTGGAGAAGCAAACAGATGAAGGTCCATTGATTGCCGTGATCCACCGGCATCTCTATGGAGATGAATGGAGTTTACCCAAAGGGAAACAAGATTCCGGAGAAACTTTACAGGAAACTGCTATACGGGAAGTATTGGAAGAAACGTGTTGCATGGCACGAATTATACGTTTTGCCGGAGTCACCCATTATTTCCATGGTTCACTTCCCAAAGTAGTTCTGTACTGGCACATGAAGCTTGAAACTGAAAACAAGTTTAATAGCTCTCAAGAAGTGTCCGACATGGAGTGGCTTACCCCCGTAGATGCCTTGCAACGCTTGAATTACCATGATGAACGCCAAGTGCTAAAAAAAATATATCCCCTGGAGGTTATCGCTGATGACTGAGAATAAACCCCAAGTTGACCCGGAGCGTATGGCCATTTTAAGATCATTGCCCATTGAAATAAAAGAGCAGATCACCGGCGAAGAGGCTGATGCTTTTCTCAGAAATGAAGAATTGCCGGATAGTCTGATGGAAAAACTGAAAGAATATCTGGTGGATGACTAACCTAATATGGGGACAAACAGACCGGGCAGGTCACAGCTGAAGAGGAGTGGGGGAGAATGTACCCGCCTTCAACGGATACGCTTTAAACCTGCCCGGAATTCTGATGATATGGCCGCCGACGTGCCTTGCCCTTCAATTAAATGATAATCATTTCCTAGGCATTGTGCCGGAAGGAGGCATCCACGACGGCCATGTATTACTATGCAGCAGTCCGATAATCTAACGGTGGCCCGTCAACAAGACTGCAGAGCCATTCTTTCAAAGCAAGATTAGGAGGATGCACCGAGCCCCAGGGCCGAAAACCATCTTCATGACATGCTGCATCAAATAACTCTTTTGGGACCTCTATCTTGGCCAATTCCTCAGCGCCCTCGCAGGTTCGTCTGATCAGGGTTACCTGGGTTGGATGGTCTTCCCAGTCAAAAAGGACAAAGTAAACCGCCTCATCATCAGAGCTACTGACAAAATCATTGCCGCGAATCCAACCTGTTCCCCACTCAAGGAACATTTCCACCGCCTTTTCCGGAGTCATCGCCCAATCTATACTGTTTACTAATTGCCGATTTGATTTAAGTTGTTCAAGACTCAGCATGATCCACCTCCTGCCGGTTTGGCCGAAATAAATAAAAACCGTGGGCCTCTTCATCCCACTTCTATTCTTTATTATTTCAACGCGCTTCACGCGTAATTGTCTTGAAAACCTCTTTTTCAATCCCCCTGCGGGCTTTCTCCGGGTACTGGTGGTAGGATCAAACCATATGCCTTACCCAGCCTGCGTACCATGTCCAGAAAACTATTGGGCATGGGCAGATCCCGCTCAACAAGTAAAATACCCTGCTCTTGTGCCTTGGAAAGTATGACTGAATTGTCCAGGTTGTCTTCCTGGAAATCACAAATTACACTTACCCTCAAAGCATCACTCAGCGGTATTTGCAGCTCCTCAATGAAATCGGGAACCATTGACACGGTTTCACAGATCACTGCCTTGTTCGCCTCGCGGAAAGCACTGAAAACCGGGTCGGGATTCGCAATCCCAAATACTTCATTGACCACCGCACCGGCAACCTTGCCCAGTTCTTGTGATTCCCGTTCAGGACACTTGGCAACCAGGGTATCCTTTGTTTTTTTGAAAAAGAGCATTTTTACTACTTCCACCGCTTCCCTCAAGATGGGTAGCAGTCTGCTTTCAAACTCAGGGCCGGCTTCCTTCTTTTCCGACATAAGTCATCTCCTCAGTGAGATTGAATAATGATGCTGTACCGTATTTCACTGGCGTTTTACCATGCCAACGGTGGGCATCATACCCGTTTGCCGAAAAAAATGAAGGGGTAACAGACCGAGTAACATCCAGTCCATTGTTTCAGCCATAATTCTCCCTACCTACATAGTACCACAATGTGTCACTTTGTGAAAAGTTTTTTCCCCTCTTTTTAATTTATTTTCTCATGTTCATTTTGCCATCTCTTGCCCTCTGGCAAAGGGTAGAGTAATACATATAGAGTCTCTAAATAGGTTTACGTTCTAATTTAACCACCACAATGAAATGGCACTCATCAATATCCAATCGGCCATGCAGCGGATTATCAGACAAGCGGAGCAAATGGAGCCTGGACAGGGCATTGAAATCCTCTCCTACAAGAGAAACCGGGGGGTCACCCTGATCCGCACATCAACGGATTTAAAGGTTATTGAACGAGGATACCGTGAAGAAGAATGGCAGATTCCGTTAAAAAACCTTGCTAAGCTGCTGAAATCAATTATTAAGATAGAATTTCCACGGAGCAGAAAAGTCCGAATTTATCAACTGGCCAGCCCGGAAGAGGCTCATCAAGAAAGAAAAAAACTGTAACGGGAAAAACATGAAATATTCCATTCTCTCCCTCGTTCTTCTGTTTCTCTTTGCTGTTACCTGTGCACCACCATCATCACTCGCCTCACAACAATGCGTGGAAATTATTAAAGCCAAATGTATTGATTGCCATTATGCCAGCCGAATTTGCCAAAAATTGGGCAAGAAAAGCAAGCGTAAATGGAAGAAGAGCCTTAAAAGCATGAGAATCCGCGGGTCAACAACGACTCCTGCGGAAGAAAAAGCCTTAATGCAGTGTTTGAGCAAATCAGCCACTGAAGTAAAGGAGTATTGCAAAAATCCATAACGCCACAACGTAAATAGGGAGAACAAATGGAAGAATTACTCAGCAGTATCAGCTCATTGGTCTGGGGGCCGGTTACCATTATCCTGCTGGTGGGTACCGGGATTTTAATAACTGCCCTGGTGGCCGGCATCCAAGTCCGCAAATTCGGCTATGCCTGGAAACTGATTTCCGGAAAGTTTGATAACCCCTGATGACAAAGGGGAAATTACCCATTTCCAGGCATTGAGCGCGGCTCTTTCCGCCACCATTGGTACAGGTAACATAGCCGGAGTCGGCACAGCCGTGGCCGTAGGTGGCCCAGGAGCCATCTTCTGGATGTGGATCACCGCCATATTCGGTATGGCCCTGAAATACGCAGAATGCCTCCTGGCCCTCAATTTTCGTGATATCCATGAAGACGGCACGGTGAGTGCTGGTCCAATGTACTATTTAGAAAAAGGCCTGGGACAAAAGTGGCTGGGATGGCTGTTCGCCCTCTTCGCTGCTGTCGCTTCTTTTGGCATCGGCAACATGGTGCAGGCCAACTCGGTGGCCGGCCCCATGGAGGAGTATTTTTCCATTCCAAAAATCGTTACCGGCCTTGTTATTGGTGGTCTCGTCTTTTTGGTCATCGTTGGTGGTATCAAACGTATTGGCCAGGTGGCGAGCCGGCTTGTACCATTCATGAGCGTCTTCTATATCGCCGGCGCCCTCTGGGTCATTGTCATGAACATTGACGGAGTTCCCGGCGCCTTTGCCCTTATCTTCCACGACGCCTTTACCGGTTCTGCTGCTGTAGGTGGTTTTCTCGGTTCAACCGTAGCCCAGGCAATCCGTATGGGTGTAGCACGCGGCGTTTTTTCCAACGAAGCGGGCCTCGGCAGCGCCCCCATAGCACATGGCGCAGCCCGTACCGACGAACCAGTCCGCGAAGGCCTGGTTGCCATGCTGGGTCCTTTTATCGATACAATCGTCATCTGCACCATGACCGGTCTGGTTATCGTTCTCACAGGAGCCTATGGCTGCATGGACGAAGCTTCCCAGCAATGTCTCACCGGCGCGAAGCTCACCGCATTTGCCTTCAACACCGGCCTACCCGGACCCGGCGGATACATCGTCGCCATTGGTCTTATAGTCTTTGCCTTTTCCACTGCGGTAAGCTGGTCCTATTATGGTGACCGATCGGTGGAATATATCTTTGGACCAAAGATGATCACACCTTACCGCCTCCTTTACTGTATCTTGCTTCCGGTGGGTGCCACCATAGAACTCAACACCGTCTGGACAATATCAGACATTTTCAACGCTATGATGGCCTGGCCAAACCTTATCGGACTCATATTCTTGAGCCCGGTGGTCATACGACTTACAAAGGAATATTTTGCAGACCCGGATAGAGTGTATCCAAAACATATAGAATAAAAAGGCAGAGGTAAAAAGCCGGATGTGGTCAGCCAGGAGCCCTAGGTAAACACATCCGGCTTTTCTTATTTAGAGAAGCGGTGGGGAGTGATGGACAAACAAAACAAGAGAATCATCGCTGGTATTTCTGATGCCGTGCTCTTCTAAAGCAGGAACAAAGATATAATCTCCTGCTGCGATGGGCTTCCAGCCCCCGTTAACATAAGCCTCACCCTGTCCTTGAAGGATGAAGATAGAGTCAGTCTGGGGATCGTGGGTATGAATGGGGATATCCGTACCTGCTGCAATATCCAGCATGCAGACACTCATTTCCGGCGCCTGTTTGCCGGATACCAGCAAAGCAAGCCGCACATTGGAAAACTTCGGATGATCACCCCAGACTATTTCAGCATTATTAAAAAAACTGGTCATAATTTTCTCCTTAATAAAATTATCAAAATTCCAGGCTTCGGGTTATCATATTAAATCCTGCTTGAACCCTGAATCCAATATGGATTGACGTAATCGTATTTATACCCTGCTCGATTATAATGATTGATCAGTCCGATTACACCAGGAATTACGCACGTAACTTGTTGATTTAATCAGGCCCCGGTGAGGGCTGTGAGTCTCTTTAGGAAGCCCATGGATTGTCAGAAAACACCCCGTAGACCTGATGCTTATGAGGGTTTGCCCCCACCAAAACCGGTTCGGCCTCATATCAATCTGAAGCTTATTATCTTCACCCTGGTAGCTGTTGGTGTTTTGCTGGGATCCGGCTGGCGCCTCACCTCCCAGGCATTTCACCACCTCACCACATTACAGACACTGACCTCTCATGGTGAGAAGATCACTGGTGTTGTCATAAGTAAACGGGGTGTGCTCAGCACATTTGGCATGGACTATACTGTTCTGTATCGCTACCAACTTGAACAAAGCCATACTGCCCGCTCCAGAGTCTCAAGAGCATTATTCCAGAATGCCGGCCCAGATACCTGGGTCGCAATATATTATGATCCCGACAGGCCAGCCATCTCCATGCTCGACCTGGATTTCAATCGAAAACCTGCCATTTATCTTCCCGGACTCATCACCGGCCCCATACTCACTCTGGCTGGACTGGCTGTTTTTTTCTGCCTGCTTTCTGAAAAAATTCGCTCTCGTCTAAAAGAACGATTCAAGAAAAAAGACAAATAAACACTCTAGATTAACCAGCCAATATCACCCCTAAAGAAAATTTACAGCACAGAAAAGGGGGCTGGGTTCAATAGAACTATGGCTATGGGGAAGCGTTGCCGCCCTAATTCTTCCCCTGCTAGTTCGCAGGATAATTCATACAAACCGATCTGTAGCTGATCCAATTGGATGGTGGGGTAAGTTTTTCCTTTGTCAAAATTGGAAATCCCGCAGACATGGGCTGCACCCTTAATGGCTGTTGGGACTCCATAGGTTCGACAGTTCACTGGCCGCGATTCATAACAGGAACAGAGATTCTCATCATTTAACAACGGACAGCGAATACGGGCCTTAGCCGGATCTTCTTCACCGGCAGTCAAGGCATTCCATGTCTCCCGAGCCTCTTCCGCCCTGGCAAGGATGACCGCCTGCTCCTCTCCCGTAAGACCCATGAAATGCCGCTGTATATTCGCCGCCTCCACAAAGGACACATCAAAGACCGCCGAACAGCAGTCAGCACATCCTCTAGCGCATTTGACCTCTTCAGCATACTTTTTCTGAAGCTCGGCCACCGTATTGTCAACCACGCCAAAAATGGCATAGAGACCGGTCATTACTTTTTCCGCTTTTGTTGTTGGTGTTTTTGTCACAGCATCACTCTCTGAATTTATGTTTATATCCCTTTAATAAGGGGAAATACCCTACGCCAGGGAAAGAAGATTGTCAACATGCACAACATCGTATGAAATGCCCCATGCCTGACTTTTACCCTTTTCTCGTGTATGCTGACGTCTTAATCCATGTATTTTGGGATGAGAGCTTATATGTCAGTTTCCAATACCCAACTTTCCATCACCTGTACTGTCAATATTGACAATGGTCCGTGTGCCGCTGATTTTCTGGTGGAAAAATCCGGTCTGTCCAAGACCAAAATTAAAGATGCCATGGCAAAAGGGGCGGTGCTTCTCAAACCCAACAAAGGAAAAAGCCGGAGACTCCGAAAGGCTTCAGCCAAGCTCAAATTGGGAACTACACTTTCCCTGGCCTATGATGAAGCCCTACTTACCATCAAACCATCCCAGGCCAACCTGGTAAAAGATTTTGATGATTATAGTATCTGGAATAAACCGGCAGGCGTTCTCTCTCAGGGTAATGAATTCGGTGACCATTGTAGCCTCCTCCGGCAGGTGGAAATCCATTTTCATCCACGACGTCCTGTTTTTCTGGTCCACCGCCTGGATCGCGAGGCCCGTGGTCTACTGCTTATTGCCCATTCAAAAAAGGCAGCCTCTCTCTTTTCCAAACTATTCCAGACAGGGGACATCAAAAAAATATACCAGGCTGAAGTGCTTGGTGTTCCAGAAACAGAGAAAGGAATTATTGAAAAACCTCTGGATGGCAAGCCAGCCAAAAGCGAATATCGAGTCATTTCGGCAAATGAGGACGCTAACAGCTCCATTCTTCAGGTCACCATCCACACCGGCCGCCTCCACCAGATCCGCCGCCATCTTGAAATCCTCGGCCATCCCATCATGGGTGATCCTCGATACGGCACCGGCAATAAAGATCCCCGAGGCCTGCAACTCACTGCTGTTTCTTTGCGGTTTGTCTGTCCAGTTACTCGGAGGAAAATCGACATCCATCTTTGACAAAAATGGAGAGTATGAATAGTAGTGTTGCAGGTGGTAAAAATTTGCTTATTGAACCACCTGAGGTTATTGTCACATAATCCAATATCTGTGTGACCGGATTTGATAAAATTTCCTGCTTTCACTACATAAATTAAAGAATAGCCAATACTGAATTGCCATGGAATTTTTCGAAACAGCGACCTTTATCAATAGTATGTGGGTGGGAAGCGCATTTTTGCTCGGTTTTGCCTTCAAGCGTTTAAACCTGCCACCGATGTTAGGTTTTTTGCTTTCAGGATTTTTGATGAATTTCCTGGGCCTGACCGATGGCTCGCTTGCCCTTGAAAAGATTGCCGACCTGGGTATCATCCTCTTGCTTTTTACCATTGGTCTCAAGCTCGATCTCAAGGGGCTGGCAAAGGCCGAGGTCTGGGGCGGGGCGACCATCCATGCTCTGGCAACCATCTTTTTTCTTTCCTCCCTTGTAATTGGTGGGGGTGCATTTGGACTAGCGCAACTGGCCGGCCTCGATGCTGTGCAAGCTGCTTTAATAGGCTTTGCCTTGAGTTTTTCCAGTACAGTTTTTGCTGTAAAAGTACTTGAGGGAAAGGGCGAGATGAACGCCATGCACGGCCGGATATCCATCAGCATCCTCATCATGCAGGATCTGATGGCTGTCTTTTTTCTTACCCTGTCAAAGGGAGAAATACCCTCTCTCTGGGTCCTGGCATTACCCGTTGTGTTGTTGGCCCTGCGGCCGATTTTATTATATATCATCAATCATATAGGCCATGGTGAGTTATTACCTCTTTCCGGCTTTTTCATTGCTTTGGTTGTGGGTACCACCAGCTTTTCCATGGTAGGGCTGAAGCCTGATTTGGGTGCATTGATTGCAGGTATACTTGTCGGGTCCCATGATCGCTCCAATGAGTTGTCTCACTCGCTGTATAGCTTTAAAGATCTTTTTCTGGTTGGTTTCTTTTTCCAGATAGGACTTACCGGTCTACCCCAGATCGAGCATGTATTTTACGCATTGGCCTTGCTTGCAGTGCTGCCAATAAAATCGTTTATATATTTCCTGGTACTGACTCGCTTTCATCTCCGCGCCCGGACCAGCTTTTTATCCGCTTTGACTTTAAGTAATTATTCAGAGTTCGGCTTGCTTGTTGCAGCCATCGCCACGAAAAAAGGCTGGCTCGGACCGGAATGGTTGATCACCGCGGCCTTGGCCCTGACTTTTTCTTTTCTTTTTGCTGCCCCCCTCAACACCAAGGCAAACGCACTCTACGACCGCTTTGCTCATTTCTTTCATCGTTTTGAAACTAAAACTACACATCCCGATGATTTCAAAATTAACCTCGGCAAGGCGGAAATCCTCATTTTTGGCATGGGGCCATTCGGTACTATGGCCTATGACACCACTCGGGAAAGGATCGAAGAAAAGGTTCTGGCTGTTGACAGGAACAGGAAGGTTGTAAAAGAGCACATGCATGCCGGCCGCAGGGTGATCTGGGGTGATGCGACGGATTATGATTTTTGGCACAAGATCAACCTGGAAAAAATTAAACTCATCATGTTGACCATGTCCAAACACCAGGCTAATCTTCTGGCCCTGCAGGAGATCAAAAATGCGGGGTTTGAAGGTCCGGTTACTGCCACAGCCCATTTTGAGGACCACCGCCTGCAACTTGAAGAGGCCGGAGCCACAGCAGCTTACAACCTTTTTGCCGAGGCAGGGGCGGGCTATGCCGATCACGTCTGCCGCGCCACAGGTCTGGTGTGTAAAACAAATTTTATTGTCTCGGGCAAAGAAATTCCTGTGTTAAACAAGAAATCCTAGCCACCTTCCCAAAAAGAGAAATGTGCATGCT
This sequence comes from uncultured Desulfobulbia bacterium, assembly GCA_964443295.1. Classification (GTDB taxonomy): domain Bacteria; phylum Desulfobacterota; class Desulfobulbia; order Desulfobulbales; family CG2-30-60-27; genus CAYUCH01. Next base: position 662 of record CAYUCH010000108.1, on the reverse strand, counting down.
GATCGTTATCTCTCCGTCTAAAACCCAAGATTTCTCCTGTAGGGGGTACCCTCATTTTTCACAGCCCGAACTACTGGATCAGAGCAAACTGCTTGTTGAAGGATTGAAAACGCATACTTCCGACGAGATTGCCCAATTAATGAAAGTCAGTGATAAACTGGCCGACATCACTGCCAGGCGTTTTCAGGATTTTCATACGCCCTTCAGTCTAGACAATGCCAGGCAGGCCCTTCTCGCTTTTAAAGGTGACGTTTTTAACGGCATCGATGTGGACCACTATACTGATGATGACTTTGCATTTGCCCAACGGCATTTACGTATCCTTTCCGGTCTCTACGGAATCTTGCGCCCCCTTGACCTGATCCAACCCTATCGTCTGGAAATGGGAACCAAATATAAAAACGACCGGGGTAAAAATCTCTACGAATTCTGGGGCAACAGAATAACCCAGTGCCTAAACCAACAGTTTGCAGATTATAAAAATCCGGTGCTCATCAATCTTGCCTCCCAGGAATACTTTAAGGCTATCTTGCCTAAAGAACTTAAAGCCAAGGTAATAACCATCACCTTTAAAGAGAATAAGGCCGGCACCTATAAAGTAATCGGGGTCAGAGGTGGCCTGGTTTGTTTGGACAGGATCTACCTTCCTTTAAGTGGAATGT
>CAYUCH010000107.1:0-13535 GCA_964443295.1 uncultured Desulfobulbia bacterium | reverse complement strand
TTGGAACAACATTTTCACTTAACGACCTGTCCGAATTTTCCCGACCAGCTCTGAGTAAGAAAAAAGGACGGCCGAACAGGAAGAGCTCCTGGCTTTGACTGAGGGAAAACTGCTGGATGGCCTGCATGCGTATTTGAAGGTCTTTATTGGCCAGAATTTCAAGCTTTTTTATAGCTTCGTCTCGGTTGCTCTCCTCTGAAAGAAGTGGGGTGAGAGCATGAAGTTGTTCTATTGGGCATTGCTCTTCCAATAACGTAATACTTTCCAATGCAGGGTCATCATCAGCAAGCAGATCTTTTCTGCTCAATGTATTTTTACCAATAACAGCTTGAAGTTCTGCAGGCTCCCAACACTTGAAAAGTCGACATTCCATAGGCCGTGAAATATAGATTGTACAGTTATTATCGTTGTTATTGAAAAAGAGGCAATTCCACCTATTGCCTTGTCCTTTGATTTTGATAAGTTCCTGATCCGTTTTTACAGGTGAATTTGAAGAAGGGCTGGATACCAATTCATTCTTTCTAATGGTGATGCAGTTATCAGGGGTAAGAATTTTTTCTGAAAAAAGATTGAGATCCTCTTGGTGAAGGGCGGGGCCGCCATTCTGACAACATTTTCCACACCGTTTACATTCTGTTTGTTGTTGCACTGGTTTACTCCATGTAAAAAAAAATTTGATTTGTCTCGCGTTACTCAATCCGATTGAATAGCTGGGAGACTGGTAATTATAACGTTTATAGTAGTTGATATTTTAGAATAAATTTATTCCTGTGAGTGAGCCTGTGGGATAATACTGCATATGAAGAGATAATACCGCCATATATAGTCGGAAATAATATGAATGCCTGCTGAAGGTGGCTTACCTCTTGAAATAAAAGGATAAATATTTGATTCAGGCTGTTATTAAGAATACCATGATAGTTGAATAGTAGATGGGAATGCAGAGTTTGAAGAGGTTGGCCAACCGATCATTTGCCATTTGTCCAGATTGTTGTTTAAGAAAAGACATATAGTGATTGTATAATCATTGAGGTTTGGTAATTTTTTTGATGACTTAGCTAATAAGGGTGTGGTAAAGTCTTTTCCTAATAACCAACAATCTGGAGGAGTAGACCCTTAAAGAAAGGTTCGCTTCCTTCAAAAGAAGCATTTTGTTCCTGTATGATGACAGAAAACCGCGCTCATGGCCCAATGGCATTGAACATGGACACACTGGACAATGCTTTGCCCACAAAAATCTTCGGCTGTTTCTTTAAATATGCCGCTGTGATTTCTTATTACCATTGGTTTTTCCGATGTCTTCATGCATTTCAAAAACTACTTCAACACGCAAGACTGGCCGGTGCCTTTATTATGGCAGCGCCTTTGTATTACCTGGATTTTTCGGTATGCATTATTAATTTAGACCAAGAGCGTTTAAGTCGGATTGCCAAGGGGGGCCTTCATATTCCGACAGGCGCCGGCCGGTAACTACTGGCCTAAATTAGGGGGAGTCGCCGATCATTCAACGTACTGCCTACAATTGGAAATTGTTGAAAAAAATGTTGATTGACCGGCGCTATAAAAGATTCATGGAGAAGTTTGAGAAGCAAGAAAGGAGGGTGAGTTTGTGAAAAACAGGTTGATAGGAATTCTTGCGAGTGCTGTAGTCCTATTATCGACTACAGCTATTGCGGGCGACAGCTCCTTATTCCTCATGAAATGCGGTGGCTGCCATAAGAAGGGAGGCGAAGCGGCACCAGTGAATCCGGCGGACAAAGCTGGGGTGGTGTGGAAAAAGTTTTTCAAGAGAGGACGTCATCGGGTCGAATTATCAGACCATATGACATCTGATGACCTTGAAAATGTGATTGATTACTTAGTCGACCATGCTGCTGATAGCGACAAGCCCGAAGCGGCCGCGATTCCAAAATAGAGGAGGCAATACAGTGAAACGATTTGTTTTAACATTGGGTATATTCCTTATTTTTCATAGCGTGGCTGCTGCAGAACAGACTGTAGTAGTGATGCCTGAGGAAAATTATAGGACAATTATCGATCAGATGGGTGAAATGCAAAGACGCATTGACACCCTTGAAGGCCAGCAAAGTGGGGCGCCTATAACCGCTCCTGCTCCTGCTGCCGCGAGTACCGCTTCTTCCGAACGGCTTGATTCCCTTTCTCAAGATATATCCACCATTTACGATACATTGGATCTGGTAGAAACCAAAACTCTACTTGATAGGTTGAACTTCGGTGTTGAGCTTAGAACACGAGTGGACAACTGGAAGGTTGAGGATTATTGGCGGCAGACTGATCAAATCGGATATATGACCACTCTTGGCTGGATGGATGCGATGAGTGGGGCAATTCAAGAAGCGATGATGGCGGGAGATACAGCAACGGCAAATGAGCTCATGGCAGAAATGCCTGCTATTCTGGCTATGGCCGGCAATTACACGGATGCACAATTGGTCGATCAAATGGGTAATCCGCTTATGCCACCCAATCCTGCCAGTACTGGTAGCTATGTTCCTGCCGGATTCCCTGTTCCAAGGCTCAAGAATGAAAGTAACGACAATAGTTGGACCAACCGTTTTCGAATGAACCTTGGTGCTTCTATTGCTAAGGGACTGAAATTCTCAGGCCGTTTGACTGTGTACAAAGATTGGGCCACCAGTGACAGCCCCTTTGCTGCTAACGACGCCAACCGTGCCCATGTTCCTGGTGGAACCGAAATCAAACTGGATCGTGCCTATGTTGACTGGATTCCGGATCTGCCCTTTCCATTGGCTATTACCTTTGGCCGTCAGCCATCTTCTGAGGGACCAGGTAACGAATTTAAAGAAAACAAAAAACGGCAGTCTACCTATCCAGCCCTCATCTTTGATGGTGAGTCCGACGGTATTGTAACCACTCTAGGACTCGAGCGGTACACCGGCTTGAAAAATTCTGGTTTGCGTTTTTATTATGCCAAGGGCTTTCAATCCAACGATGAATACAATGTATTCCTTGATAACTTTAGGCAAGACTTGCATGACACGAATGTTTATGGCTTCTTCCTGGAATCCGAGATTCCAGCCATTCCACGAAGCTTGGTGTCTTTCAGTTATGTTCGCGGAAATGATTTCCCTGATATGTTTGAGAATAAAGTCGAACTTGGTGATATGGATCTTTTCGGACTGCATGTACAGGCAGGAAATTTCATGAAATCCGGGCTTGATATATTTGCCTCTTTTGGTGCAAATATAGTTCGCCCCAATGGCAGAATATATGAAATGACCGCTCAAAATCCTATGAACGGTGAAATTATTACCGATCCACGAACTGGGCAGAATCTTGAAATTCCATTTGGTGGTCTCTTTACCAACCCATTACGCGAGCAAGATGGTTCAATTTCGCGTGATGCAAATGGAAATGCAATGGGTAGTACAGACACCCATACCGGTTGGGCCTTCTATGCTGGTGCCCGTTATACCTTGCCAGTTGATTTCCTGAACAAGGCAAAGGTTGGTTTTGAGGTCAACCATGGTAGTAAATACTGGTTCAGTTATACATGGGGTAGCTCTGAGCTTTATAACAAGCTAGCCACCCGCGGAACTGTGTACGATGTCTACTATATTCAACCATTTGGGAAACATCTATTCCTGAGAACAGGATATACAATGGTTGATTATGAGTACACTGGAAGTGGAGTACATCTTGGTGCTCCCATGGAATCTGACACTGAGCTCAGAAATTTCTACGTGCTCATAGATACACGCTTCTAAGTTGTATTGCATAACCTGTCAAAAGCCCGGGCTTTGCCCGGGCTTTTTTTTTGAATCGCTGATATTTTTTTGTCAAACGACCTGCAAGATCTCCAGCATTGATTTTTCTTGCCTTGCCATGCATTTCCACGTATTATTCGGTTCTATAACAAGAGGTTGTAACCATTTATAATGTAGTCGATATATCGGTTTGATGATCCCTTACTTAAGAGGTTTTTCCATGTTGAAAATTGCTTTGGGAATGTGCATAGCGATTGGAACAAGTTTGAATGCTTTACCAGCTATGGCTGTCGGTTGTGTAGAGGGAGATTGCCGTGATGGATATGGTGTGAAAGAAAACCGAGATGGGTCCACATATAAGGGTGAATTTGATGGCGGATACTATCAAGGGCAGGGAGAAAGAATCTATCGAAACGGGACCAAATACGTGGGTGAGTGGGATAGAGGAAAGAGACATGGAAAAGGCCTGTTTACTTTTCAAAATGGCTCAACCTATGAAGGCGAATTCAATGAAGGCTCGATGCATGGAAAGGGAATAAGAACATACCTGAATGGAACTAAGTTTGAAGGGGTCTTTAAAAACGGTAAAAAATCCGGCACAGGAACCCTCACTGGTAAAGATGGATCAAAATATACAGGAAAGTGGAGTGGGGGCAGATTTGCTGGCAAAGGTGTTCTTTCTTTGGTTGGTAAATATACCCATGATGGTAATTTTAAAAATGGCCTGGCAGATGGGAAAGGCGTAAGAAAATACAATGATAAGTCAATATATGATGGTCTGTGGAAAGTAGGGCAAAAACATGGAAAGGGAACTTTTATTTTTCCTGATGGCACAGCCTGTAGTGGTAATTGGGCCGCCGGCCAGCTAAGTGGTGCTGGTGAATGTAAGTACGGAGATGGCGCTTCTTATTCAGGGAACTTTCAAGCAGGAAAATTTCATGGAAAGGGCAATTTGATATTACCTAAGAAAGGCAAGTATGAAGGAGAATTTGTCAAGGGGCTCCCTCACGGGGCAGGTGTTTATTTTTCCGGAAATGGCATTACTTACACAGGGCAATATCGTGCCGGTCTGAGAGACGGTGCAGGCATTGAAGTCAATGGTAATAATGATAAATATGAAGGGTACTGGAAAAAAAATCTTAAGAACGGCAAAGGTACTTACTCAAATGCAAATGGCGTGAGCTATGATGGAGAGTTCACTGATGGTTTAATGAGCGGTCAAGGAAAATACGTCGTTGATTCTGTTAAAAAATATGACGGAGCATTTGCCGACAATAAAATTCAGGGTATTGGTACCTTTACTTTCAAAAGTGGTGCTAAATATTCCGGCCAGATAGTAAGTGGAAAGATGCATGGCCAGGGTACATTCACCTTTTCCGACGGCTCAAAATATGTGGGTAAATTTTCTAATAATGCAATAAAGGGTAAGGGAACATACACTTCTAAAAAAGGTGAAAAATCCACAGGTAAATGGAAAAATAATCGGAGAATTTCACGATAGTCAGAAGACCTCTTTTTAATGTTGCACAGTTATTGAGGTGGTCTTGGAGAAGGATCCTTTTTTTTAATATAACGGTTTTCAAAATTTACCTTGCTGTAAAATCACTAGAATTCATCTCAGCATCATTTACGACACACTCCCACACAATTCAATGTTAAGTCTTACAAAAATGTAATTTTTCGTTTGTGGCCTTACATTTTTGTATTTTTCTTATTGCTCTGTTCTTTCCAGTATTTCTTTAAATATCCTTTTAAATCAGCTAGTTGTATTTTTCTTTTCGGTTTGGCACGGTTTTTGGAGTAGATACGTGTCATTAAATTTTTTTTGGAACTTTTATATTTCTAGATCTTTAATTGTTAATGGGACTGAGGAGTTTATAGATTTATGGGAACATCAACGATTTCCGGTGGTGATACCGCCTTTATTCTTGTGTCCGCTGCTTTGGTGTTACTTATGACACCTGGTTTGGCGTTATTCTATGGCGGCATGGTTCGCAGTAAAAATGTGCTTGGTACTCTTTTACAGAGCTTTGTGATGATAGCCGTAGTCAGTGTTGAGTGGGTTTATATTGGCTATAGTATGGCGTTTGGTCCTGATGTAAATGGGCTTGGTATTATTGGTGACCTTTCCTGGTTTGCACTTCAAGGAGTGAGTACTGATCCAAGTGGTCAATATGCAACTACAATCCCTCAGCTTCTTTTTATGATTTACCAATGCATGTTTGCTGTAATTACACCAGCGCTCATCACTGGTGCTTTTGCAGAGCGGGTTCGATTCTGGCCCTTTCTTCTGTTTAGTCTGCTTTGGACTGTTCTCGTTTATAACCCTGTGTGTCACTGGGTGTGGGGACAAGGTGGATGGCTTGGTGCTAAAGGTGTGCTTGATTTTGCCGGTGGATTAGTAGTTCATCTCACCTCAGGCGCTGCAGCCTTGGCGGCGATTATTGTCATTGGTCCACGCAAGGGATTTGGTAAGGAGAATTTCATTCCCCATAATTTACCTATGACATTTCTCGGTACAGGACTTTTATGGTTTGGGTGGTTTGGATTTAATGCCGGTAGTGCACTTTCGGCGGACGGCATTGCTGTAACCGCCTTTGTATCAACACATCTCGCCGGTATGGCCGGACTGGCAACGTGGCTCTTGGTGGAATATTTTCACTGTGGCAAACCCACAACTTTGGGAGCTGCTTCTGGAGCCATTGCTGGCCTTGCCACCGTTACTCCGGCAGCTGGTTTTATTTCTCCTAATTCCGCGATTATCATCGGTTTGCTCGCTGGGGCCGGTTGCTATTTTGCCGTAAGTCTGAAATCACGACTAGGCTACGACGACAGTCTTGATGTTGTTGGAATACACGGCGTTGGTGGTGTTTTAGGGACCATCTGTCTTGGAATTTTTGCTTCAACCACTGTGAATCCTGGTGGTGCCGATGGATTACTTGCGGGTAATCCTGCTTTTCTCGGTACCCAGGTGTTTGGTGTTGCAGTTGTTGGTATTTATGCTTTTGTTGTGAGCTTTGTACTTTTGAAAATAGTTAATGCCATCTCCACTCTCAGGGTATCTGCTGAAAGTGAAGTGGGTGGTCTGGATCTTACTGAGCATAGTGAAACAGCATATAACTAGCAGTTCCAGGTTCCAGGATTAAGGTTTTTGGCTTGAATAAAAAAAACATGAACCTCAGAACCCTGAACGTTGAACCTAATTAAGGAGCGAAGAATGAAAAAAATAGAGGCGATTATAAAGCCGTTTAAGCTCGACGAAGTAAAAGATGCCCTCAATGAAATTGGAATTAAAGGGATGACCTTGTCAGAAGTGAAGGGCTATGGCCGACAAAGGGGGCATAAAGAAATATATCGAGGTGCTGAATATTTTGTCGATTTCATTCCAAAAATGAAACTTGAAATCATTATTGACGCTGCTGAAGTTGACAATGTGGTTGAGACAATCAGGCAGGCCGCCATGACCGGAAAGATTGGAGATGGTAAGATTTTTGTATTGCCGGTTGAAGAAGTGATTCGTGTAAGAACAGGCGAGAAAGGGCAAGAGGCAATCTAGAGTGAAAACTGAGCTGCGAGCAGGACGAGACGCTTTAGAGGCATTGTGGCGTCAAGGATTAAGTGGGCAGGTCTTGTTGGAACGCCACACGCAGCTTGTTGATTCTTTCTTAATTCAAAATTTTCTGGATCAAAATGAGTTGGGAGAAGACATGACCCTCGTTGCTTTGGGCGGATATGGACGTAAAGAGCTTTTTCCATATTCGGACATCGATCTTATGTTGATATATGCACCTCGCGCTGCAAAGCATTTGGACACCATGACGGAAAAGGTGTTTTATCCACTATGGGATGCTGGTCTCGAAGTAGGACATGCTGTCCGAACCGTAAGAGATTGTATTGTTGATGCTGGACGGGATTTTTTCTTTCAAGTAGCACTTCTTGATGCGCGTTTTCTCGCCGGATCTGAGAAATTATTCGACACTTTAATAAAGAAATTTAAGAAGAAATTTGTCGAAGGACGTCGTTCTAAATTTATCAATGAGATGAAGGAGCATCGCATTGAACGTCATAGAAGGTTTGGCATGCATGGTTATCTTCTCGAACCGCATATAAAAGAAAGCCGGGGAGGATTCCGGGATATTCAAGCAATATTGTGGACCGGGCAGGTTGTTTTCGGCTTTAAAGATTTTGCTGATATGGAAGAAGCAGGACTGTTCAACAGGCAGGAAAGGGAGGATTTTGAAGCAGCCCGTAATCAGCTCACACGGATCAGAAATCGTTTGCATTACATCTCCGGCCGTAAAAATGATCAGCTGTTTTTTGAACACCAGGAAGATATGGCAGAGGCCTTTGACTTTAAGAAAAACAAGGGTCTTTTAGGTGTCGAACAGTTCATGGGGGACTTATACAACCATTTACAAACCATTGCTGTCACCTCGGATTTGTTCTTTGATCATTTAGATGAAGTTATTGGAAAGAGTTGGCGTAAAAAGAAATATCAGGAGCTTGAACCAGGCATTGAAGTACGTGATGGTCGCCTCCATTTTGTTGATGATAATGAGCTTAAAGCACGCCCGTTACTTATTATGCGCATATTTGTGCACATGGCTAAAACTGGTTTCCCGCTCCATTTTCGAACTAGAAAGATAATAAATGAAAATATTGCAGTGATTGACGATAAACAACGTCAATCTCGAAGAATGGCTAAGGGATTTATTGACATCCTTATGGAAGCTAAAAATCCAGCCGAAGTATTGTCAGCATTCCTGGAAACTGGTGTTTTAGTTGCCTATATTCCTGAATTTACTACGGTACAATCCCTTGCGCAGCATGATGTCTATCATATCTCCACGGTGGACAGGCATTTGTTACAAACGGTTACAGAATTGCATGGCTTGATGTCGGAAGAAGGGGAGAGATTTACGTCAATTTCGTCTCCTCATGTTTTATTTCTGGCCGCCATTTTTCATGACATAGGCAAAGGACAGGGGAAAGATCATTCGCAATACGGTGCGGAATTGGTAGAAGGAATTGGCAAACGTCTTGGGCTTTCGGATTCTGAGATATCATGTCTCACGTTTCTTGTTCGGTATCACCTTTTCCTTACCGACACAGCCATGCGACGTGACCTTGAGGATGAGACATTTATTTTGCGGTGTGCACGGCTCATTGAAGATCCGGATCGTTTGACCATGTTGTACTTACTTTCCATTGCCGATGCGAGAGCAACTGGCCCTACAGTGTGGACAGAATGGAAAAAAGCGCTTCTGTTGGAATTGTTTTTGAAAATTTCTCATCTTTTAGAGCGTTCCGACCTTATTAATCCTGATCGTATTCAAAATGTAAATTGGATGCGCTCCAAACTCCTCAACTTATTGAATGACGAGAAAGCTAAATGGGTTGATGTAATACCGGAAGACTACCTGTTGAGTTTTACACCGGAAAAAATTGTTGAGCATATTCAATTGCGAGATGAATTGTCAGGACAAAATTGTGTTGTGCGCACTGAAGCGAAAAATGGACACTGGTCACTGTTAATTATGGCCAGAGACAGGACGGGCTTGTTGGCAAAGATATGCGGCACCATGTCCTTGCATAATCTCAGCGTATTAAATGCTCAGGTTTTCACTTGGACAGACGGGACAGCCGTTGATGTGATCGATGTCTCTCCCTGGGCTGAAATGCAGTACGAAGATCAAAACTGGCAGGCTTTAGCAAGTGATTTGAATCTTGCCTTGGGCAATCGTTTAGGGCTTGATCACCGATTAATGAAAAAATCTTTTCCAAGGCAAAAAAGGAAAAAAATTGGTATTAAACCGGCAAGTATGGTGAAAATTGACAATTCTTCGTCGGATTTTTATACAATTATTGAAGTTTTTGTCGAAGATCGGCCCAAATTGCTTTATGACATAACGCACACTTTGGCGGATTTTAATCTTGCCATTTATCGTGCCAAAATTGCCACCAAGGCCGACCAGTTAGTTGACGTTTTTTACGTTCAAGATGATTTAGGTGGGAAAATTATGGATGCAACCCTGCAGGAAGAACTACGAAAAAGTCTTCTTTTTGCAGCGGACAGAGAAGTTGTTTAAAGAATCACCCGGCAGCTTGAGAGTAGTAACAGACAGTACTCGCCGGACTTGAATTAGAGTAAAAAGTTAGGGGAAAACACATTGTTTTGCTCGAGAATTTCATGGGATACCAAATTAAGGAGGATACATCCATGACTAGAAAACAGATCCTGGCTCTTGTAGAGAAGGAAAACATCAATTTTTTTCGACTGCAGTTCGTTGACATCAACGGATTTATGAAAAACATCGCCATTCCACGCAGCCAGATTGAAAAGGCTCTTGATGGACAGATGATGTTTGATGGTTCTTCCATTGACGGTTTTGTACGGATCAATGAGTCCGATATGTACCTGAAGCCAGATTTTGACACTTTTGTCGTATTACCATGGCGAAATAAAGATGGTGTGGCTGCTGCTCGTATCATCTGTGATGTATATAAGGCTGATGGTACACCATTTGAAGGCTGCCCACGTAATAACCTGAAAAGGGTTCTCGCCGAAGCAAAAGAGATGGGCTATACCATGAATGTAGGTACTGAGGCTGAATTCTTTCTGTTTGAGATGGATGATTTTGGCGGACCAACTACCATCACCAGTGACACCGCCGGCTACTTCAGTGTTGATCCAGAAGATGTTGGTATTGACTGCCGCCGTGAAATCATTGAGACCCTGGAAGGTATGGGGTTTGAGATTGAAGCTTCTCACCATGAGGTTGCTGAAGGACAGCATGAGGTTAATTTTAAATATGCCGACGCCCTTAAAGCAGCTGATAATACCATCACATTTAAATGGGTTGTTAAAACCATTGCCAGGAAATACGGTCTTCATGCCACATTCATGCCAAAACCTGTTTTTGGCATCAATGGTTCTGGTATGCACACCAATCAGTCTCTCTTTAAACTGAATGGTTCCAATGCCTTTTTTGATAAGAAAGATCCTTTGCAACTGTCCAAAGCAGCTTACCAATATATCGCCGGTATCATGAAAAATGCCCGTGGGTTTTCCGCTATAACCAATCCGCTGGTAAACTCTTACAAGCGTTTGGTTCCTGGATATGAGGCTCCTGTATACGTTGCCTGGTCAGCTTCTAACCGAAGCGCGTTGGTACGAATTCCTGCCTCTCGTGGTGTTGGTACCAGGGTTGAGGTTCGTTGTCCAGATCCAACCTGTAATCCATATCTCGCTTTGGCATTAATGCTTGATTCCGGTCTTGACGGTATCAGAAATAACCTGACTCCACCAGCATCCACCGATGTCAATATCTACGAGATGACTCAGGCGCAGAAAAAACGTGCCAAGATTGCGAATATGCCTGCTTCGCTCGAGGAAGCACTGAATGAGCTCAAGAAAAATAAGATTGCCAAGTCCTGCCTTGGTGATCATATTTTCTCTAAATACGTGGAGAGTAAAGAGAAAGAGTGGGATGCCTTCCGTTTGGCAGTCACCGATTGGGAATTGGAAGAGTATCTCAAGGTCTACTAGTTGGATTGAGTAAATATATTTTGCAGTAAAAAGCGTTTGGATGCATGTCATCCAAACGCTTTTTTTATTTGTATAATAGCTTTCGTGTCCTGGTTTATCTATAATCATCCTCTATGAGCATTGACGAGATGATAGATTATATAGCCGGTCAATTTGTCGGTTCTTCAGAATTAAAGACCATAAAGTCATTTGGCAGTGGCAACATAAATGACACATTCTTAGTCCGCTGTCCACAAGGCGATACGGCTGAATTTATATTGCAGCGGATCAACCAGGCGGTTTTTTCCAGACCGGAAAATATTGTTCGTAATATGCAGTTAGTGAACAACCATCTGACAGAACGTCAAGCTACAGGAAATCTCGAAGTACATTGGCAAATTCCAAAGCCAATCAGTACAATAAGTGGCGAATTTTTCCTCCGAGATAATCAGGGTGAATTCTGGCGGGCCATGAGTTTTTTAGAAAACTGTGTCAGTTATAATACCATCCAGACAAAATCACATGCATTTGAAGCGGGTCGAGCCCTTGGGAAAATGCATGAGCTCTTACATGATCTGGATCCCGGTTCTCTCACTCCTGTCATTCCCGGTTTTCATGATACGGTTATCTATCTCAAAAAGTACAAAAAAATACACTCTCACATAAACCGGCCATACACAGAGGAAGAACAATTTTGCCATGAACTCATTGATTCTAAAGAAGGTATTGCCAGTCTTCTCGACAAGACACTCCGTGCTAAGAAAATTGGCCTGCGAGCAATTCATGGTGACCCGAAGATCTCTAATATAATGGTGGATCCCAACACCTATATAACCACCGGGATGGTAGATTTAGACACAATCGGTCCAGGTCTCATTCAACATGACATTGGCGATTGTCTACGGTCGTGTTGCAACACCGCTGGTGAAGAAAAGAGTACACCTGCTGAGGTAGACTTTGACCTCAAACTCTGTGAGACCATCATGGCTGGGTATTATCGTGAAGCAGCAGAGTGTATCTCACAAAATGATCGAGCTTCATTTTTTGATGGATTACTGCAGATCACCTATGAACTTGGCCTTCGCTTTTTTATCGACCATCTTGCTGGTAATGTTTACTTTAAGGTGGATTCGCCACAGCAAAACCTTCAAAGGGCCCTACGACAATTTCGTCTTGTTGAAATAATAGAGTCCAAGGAAGAACCACTCAGAGCGTTATTTGCAGCCAGTGAGTGAAGGTGCAGATGGGACATTTGACCGAAATATGTCAGAGTTATGGGGCAGTGGATTCAGGCGCGGTTTTGTTGCGTAAAGAACCCCCAAACCAGACAAAGAGTAAAACAGATGCACAGCAGGACTTTGCTCTCTACCAGAAATCCGATGAAGTAATCTTATGTAAAAACTGTCGGCATGCCATATCGTCAGCAGAATACGCTGTTCAGATAAACAAAAAGCATCAACATACTCTCTGTAATCCAGCTGGTATTGTGTTTGAAATTCTCTGCTTTCAGAAAGCTCCTGGGTGCATTGTGCAGGGTTCGCCTCGTCTCGAATTCACTTGGTTTGCCGGTTTCGCATGGAATTTTGCCTTTTGTAGTAATTGCAGCCATCAACTGGGTTGGTTTTTTCAGAAGGAGGCGGATGAACCATTTTTCGGTCTGGATGAATCCATGCTTTGTATTGATCACCCTGTTTAGAGGCCGTGGTAGGATCAGTCCCGGAAGCAATGAGAAAAATCTACCGGCTCTTCGTCATCAGCCTGATCTACCGTTTCCTGGTCGTTGCTTGGCAACAATCCCTGTTTCACTAAATTATTGAGTTCAAGCTGTAGTAATTTTTCCGGAAAGGATGGCTTGGCTAGATAGGAGGTAATGGTGGAATGTACCTGATCTATCATTTCTTGCTGTACAGCCGGCTTTTCTTTTTCATCCACAAAATGTCTGGTCATCTTCATGGAATGTGTAAGTTCTTCCATCATGGGTATATTTTTTTCTGCAAGTCCGAGTTTATTTGTAGTCTCATGCCAGAGTGTTTCTGTTATGGGGACGATGGCAATGCATTTCAGTTCAACATACCACCGGTCGCCGGCAGTGAGTCGTGAATGATCAAAAAGATTGAGAGTAACGGAGTTTTGCAGTTTTTGTGTAAAAAGGAGCAAATTATCTTGTGTCATAAGGTCTAGTTCAAATCTAATAGTTAATGGATCGTTAATTATCCAAACTTAAACCACCAGCTGTGCTGGTGAGTCCTAGCTTCGCT
>CAYUCH010000106.1:0-13536 GCA_964443295.1 uncultured Desulfobulbia bacterium | reverse complement strand
ATCAGTGGCCGGAATCAAATGGAATGGGTGGTCGGGATCGTCTGGAATTCGCATTAAGACATGCAGATCAGCTTTACAGAGGTTGATTGCCAAGGAAACAAATTACATGCCACTTGGTCAGGCACAGGAGTCAACCATGTTTAAAGAACTGAATGATATCAATTCACGCCCTGCACCTTTTCAATTTTATACTGCAGACGACTTGTGGGCACATGAGCACACGTCAAAGCAAATGCTTGAATATCATTTAAACGAATCCATTGATGTTTCCTCTCGAAACAAGGAGTTTATTGAGCATTCTGTGGACTGGATTGTCTCTCATTTTGAAGTGGATGATAAAACTGAAATAGCAGATTTTGGTTGTGGTCCTGGCCTTTATACCACCAGGCTGGCAGAACAAGGAGCAAGGGTTACCGGCATTGATTTTTCGGTAAACTCTCTCAGGCACGCAAATAAAGTTGCTGAAGAGAAGGGTTTAAAGATTGATTATGTCAACGCAAATTATTTAGATTATGGCACAGAAGATAGATTCGATCTGATCACCATGATCATGTGTGACTTTTGTGCCTTGAGTCCGGGACAAAGGAAAATAATGCTGTCAAAATTCTTCTCACATTTAAAGCCCGGCGGTGCTGTGTTGCTCGATGTGTATTCTTTGAACAGTTTTAACCAGAAAGAAGAATCTGCGACATACGAATTGAACCAATTAAACGGGTTTTGGTCTCCAGAGGATTATTATTGTTTTGTGAATACATTCAAATACGATGAAGAGAAAGTCAGCCTGGATAAATACACCATTATCGAGGAATCTAAAAAGCGCATCGTATACAATTGGTTGCAGTATTTCAGCAAAGAGTCCTTGCAGGATGAATTTGTAGAGAATGGTTTTGAGATTGAAGAGGTTTACTCAAATGTTGCGGGCGCACCTTTTACTCCCGAGTCCCCGGAAATTGCCATTGTTGCAAGGAAACCATGAGGAGAGTGAATAATGGCAGATGAGAGTTGTTCAATAAGCCCGGTAGCTACTCCGGATATTTCAGGCATAGAGGTTGTTTCACTTCATCCTGAGAACATGGTCAAGGATTACCAGGAGGCTATGGCAATTGCCAAGGAGCAGGCAGAACAGCGTTTTGAGGAGTATATGCTCGTTTCCTGGTATGATCGAGACCGGGATTTTGAGTCACCTCCCAATACCACTGAAAAATCGGGTGATGGCCCAAAAGATGGGTATATCCATTACGGCCTGAACCATGGAGCACAACTTAAAGTTGATATCGAGGATGGCAGGTTTGTCTTTTTCTTTACCCCGGTTGAATGGTGAGAATCAAACCCAGTTATCATCTTCTCCAACTAAACTTTTAAGTTGCTTTGTCTCCTTATCCAGAAAGCGCTGGAATTTTGCATGAATTTTCCAGAAGAGTTTCACAGCCTGCTTGCCTTCCTCTGTCAAGCGTGCTCCACCACCAGCCTTCCCTCCCCGCATGGTTTCAACCAGCTTACCGTTTGCCTGCCGATTCATGGAATCGAGTAAATCCCAAGCATGCTTGTAGGACATTTCCATAGACTGTGCAGCTTTACTAATCGAGCCCAGTTCCTCAATGCGCTCCAAAAGCACAATTCTTCCAAACCCAAGAAATGTACCCTCGGGCCCGTCTAGCCATAAGCGGCCACGCCAACAGGGAGACACCACATCTGATCTCTTCTTTTTCCGTTTACTTTTTCTAGGCATACCGTTATATATGGTAAAATATATCGGATTCTTCAAGTTATTTTTTATTTACCAGTACTTACAGCGCCACGAGACAGGATAGATCCTTGCTAGAAGCCTTACAGACCCCCTACTTTATTGCTGCCTTATTCTTTATCGTGGCATTCACATATTCATCGGTTGGTCTTGGAGGTGGTTCTTCTTACACAGCATTGATGGCTCTATTAGGGGTTAATACTCTGGCGATCCCCATGATCTCTTTGACGCTCAACTTATTTGTGACATCAGTCGGTAGTTACAACTTTATCCGTAATAAACATGCCAAGTTCAATCTGATTGCGCCTTTCTTCGTATCATCAATACCCATGGCATACGTGGGAGGTGCCCTGAAGCTGCCAAAGGATATTTTTTATTGGGTGCTTTGGGTGTCATTACTTTTTGTGGCAGCGCGAATATATGTTTGGAAAGATACCACCTTTAAACTCAACATCTCTCAGGTTGGAAAAACAATTATTTCACTGCTTGCCGGCTCCGCTCTGGGTCTTGTTGCCGGTATAGTTGGAATAGGCGGTGGTATTTATTTGGTTCCGCTCATACTCATTCTAGGTTTGGGAACAGAAAAAGAGGCAGCAGCGTGTGGGGCTATTTTTATTTGGCTCAATTCGTTATCTGGATTAATCGCTCGGTTTCAATATAATTCAATCGATTTAAGCAATTATATTCCGCTTATCATTGCTGTTCTTGTTGGGGGAGCATTGGGTTCTTTTCTGGGATCAACAAAATACTCCCCCCAGACTATGCAGAAAACATTGGGCGCTGTAGTTATTGTGGCACTCTTTTTCTTAACCCAAAAAATAGTAATGAACTAAAAATTCGCGTGGGCTTACCCCTATTAACTCTTCATTTTGATTTTCTTATTCACACAACAGTCCACACCACCAAGCTTCCCGGTGGTATCAAATAACAACGCTATGTTGTACCGGCTCCGGTGAAGGTGATGGTCGTAGGTTTTTGTGAATAAAATAGTTTAAGTAATATATTTCAGTCAAATTCAATGTTTTTCAAATTTTCGATAATAGCCATTTTTTCTAAAATGGATTCTTCGTTCGGTTCTTCTTCTGATGCAATTACATAAAAGGCCATAAAGTCCTTTTCTTTAACAATTATTGGAGCGGCATAAGTATTAAAATAAATACCATCCCTTTGAGCACTACCTGCCAGGTCAAATTGTTGGTCTTCTAGAGGCATCAATTTGTATTGATTATAAAGAGGAGCTAGTTTCTCAGGCCAGTCACTTTTTTGTATATCATCTGAACATTCGAGAATCTGAATGAAGGAATAGGAGGAATTCAAGTCTTCCCCATTTGGCGTGTAAAAATGGTTGGTTATTATCCCACCATGCATTTTTTTGACGTGACTATAAGTTTCCTCATTAAAATAAAAATCCTTTTTTAAGGGAGAACCAGTAAAAAAAATGAAATAAATTGTAAGAAGACATATCGTTACCCCAATAAAATTTTTCATGGTTTTCCTTTGTGAATTGAATTTTCCTAATGATAAATAACACTTTATCTATGCTTTTTATATATTGCAAAGATTACGAATCCTGTAATCCAATTTTTCGAAATAAAACGTTCAAACTCACATGCGCCAAGCCGAGGTTGTGTACGTTCGGGTTGTATTAATGTTGGCCGAAGTCGGTAAAGTAAAGCGCGAGTTTGCGCCTCGTGTTTGAAGGAATTGTTATATTTCTTTTTATTATAAACACTTAGACACTAGCGGTATTGTATAGCTTAGAAATGTTAAACCAAAAATTACGGTGAGAGCATAATGTATAGCAGGCATTTTCTTTCTCTTGTCTTTAAGCTGGAAATAATAGATTTGCCATAGTGTCCTCCAGAGCCAAAATAAAGAAAGTAAAAAGACAAGGCCAAAGCTAATACCTGTGCATTGAGATAGTATTTTAGAATACAGAATTGAGATTGAACCGATGCCTGCAAATAAAAATAAAAGGCCGAGGTGGATGGTGTAATAAATTTTTGAATTTCTATTGCTCACTACTTCAAAATCTCTTTCCCATTCGAATATTGAATAGAACCTTGTGTGGAAAACGGCGATGAGTATGGTTAATGACCCACCAGATACTATTGCTATTTCGTTAAGAGTCATGGTGAAGATCCGGTCTTGAAATACACCACAGGGGCCCGGCCCCCGCGATCAGATACAACCGTCTTGTTATGCCTTGATCTTTGTCGTAGACGAGACACGATTACAGTTCATAAACCTGTTCCAAGAATTGAAAAAAGAACAATTAATACAAAAAAGATCCACTGAAACAATTTAAATATTCCATTGGGAATATCAGATGCAATGGCAAGTATTATTTGCCAAACTGCAAATACGAGATAATTAGCCGCTATAAATTTGATCACGGCGGCAGATCCGGCACCAGACCAAACATTCAAACCAATTAAAAGCAGCGTGACCGCAGAAAGGATCAAATAGGTTGAAACGTAATGGAATACACAATGCATCACTTTTTTGGGAATTGGATCAAATGAAGCCCCAAGCATTGGCTTAAGAAAATCTTTGCTACCAACTGTAAAATGGCCGACCGTCGTGGCGGTCGCGATCAAACCCGCAATAATGATATACCAATTCATTTCGTTCTCTCCTTCCTTGCAAATTCATGCCTTCAGGGGCATAATGCCCCGCACAAGGTACGGGCCCAATATTAACTCGTTGCGTGGCGGACAACGGCATCAACGTGAATTGCAGCGCAGTCCACTACTGGAAATTGAGTTTGGTCTTCCTTATAGACCAAGGCAAGATCAGTCCCTCCCAGCATGATAGCGTCGACCTCTGCTTCTTGAATCATCCACTCGCAGGCAGAATCAAAAACAGCACGTTGCGGGCTTGTGACATAACCAGACGCAGCCATCGAAATATAGGCAGCATGAACATCATCTAAAACTTTCCCGACTGGAGTGATGACCTCAGCGGTGCTGATCCCAGAATAGAATCGCGTTTCCATTACGGTTCGTGTCCCTATTATTCCCACCCGAGTTAGTTCTTTCGCTTTAATCGCTTCGTCAACTTCAATGAGCATATCAATAACGTGTAAAGGAGATGTTTCCTTGAAGGCATCAATGCAGAAATGCCCAGCGATTGAGGTGACCACCACGCACTCCGCACCCGCAGATGCAAGTCTGTCAGTCAGCCGATTGTAGATTTCGACTTGAGCATCTACAGCGTTACATTGGAGATTTTGGAGGAGAGTGGGAGTGTCCGCGTGAACAATCGTCATCTCCAGTGCCTTCTCCCTGCTCGCGAATTCTGCGATCAAACGGCGGTAATAATAATCTGTTGCCGCAGGTCCAATGCCGCCAATCAATCCAATTTGCACCTGATAATACCCTCACTTTTTCACGACGATTAATGCTAACGAGCTCGTCATATTTAACCTTAATTTTTACAAGCTAACGAAGATTTATAACAAAGGCACACAAACCGAGGACAACAAACCCAGAGCAGTTCGTCATAGAACGAATTTTATTGCTGCCCCATGGTTTCCTCAACAAGCTCGATAAGCATTGGATTGTCGTATTGTCCAAGGCTTACATTGCGCGTCTCGGTATATGGTTCATACCCTTCTGCCTTAATGGTCAGTTCGTATTCCCCAACCGGTAATCCGAAAAAGCAAAAAGTTCCATTGGCTAAGTAATCTATTCCTGACAGGTAATGATCGGCATACTTGAAGTCTTCTTCTTTCATGGGGATAAGGGTGCGCGTGATTCCGACTCCTTTTAAAGTCATTGAATGTATCTGCACTTCCCTATCAGGTCGCCGATAATCCCCTACCTGAAAAATGGATTTTTCTTTGCTTACAACATAGCCTACAAGACCCTCACGGGATTTCATTAAAAATTTGACGTCTGGAACAATACCTTCTTCGATGGTAATCGGTATACTGAGCGGTTCGGGTACGAATGAAGATGCCACTAAGCTCACCTCATAATTACCCGAAGGAAAGGGACCGAGTTCTTTTCCTTTATCTTCGTTTTTAAGGTAAAACCATGTTTCAGAGCGTTTCTCATCCATGGAGCGAAGAAGAAGAAGAAGAGTCGTATGGGGCCACACTCTCTCTTTGGGAAGATCAAAGGAAAAATCAACCCTCAAGTTGTTGCCAAGCACATCCACCGCATCACTTGATTTCTCATACGCTGCGGCAAGTATGGCGTTATATTGAGAGAGCACCTGTTCACTCGAAAGGATACTTACATGGTCTTCGTGAAAGCCATAGACCATTTTTGCTTCACTCTGGGCGCGTTGATCCAGCTGACTCACCAGAGTGACCGCCTTATCGTTATTGGGCCGTAATAGATTACGATTGCCCTTATGTCCAAAAAAGAGAAAAAAATCGACTGTTGACGGTAGTTTTCTACTATAGATCGAATTAAGAAATTCGCTTTTCGGCTGCATATCTCGCCAGACGGGAATAACCCCGGGGGAATATTTTACGCCGGTTTCCGCAAGCTGCTCTCCGCCCCACGGTGTTGAAATAGAGATGAAATTACTGATGGAAGGAAATAAGTGACCAAAATTCACCAGAAAAGACCGAACAACAAGGCCGCCCATACTATGGGCCGTAATGTAGAGCTCATTGAATTTATATTTGCACTGCAGAGTATGTATTTTCCAGTAGAGCAAATAGGACATCGAATTTATAGACGATCCTGAAGGATAATAATAAAACCATGGTTGATACTTTTCTCTGTCAATACTGTCAAAAAAACTCTTCCAATTTTGGGGAGACCCGGCGGCACCATGTACAAAAAGGATCGGAATCTTTTTAGGATCATATGGTTCAAGGAAATAAATATTGCCGCCAATTTCTTTAAAAAACTCTAAAGGTGTCCAAAGCCCATTGTTGCCATATTCATCTGAAAACAAAGCATCCTCTAAAGTTGCGATTGCACCGGGCGATGTGCAGTGGAACGTTTTGAATTTTTTAGGGGGCATCACGGAGCCTAAGGGCAAATCGATTTTTCCGTTCGATGGATTGGAAATTAAAATGTGTAAATCGCCTACCACCCCTCCGGCAGGAACAGTAACTTGTTCACCATTCAAATACTGACCTGCCGGCTCCCCTTTATCATAAATCGAATTCTTGTTCTTATCGCCGAATGCGACAATATAGAAATTCCCCTTGGGAACAAATAATTCATAAGATCCCAGCTCGTGTAATGTGGTGTGGTGAACAATTGTTCTCTTATTTGTCTCTTTAGAATAGGCCGCCACAACAACCGGTATCTCCCAGGATGAAAAACTGCTCGACACATTTCCTACTAGGACTGTTGAATGTTGAGCCATCTCTGCTTCTTCTCTCACTTGCATTAAGGCGCAACCTGACACCAAATAAGAAAAGAGCAGAAGAACTGATATGCCGTAACCTATTTTTTCAGGGGACAATTTCATATCCATTCCTATCGGCTGATTTTACCCTGAATCCGATCAATCTCTGCTAGGGATTGGACAAAGGCAATCCGGGCATGATGTTCGTCGGCCAAGGCCTGGGAATATGCCTCTTGGGCTGTGAGAACATCAAAGGTTGTGGAACGACCAACCTCGAAATTAGCCTGCACTGCCTCAAGGTGTTTCTTGCTGGCAATGGCAGTTTTGCCTGCCGCCTCCACTGTTTTGAGACTAAGACGGACATCACGGACCGCGCCCCTGGTCAGACTGCGAATATGCTGTTTCAAAAGGTTGAGATTTGTCTTGTCCCGGGCCAGCTCGATTTGGGCAATTCGATGTTCACTTTTTCTGCTTTTATTATCAAGAAAAGTTGAGAAGACCAGCCCCACCTGCCATTGATTATCAACACCATCGTCCATGGTGGCAGCATCGCCGTAGTTATCGTCTGTACCGTTTATTCCCACCGAACCATTCAAGGACAACCATGGCCGGGTATTATCTTTTAATTTTTCAGCTTTAATCCGGCTTGCGCCAATGGCCGACTCAGCCGCCTTTAGATCCGGACGATTGGCCAAGGCGTTGGCAAGGATTTGTTCCGAATCGATCCGGACCTTTTTAATTTCTGGGCGATCCTGTGGGGAAATTGATCCCGCCCAATTATCACTATTTAAGATCAACTTCAAACGATCTTCTGCCAGACCAATGGCCCGTTCACCATTAATGAGTTGTTGTTCACGCAGGGCAACAATTGATTGCGGTTGATAAATCTCAACCTCGGCCAAAAGCCCGGTTGAAATCTTCTCTTGGGTTTCTTCTTCCAATTTTTGAGCCAGAGACAATGACAATTCAAGCACTTCAATATCCTGCCAGGCCGAGACCAGTTGCCAATAACTCTGTTTGACGTCAGCTGCCAAATCAGCAGCCTCGGACTCCACCATAAATGATGCAGCCTCAGCCTCTTTCTCTGCGGCTCTGATATCAGCGACCTGGCTATCACTTCCAAAACCTCGCAAAATCGGTTGGCTGAACTCCAGGAAAAACCCTGAAGTATAGGCCGGATTGATGGTGTTGTAGTCGGTATCATTCCAATAGCGAGTATTATCCCAGCCAAGGCCGATTTCTGTTCCGGTCTTGAATTTCTTGGAGATCTTGGCCTGCCATTTGCCGGCTTTCTCGTAATCAGCCATAAATGGCGCAACGGCGGTTGTATGCTTCACCTCACCACCAACTTCAGCTTCAAGCAAAGGATCAAATGCTCCTTCATTGGCCGTAACTGCACTTTCAGCCATCTCTGACTCTTGCTTTACAAGCTCAAGATTGAGATTATTCTTCAGGGCAATATCTATGGCCTCATTGACGGTTAATTTCATTTCATCGGCCGCCATGACAAGGCTTGGCAAGGTCATGACGAAAATTATGGCCGTATATACTTTATATTTATTCATGGTTGGACTCCTTGCTTTGCTCCCCTGCCAACATGGGATAAAGTGCCCATTTTTTTTCACTCAGCCAAATCCTGGCAATGTGTAAATTCTCTTTGATACGTTCAAAAAGGAAGTAAAGGGTGGGGACAACCACCAAGGTCAGGAATGTGGCGACCATCAAACCGAAGATTACCACCAAGGCCATGGACTTCCACCATTGACTGGATTCACTGACCCAGGACATACAGAGATTACGAAAATCAAAAGAGACCCCGGTTACCATAGGGATAAGCCCCAGGATGGTTGTGATGGCAGTTAAAATAACCGGACGCAATCGGGTGGCACCGGCGGAGACAACCGCCTCTTTCAGGGCCAATCCCCGCTCACGCAATTTATTGGTGTAGTCGATGAGGACAATGGCGTTATTCACCACCACACCGGCCAATGATATGACGCCGATGCCGGTCATGATAATCCCGAATGGTTGCCTATAGATCATCAAGCCGAAAAAGGCACCTCCCATGGAGAGGATGACCGAACTCATGATAATAAAGGGCTGACTTACGGAATTAAACTGACTCACCAGAATCAGGAAAATGAGAAACAAGGCAATGACAAAGGCTCGACTGAGAAACTCTTCTGATTCCGCCTGTTCCTCGCCTTCACCGGTGAAAGTCACCTTATAGCCCGGCGGCAGGGGCATTTTTCCAAGGAGTCCTTCAGCCTGCACCCTGACCACGGAACCGGGAATTTTAGTTTCATCCACATTGGCTTTAACGGTCACTACCCGTTCATTATCGATGCGGTTGATGTCTCCCAGCGAGCCGGTATATTCAACTGTAGCCAGGGTCGATAGAGGCACCATGACACCGGTTGGAGCAGGAATCATCAACTCATGGAGGATATCGACAACATGACGATTCTCCTCTGATAACTGCACCGTAATATCATAATCATCATCCCCGTCTCGAAAGGATGAAACTTCCAGACCATTATAGGCGGTCTTCAGCGCAAAACCGATGAGATCAGTGGTCAAGCCGAAAAGGGCTGCTTTTTGTCGGTCGACATTAATCCTGACCGAGGGTGTTCCTTCGATGAAATTATCCTTGATATCTTCAACATGGGGCAACTTTGCCAGGGCTGTTTTAATTTCTTTGGCAAGGGTTCCCAGAACAGCAAAATTATCACCGGCAATCTCAATATTAATCGGGGCACCGGTGGGAGGCCCCTCCTCTTCCATGGCTATGGTGATCTTAGCTCCGGCAATATTGGTGATTCGTTTTCTAATTTCGTCTACGGTCTCATGGGTATTTCTGAATCTCTCATCCATATCAAGAAAACGAACCCCAACATGATTCGGCGTATTGCTCTCAAAACCGGAGCCGCTGCCGGCGGAAGAAACCGCTCGCATGTAAATGGTCTCGATATTCTTTAAGTCACTGGGGCCGACAAATACTTTGCCTTCGTCATTGCGATGTTCCTTTGCCATCAAGGCCGCAGAATACTGATCCTCAATGGACTCTTCAGATTGCCCAGCCTCCGCACCGGCCACTGCCATTTCCACCTGGCGAAGAATACTGTCGCTATAGTCAATACCAGCCCCTTCAGGTGTGTCGACATTGACGTACATTCCCCTGGGTTGAATATCCGGGAAAAATTCCACCGGCTTTTCAATACCTATCACCAGGAGCCATCCCTGGACCATAAAGACCAACAGAAAAAAAGCTCCGGCAATCATGGCAATGGGATGTCTGAGAGAAAAATTCAACAGATTGGCGTAGGTGCTTAAAACTTTTCCCTTAATCTCAATGGGTTTCTCCACCGAATCTACAGCGGTTACCGCTTTTTGACTGCCCTCTTTCTTCTTCATAAATAATGAAGCAATGGCCGGATTAATGACCAGAGCCACAAAAAGACTTGAAGAAAGGGTGACGATCAGGGTCAGCGGCAGGTATCCCATGAACTCGCCCATGATCCCCGGCCAAAAAAGCATGGGTGAAAAGACCGCCAAAGTGGTCATGGTTGAGCCAATTACCGGCATTGCCACTTCCGAAGTGGCTTTCATTGCAGCTTCCTTCCGGCTTGCTCCCTGCTCCATATAACGATAGATATTTTCAACTATGACAATGGCGTTGTCCACCAGCATACCCAGGGCCAGGGTAAGGCTATAGAGGACAACCATGTTCAAGGTGATCCCCATGATCTGGAGGACCATGAAGGAGAGGAGCATTGAGAAAGGTATGGCAAGGCTGACCAACAGGGCATTACGAATACCCATTGCAAAAAAGATGACCACAACCACCAGAACCAGACCCGAGAGGATATTGTTCTCCAGATCCGCCACCGTGTCTTGAGTATCCTGGGCCTTATCAAGCACCGTTGTAATGGTGGTCCCCTGGGGCCATGAATCTTTATCCTTGGCTAAAATTTCATCCACTGCTTCGGCAATGGCAATAATATTTTCACCGGACCGTTTTTTCACGGCAATATTCACAGCCTGCAGGCCATTGAGGCGAGAACGACTAGTTTCTTCCTTAAAGCTATCCAAAACCACGGCCACATCCCGAAGATATACCGGATCGCCATCATAGGTGGTCAGGATTAGACCATAGATCTCTTCCGGGGTTGAAAATTCTCCCGGGACCCGGAGCTGAAATCTTCCATCTCCAAGGTGAATGGCACCGCCTGAAGTGTTTTGATTTTCACTCTGCACGATATGCTCTAATGAGCTTATGGTTAATCCGTAATAGGCCAATTTTTCAGGAAACACCTCCACCCGGATCTCCCGCTCCAGACCTCCGGTGATATCAACCTCGAGAACCCCAGTCACCGCCTCAATCTCATCTTCAAGATCATCGGCAATATCTTTGAGGCAGCTCAGGCCACAGGTTCCGGACAGGGAGAAAATCAGGATGGGCATTTCTGAGAGATTAACTTCGAATACATAGGGATCATCTTCAAGATCTCCGGGCAACTCACCCTTTGCCTCATCAACCTTGTCCTTGACCTTGCGCAGGGCATCATCAATATCAACACCGGTCTCAAACTCGACATTGATCAGGGACTCCCCTTCTGAACTAGTGGATTGCAAACTTTTAAGTCCATCCAGGCCCTTGAGCTTCTTTTCAATCTCAATGGTAATTGCCGTTTCCATGTCACCGGGGGCAACGCCGCGATAACTGGTTGAGATAAAGATATTAGGTATACTGATGTCTGGCTCTGCTTCCCGTGGCAGGGTCAGATAACTTGAAACCCCCATCATCAAAATCAGGGCGGCAAGCACCAGAACGGTGATACTTTTTCTAACCGCAATATCAGAAACTATCATGGTACGAGTTCTCCCAAGGTTGCGACGGATTTAATAATTTTCACACCCTGCCCGTCTTCAACACTTCGATGACCTTCGATAATGACATTTTCACCAACTCCAAGACCACTGGTAACAAGGACCTGCCAGCCCTCCATAAAACCGAGCTCAACTAGTTTTTTCTGAGCCACTCCACCCTCCTCCACATAGACGAAATGCTCATCATTTCTTGAAATAACCGAGTATAACGGGATGGCAATGGCCTGGTCATTTACCGCTTTGACAATATTGGCCCGAACAAACATGCCCGGTAAAATCCGGTTATCTTTATTATCCAATGCCAGTTCCAAACGATAGACATGGGCAAGGGATTCCGGGGCCGGAGCCAGAAAATGGAAGGGAGCCATGATTTTCTCATTATCAAGAGCTTGAAGGGTTACTTCCACCTCTTTGAGCTTTTTCACCGCCGTAATGTCAGACTCCGGAATACCAATCATGGCCTTGAGTTTGTCGATTTTTAAAATCTCAGCAATGGGGTCGGCCTGGCTCAACAAAAGGCCAATCTTTGCGTCCAAACGACTGATTACTCCACTCATTGGTGCGGTGATTTGACAGCGGGAGAGACGAAGTTCAGCTTCCTCCATTGCTGCCTTGGCGATAGACAACTCGGTTTGTTGGGCATCGAGTGCGGCTTGGGGAGACATACCCTTGGTATGCATGGTCTTATCTCTGGTAAAATTTGCCTGGGCCAAAGCATAAGCGGCCTTGGCCGAATCCAAGGCGATCCGATAATCGTTGGTTTCAATGCGAGCTAAAAGCTGGCCTTTTTTGACATGATCGCCTTCCTGGACAAAAAGCTCTTCAACGGTGCCGCCGACCTTGGCCATCAAATCCAAACGGGTCCAAGGTTCAACAACCCCAGGAAGGTTAATCTTGTCCTGCAGAGTAGTTTGATTAAGCTGTAAAGTGACGACATTTATTGGCAATGTTTCACTTGCAGTGGCGGCCTTTAGCTCTTCTGCCAGCCTGGCCTTTTTGCCGGAGATAACGGCGCCGAGAATAAAGGCGATGACAAACAGGGCGACGACAAACATTATGCCCGGCAAATTTTTCAAGAAGAGATAAGCAAATTTACCTCGAGTTGTCTGAGGGGTATGTGTTTCCATGGCAATTACCTTTCATGTATTATCGTGTTGTGATATGAGACCTGTCAGAGTCATCAAAATTACAAAATGCTTCATTTCTTAAGTCTGTAGAAAAACATCCTCAAGAATCTTAACTCGTATCCATTTGAGTTTCATTGCTTTAGGCATTTTTTATAAGTACATATCGCAACTTACGTGCCAAGGAGTAGAAAAATATGTTTTTCATATAATTTCAACCAGTTACAATAAAAGGAAAGGGAATAAGGTATGTACCGATTGAAATTCTGTGAAATACGACAGAAACAACTATCACATTTCACAGAAGCATAACGGACTAATAAATACGACAGATATTGTGCGGATTCACAAAGGGGGACAGGATATCCCGCCCCCCTCTACATGACATGATCAGGTGAAGTTATTTGAATTAGTTCAGACTTAATCTGACACAGCGCTATTGAAAGAGCGAGGGTTACC
>CAYUCH010000105.1:0-13579 GCA_964443295.1 uncultured Desulfobulbia bacterium | reverse complement strand
AGGTGATTTGCACCCGAGGAGATCTCACTCTGTCTAGAGTGTGTTGTAAACTTTCCTTCGCCATATCGGCCCTCCTTCGTAGCTACTTTTAGATCAACTAAAGTATGATTATTGCGGAATACAATACGTTTTAAATACTGTTATTCTGCATTATAGGACATGGCCTTGGTCACATCCAATTTACAAATTTCTTGAAGTAGGCCCTGGGCCCGGTACAAATCGTCGTCCGATGCTTCTCCCATGGTCAAACACTGATAGAGTGCATCAATCACATCAGCTATCCAGAGCGGTGATTCCCACCTTCTCAACTGCAAATCTTCAAGCACAGCATATAGCTCTTCAATGATCGGCCTGGCGAGAGTTGGTTTGTTTGCACGCAGGCAAAGCTTAACCATAAACAATCGGTAGCGGTTTTCTTGTCGAATGGAAGAAGCACTACACGTTGCATTGTAGAGAAGGTCCAGTCCCGCTTTAATGCCACTTGCTTTATAGGTTGCCAAGGCAGTATCCCAGGCCCCTGCTTCTTCACCAGTCAAATCATTGGGGCGCATGGAAGGTCTGAATTGTCCCTGAATCCCTCCGGCTACCATAACTGGTTGAGCAATTCCTGAGTCCTGCATGTCAGCACCTTCATTCTCTCCATCAGCTGTATCCTGGTCTCCATTTTCTGAAACAGCCCCAGAGTCATCTTCTGCAAAGATTTTCCCTTTGGCAACTTTGCCAACCAGCTGGTCAAGCTCTTCTAAAGCTGTTCTGAATTCAGAAAGTCTCGGTGCTTCGTTTCCAAATTTGTCATCAAGGGTGGCGTCCATTTTCTTAAATTCATCATGGCCTGCATTAACTTGATCGACAAGGGATTGGTAAAAAGAGGCCGATGACATACCAACCGCAGAATCAAACTCTTCGGCTTTAATCTTTCCATCGGCAATAAGGGCTTCCCTGGCTGCTTGCTTGTCTCGGTCAACATCGCCAAATTTATTGAGGATATCTTTATCAAAACCAACTTGACGTGATTCTTGCCATCGAAGTGAGTCATAACCAGCTGTATTTTTTGGGTCTGTGACAGGTATTTTCTTGATCAACAACCATAATTTCTCGTTTAAAAAATCAAATGGCGCCCCTCGAAAATCAAGATCATCTTCTTCTATCTCTGGGTAGACATTATCCCAAAAATTTTCCAACAGGCCGTTAATTACTTGCAGGCCGGTAATAAGCCCTTCTAATCCTTCACGAACGATTAATCCTTCAAGGAGCCAAATGGCGATTTGCAAATCTTTACTTTTATCAGTTAGAACTTCGGTACAAAGCTGAATGACCAAAGGCCAGTCAGCAACTTTAACCGACGTTTGCCATTCACCCTGATCAAGCTGGTCATCTTCCCGCCTTGCTTCTTTGATCTCATCATAGATCGGTTCGTAACGAAGGTTTTCACCGCAGGGATTTTCGCCTTCTATGGGTGCTAATAATGTGTCAAGATCAATGGGAGTATTCATCATTCAGTTACCGTTTCGTTTGGTGAAAAAACAATTTGTTGAATTTCAAGAAGAGCGACGTCCTCTTGCCCTGCCTGATACACATGCTGCCCTATTCCTTTATAAAAGGAACCACCAAGTCCTGACCAGTCCGTCATTCTTCCCAGCTTAAGTCGTTCGTCTGAATTTGAACAAGAATCTTGATACAGGACCGGCAAATAACATTGGGCGGTAAAGCCATCCCAACAGGTAATGGTTGCTGGAATCCAGATAGTATCAAACAATGTCTTTGGAGGGGTCATGACAATAACCTCTCGCAACGATGCCAATGGAATCCAGACATATTTTTCATGGACGATTGCCTCCATAAAAAGCATGAGAAAACTGTCTGAATCGGAAAAGCCTTTAAAGGCAGTGGTGACATTTATTTTTCCTTCCAGGAGAGGCAAGTCTGCAAATACATTTTCCAAAGCCTTTTCTGCTTCTTCTGTTTTCCCGGCTGAAAGTAGCGAAAGGTAGTTGAAAAAGGCCTCTGCATATGGAGGTGCTTCAGGCAGAAAACCGGGACGTTTTTCAAGTCCATACACTTCATTACGTTCTATTTCAGCATGGAGAAGATTCTTATATACTTGTACGCCGGTTTCACTTTCTGGGTTGTGAAGTGTAATGGCGTCCAGGTGTTTTCCTGCTTTGTCTAATTCTCCTAACAAAACAAGAACCTGGAAGAGAAGAGTGCGTAATGATGGATCAGCAGGCGCTCCTTTTACCTCTTGAATCAGGAGTGCTCTTGCCTCACTTAATTTTCCTGCCCGGATGAAATCTTTAGCGTTCAATTGAGAATCCTTCACATTTTGATGTATAGTCCGATTTATAAGGAAAACTATCTATAAAAGTGTAGCAGAAGGTTTTGCTAAATGCCAAAAAAATTCTCTCTTTAGTAATGATGTAATCATTATATTTTTTCTCCAATGCCCGACCACCAATGTCGACACATTTTCAGAGTCAAGAATACGATGTCTGCCATAATTGCGTGAAGTCTGAAACCTGCATGGGTCGATTAAAAACAGCCATATTGAGCCTGTTAAATCCACCGATAAAAACTGCAAAAGGTGGCTTTTTCATATTATGTTGAAGAGCAAGATGAAATTGACTTGCCAACAACATTGGGTCACTCACCTCTTCTCCCCATAATGGGATGAAGGTTGCACCACTTATTTCCAAGTCGGAAATTGCTCGTCCAAGGTTGCCGGGCATCGCAAAATCGGCTCGCATTGTCTCTTCCATTTCTGCCCACGAATCATTAGGCTTTTTAATTTTTGTCAACTCAATCTGTAGTTGATCAAATGAGTTAAGCCTTCTGGTTGCAAGGTGCTCAAGTTGTTGCCAACACCCCTCACAGGACAATGGCATTAACGACCATTTGTCCTCAAACTTATCAAGTGAACCGCACCCCATTAATAAGAGAGGGAAAGGACGACCGATGGTGTCGCAACTATTACGAATGACACCACAGGCCAGACTGTTTTTCTTAAGTCCTTTTGCCCAAAAACGATACGCAGTTGGTTGGGTCAAGGCTGTTCTGTCCTCACTCAGAGAATGCAAGCCTCCATCCACCCAGTCAGAAAAAGCACGAGATAAAGGTTCTTCAGGACCCACAGAAAAATAGTCCCGAGCAACGGTGTGTTTTCCGTGTCCAGTCCAGGTCCATGGACTATTTGATTTTCCTATTCCCAACATGTGATAATTTTCGCTGGAACTTTTCCAGGCCCTGAACTCAACAAGCTTATTACCGGTTTATGCCCGCCAAATTGATATCGAATTTTCAATGAACTGATACCTAGACGTTTGAGGGCAGCTTTTTCCCGTGGAAAATTCTTGGGTGTATACACCTTCTGGCCAGATTTGAATTCCGAAAGAAATTGAGCAAATGGTAAATATCCGCTGAATGTTTTACTGAGAATCAAATCACCAACTTCAATCTGAAACACCACATCACCACAGGAATCCGGTGACCAGTTAAATGTTTTTCGAACAGGATAATTCAGGTTAACCATCCGCTGGCTGCCATCGCCACATTGCAGATCAACATGGGTTGCATGGGGCCGCACCTGAGCTCCTGCATTGACATCGGTGGGTAGGCCTTTAATGGAAACGGAATAGGAGGATTTTACGACTTTCCGATTTATAATGCCCTTGGTCAAATAGGTGAGAATCTCGGGATTAAATTCAACATGGGAATCAAATACTGTCTTGGCGAAATATCCCTTCCTGGTACTTCTTCTCAGGAAAGGAGCTGCAGACTTTTTGGTAAACTGAACCGCATAACCACCATCACCAAGCAGAGTCTTCTCTATCTCACGCTTACTTGCCAAACCCTGGATTTCCACCAGGACATCACGTTCCCACCTTTTTTGCAGATAACATCCGGTCTCTTTTACAGCGTAACTCACCAGGGAATCTATCTGGCCATGGATGAGGGGCCAGAGAAATTCCTCACCTGCCTCTTTAGCAATAACATGGGCCCGCAACTTATTGAAAGATTGCTCTGCCTTTGAAAACTTGCCGTCTCCACTGAAGTCATCGTCATTGAAAAATTTTTCTGCTACTTTATATGAGCCTGACCTGGTTGAAACCTCTTCTCCCACAGCCTCCAGATATGATCGCATTTCAGCATAAGCCTTCGCTGCTTTGAATCGTTCTTCAAGCCCTCCTCCGGTCATGTCAGAGGTCCGCACATTGCCCCGGGTAACTTTGGTATTTACCCTGTCGATCAGCTGTCTCCCTTTCATGCCAGCTTTTTTGAGCAATGTATTGCCGGTTCCTGTTCCCACGGTTTTTGATTGGGCTTTTACTTCAAGGAATTTATAGAGCAACTCAACCCAACTTGGAAGGTTATCACTTTCACTAAGAGGTTCAATTTCATCAGCCATTTTGGTAAGGAACTGGATATAAGGCCCTTTGCCCTGGGCTGTGAGATCAACAAGGTACCTCCACTCTTCTTGCGTTCCAAGAGTATCCTTGCCTTGAGAGAAACTCTTTCCAAAGACGTTCCATGCAGTGATGTATTCCTTGTCAAAAAAGGTGGCAAATTCAAGCTTCTGTCGCGCAATGAGAGGTGGACCAGGATCTGGCAGATCATTTTCAAGATCAATGATAAACTTTTGAATAGCATCTTTACCGGTAATGGTAAATGCAGCGGGAACATGCGTTTCCTCTTGCAATGCAAGGCTTCCTTTCCAAAAATCAGCAATGGTTACTGGAGCTAGATCTGTTTGCCAGGCTGCCCAGTCTATTAACCAATTGAGTTCAAAATCTTTAGCAGCCAAGGCATGTTTAAGCCATGATTTGAGATCAATCAATTCCTTGTTCATTTTCTCCGGATCGCCATGCCAGAGAATATTGTAAAAATAAAGAGTTGATAACTTGGCTCTCACTTCAGGAAGTAAGTCAGAGGAGGTTCCTGCCATGAGGAAACCATATGGAACTGGGGAGAGTTCTGATAAGGCTTCGAGATTATGCCTCTCATTCATGCCAGTCTGCAGCAAGGTAATGCGCCGAACCAAATGTCCTACATGGAGACTCATGATCCGATCATCTGTAGTTGGGGAAAAGTCGCTCAACTTGCCATGTAAGGCAAGGTCAATTCCGGTTTGCAGGTTTTCCTGGAACTGCCTGCAATACCATTCTTTCAGTTGCTTTTCTACCTGAATACTTTCGTGAAGACCAAACCTGGGAATCCACCAATTAGAATTCTGTTCTTCAACCTTGAGGATGGCCTCTCTAAACCTTTCAAGAATCACTGTGTCAGTGAGAACTTGTCCTTCCAATACAGGTGGATCATAAAACTCACTTGGTATGGAACGCAGCGTGTGTAGATTTTTAACAAATGAAAAACTCATCAAACCACACACCGCAATCATTATAGCAACGTAGGAAGTCAAACCAAGATTTCTGGTCAATTTATTCCAGGCGAGCTTCCTTTGCGTTGGAGCAAATATCCCACGATCTTTAGGTAAAATCTTTGCAAAGAAATCGTGTAAAAAGAGCCCGCGATTAGTGCCAGGCAGCACTTCTTCCTCGCCTATCATGCCTAGTGTTTTCAAAAAGTGAGAATATGGCGTGCCCTCTTGTCGTCCACTAGTGAAAAACAGACCACGCATGAGTGGGGTTTCCTGGTATGGATTTTCCTGGAAAGCACCTTGCATAAAGGCATTCAAGCCGTCTTTCATACGGGCAAATTCATCTGGAAACAAAAGAAGCGCAGGATCTACGGATGCCTTTTTGTCGGCATCGTAAAGAAGTTGTAAACGCAGATTGCGTAGATGATCGTCAATATTCCCCAAGGCCTGCTCAAGGAAATAGTGGGCGTTCATGCCAAGGTCTTGATTCAAGTGTCCCAAAGCCTGAGAGATAGCAGCTTCTGGCAAATGATCACAGAAATTGGTCATGCCCTGAACAAGGTCACATTTGGTGACCAGAAGATAGATGGGGAATTTGGCTCCAAGGGACAACATGAGCTCGTCGATGCGGGCCCGAATATTTCTACCATCCTGGGTAAGCACATCTTTGCCGGCAGAAAGTAGCTTGTCAGCAGATACAGATACTATCAGACCATTCAAAGGCTCTTTTTTTCTATACTTAGATAAAAAGGGCAGAAAACTGCGCCATTCTTCTTGATCACGACTTGCATCAACCGGAATTGCATAACGACCGGCAGTATCAATAATTACTGCTTGTTCAAAAAACCACCAGTCACAGTTTCTTGTTCCTGATATACCAGACACCCTTGCTGACTCAGCAAAAGGAGATGAAAGGTTGGCAGCATTGATTGCGGTGGTTTTACCAGTACCAGACTCCCCAATCACAAGATACCAGGGAAGAACATACAGTGGATTGCCATGTTTTTTAAGATGAGAACTTTTCAGGGTCTCAATAGCGTCTTTCCAACGCTGTTGCACCTCTTTTGCACGGTCCCTTTCATTTCCTTCAAGGTTACGCAGATTGGCTTGGTCTTGGCTGATGATCTGGTCAACAAAGAGTTGTTCCTTTTTCCTGGCCATGAGCTTTCTGATAAAGAAAACACCCACCACAATACCGATGAGGCCGGCCAGTAGGAAAAATGCTGTCCACCAAGGCCAATTCAACATGAGAATGATGCCAAAAAGGATCAGTGCGACAAGGCCGAGACCTGCGAGAACAAGGAGTACTTTTGCAACTTTCTTGAAAAGATCCATATTAGAGCCCCTTTCCAACAAAGCTGTCGCCAATATTGTTCAAAATAAAACTATAAATGATAAAAAGAGTGAGAAGAAGGGCAATAGGGCCTCCCACCATGGCAAAGAAAAATGGCGTAAATTGAAAACCTCTCTTCCCTTCGAGTTGCTGTCCTACTTCATGCGGATATGATTCCGGAAATAGTTCGGTTCGCTCAAGACCGGCGAGGCCCATGGCACTTCCGGTAAGGATTTTCAGATTAGAGGTCATAAGCTGTTCAAGGAGGAATTCATCCCCTTGATTACAATATCTTCCCTTAAAACCTAAGGCCAGGCACAGATAATATATTTCTCGAACATCGGCCTGTTGCATGCCAAGCATATTTAATCGCTCGTAAAATTCTTGGCCCGCTTCTGTGGTGTTATAATAAAGACGTTGGAGTTGTTCTTTTTGCCAGGCCATTTTGCCGGACCAGTTTGAAGTGAGAATTGCTTCATCAATCCAGGCACAAACTGCAAATCGAGCCTGGTCAAACTCATCGGCCTGTACTTGGCCGGTTTTGACAAAATCATCACTCTTGGCCAGGAGTCGTAACGTTTCAGACTTGAATTGATCGAAAGATGTATTTTCTTTGTCTCGTGCTTTTAAAAAATAGGCAACGTAGGCAATTAATTCCGCAAAACAGTCCGTCATCCTCATTTAATCACCCTCCCTTTACTATCATGAGCTCAACTGTGAGATCTTCTGGAGCAGCGTCCCAATACAGGGCAATATTGTTGCTCTCTTCTACCTGGGCAAATTGATCATCATGTTGGTCCAATTGAAAATATAAACTTCTCACCCGGCGAGGCAATTCTTGCGGTGGTATGCTCAAGTGTTCCAATCCTATTCCTGGTAAAGCCTGGGCAATTTTAAGGGGCAGTGCTTCTCGGGAACCAATCTTAGCAATGGTTGTTAAGGCCTGCACCACGGCGGCAGGATCTTCCTCGGTATCCACAACGAGATAATATCTATTACGAGCTTCAAATTGTTTGGGCAGCAAGTCCGTTGTGAAATAGGTACCATCGAAAAGAAGATTAATTATGTATTCAGGTCCTGAGGTGATGTCGTCAAGAAGTTGCGCTGTGAGTGATAATGCCGAGGTAAAACATGTTCCAAGGTCACTCTGATTATATTCGGGTAAAATGGCAACTCCATTTTCATCCTCTCCAAGTACATTGACTCGAGCAGAAAATGCTGACAATTCACCAATTAATTGTCGAAGCAAACCGTAGACTTGCCAAGGATGAATATGGGCCGGTTCAGTCATGTGAAATAGCATTGGCACAAAGCGATTTAACGAGCGTAATGCCAACAGGAAGACCATATCGCGGGAACCAAATTCAGCGCTATGTACGCCTTTCTGTGTCTTATACTCTTCTAGCTGCCTGCATCGCCCGGCTACTAAATCACGAATTTCCTTTACAACTTGAAATAAAGGCTCAGAAGCTTTTATTGACAATGCTGGTGGTACAAATTTTGGTGCCAGGCGAATTTCTTCACCTTCTTGCTCTAACACACCGACTTGAATGAGATTGTATTCGCCTAATTTTTCCTTCTCATCTTCCCACACCAGACGTAAGACATATTGCATGAGCTTGACTTGTCCGTCTGGGCCTGTCTCATGTTGGTCAGGAATATTCTCTGGAGTAATGGTAGAAACAAAACGACTGGACAAGGTGGAAGTGTCATCAGGGTTGGCCATTTCAATTACATTGCCACCTGACGCATCATGTTTTTTTAAGGCAAGGTATACAGGCATCGGCCGGTCTCTTTCAACCCATGCTTCAGCAAAAGAGCGAGCAGAAAGGATACCATTGCCAGGGAAGCTGACGGTACTGCCATCTGCAAAAATGAAATCTCCTTTGACTATCTCAAAGGAGTCATTTTCCAGAGCTGTGTGGGAAATCTGCAGTTCGCCAACCCCCCAATAATGGGGTTGCAGAAAACGAGCCTGGGTATGTAACAACGACTCGATGTATTGATCATTCAGCTGGAAATGCTGGGGCTGTAAAAAGAGGCCTTGTTGCCAGAAGAGCGGTTTTTTAATTTCCACTTTCTTTTCCCGAAAAAGTTTTGGACTGAATGTATCTTTCTTCAGTCAATTAATATTTTTGTTGGGCTGCCTAAATATTTAAATAGTAAATCCTCGATCACAGATAGGTAACAAATTCAAAAAAAATAAAAAAACGAGAGCGGACAGTCTTTATATATTACCCAAGTAAACGGAAGTGGTTATCTCAACTTACTTATTTATCTGTTTCATACTTGGAGGAACTGGCGGTTTTTATCCTGCCGGGAGCGAGTTCCATGTCTATATACATACTTTCAGCTTGCTGGTATTTTTGCCTGGAAAAGAAACCTCTTGATTTCGTCTCAACAGGTACTGGAAAAAGGCGAAACAAGTTGTCTTTTATAAAGTCTTTTTGCAGATCTTCAAAATAACCTGCTACAACGGCTACATACTGGCTGCCTTGGGCCCTATTCAATGTATATGTGCCATCTTTTCCTGGATGCACTATCAACCTTTCAGCATTGGTAACACTTCCGTCAAAGCGCCTGCATTCGAGCAACTTATAGATACCCTCAATGGAGTTGGTCAAATTATTGAATGAATTTGGCGAGTCAAGCTGATAAGCACAAATCACCAAAGTATGTGGGCGTCCATCGTAGAGGTTGAGTTGGGGATCTGCCTTGAGATGAATTCGGACCGCCCCCTCAGCATATTTGTATTCCGGTGGTTGTATCTGGGTTGGAGCACAAGAACTACAAAGTGAAATACATGCCAATACTAAAAACGCATTAAAAAACTTCATGTTTATTTCTCCTTACGAAGATAGATTTCTTGACAGGATTTCTCGAATTCTCTGAGAAATTTTTCCTGTAACTTCCCTGAATTGAGCATGCTTTCAAGTGAACGAAATTTTCTTTCGTACGTTTCAAACAGTTCAGCCTTTTTAAAGGGGCCTATCTGTAGTTTACCGTCCGATGACATTTCCTCAATCCTTTTAGGGTCAATTTCTCGAAACAACTCTATCAATTTTGTCTGGGTTGCTTTTTGAAAAGCCTGCAAGCTCATAGCAAAGGCTTCTTTAATCTGGTTTAAATAACTCAATAACGACTCACCGCCACCGTCAACATCAATTTGAGAACTGATTACCAGCCTGATGGTAGCTGTTTCAGATTCAGGTCCGGCAAAAGTACTATTGATCCCGAGGATTATATCATTAATTGCATCAAATACGACATTGATCGACTGGGCTAATTTTTCAAATACCTGAGGAGAAGACAAGTCGACTTCATCAGCCTTAGCACCAAGCAGGAGACCTGCAAGGCGGGACAAGGTTGGATCATGCCCAGGGGAAACCGCAACAGGTTTTTCTTGTCGAAAGTCCTCGGCTAATTCCAATAATTGGCTGGATTGTTCTTCAGCCGTACTTGAAGCCATTTGGCCAAGCAAATATTCTTCTATTCGCTCTTCTGCAGTTGAGGGGTCCTCTGCATAGAGTTGTCGAAGAATGTCTTGGGAAGATTGTGGTTGATTAGGGCTACTCATACGAAACTACCCTGGGTCCTCTGTTTATTATTTCTTCTTATTAAGTAGATCCTGCAGGGCACTACTGTCCATTATCACTGTTTCTTCTAAGTCCTCATCGTCACTTTCTTGAGATGGTGTCACCGGTGCAGGTGCTGCCGGCGCAGCTTGAGGTGGTTCCTCAAAAGATTGTAGCGTTTGCCCTGCCCGCATAATAACTGTGGCTTCTTCATCTTCCATAGTAGCAGGTTCAGATACAACAGGAGTTTCAGGTTCCAACTCAGAAAGACCTTCCTGTCCAATAATCACGGTTGCTTCTTCTTCTGCAACAGCTTCTTGAGCTACTGGAGTTACCGTATCTTGCTCACTTTCCAGGGTAAAAGAATCGGCAGACATGATCACAGTCGCTTCTTCCTCATCCACAGTATCGGCAATCTCAGTTTCTGGAGATGACTCCTCGCTGGGAGCAGCATGTCGCAGTGCTATGTTATCTAGAATGGTAGCAATCGCCTGATCATTTTCCCTGCTCAATTCTTCTTCTGTTTCTTTTTGAGATACAATTTCCTCGTTCTGAGGAGTAACTTCAATAGATGTAAAAAGTTGCGTTTTAATGGCTTTGGCCAACTTGTCAACTTGACCTGTAAAGTCAAGAGCCTTCCAAGATTCCTCTCCACCTTTTAATCCAGCTTCAAGCATGGCTAAACCAAGAGAAAGTGTTTGGTGCCAATATGGTTCAAAAGATGGTGGAATAGTATTTTCCTCTGGTTTCCAGAAAATATTTTCAGACTTAAAAGCCGCAGACTCACACAATTCACCGAGCAGATCATTGGTGCTTTCTTCCTCAGAAGCATCTTGACCGTAAACAGCATGTACTGCGTTTAATATGTCCCTTTTTTCTTGATGATTGTTTTCTGCCAGGACGGTGAGCCATGTGAGGCCGAGGGTATACAGGGTTAATCCCTTTGGGGTGATTGGTATAGAGAGTTCGTCATTTGTGGGAAATCCAATTTCTAATGGTACAAGGCGAAAATTCCAGAGTTCCGGCAAAAGGCTTTGTCTATCCGTTTGCTCAACCCATATTTGTTCAATTGAAAGATGCAGGTCTGGATGACTGCATTGACTCTCTTCACCCAAAATCATGCTGCTTAATTGATGCAGAAAAACCAGCTTAAGATAAAGCACTTCAAATGCATGGTTAGGCTGTTCTTTAAAGAGAAAGGAACTGGAAGAATGCACTCCTCCTTCATATTTCCCGGAGACCTTTTGTACAAAGTCAGAAGCCTGAGTGAGAGGACCGGAGTGAGCAAACATAAAGAAAGGAAAAAAACTGAAAGGAACAAGGCGACTTAACACAACGCCCAGATTACTATAGCATTCACCATGTTCTGAACAGCCCGTACAAGGTATGGATTCAGGTGGATTTTCTCCAATAGTTGTCTCTCCAACAGCTGTTACAAAAGAGGCCCAGTCTTTTACACATTCTGGTTCTGTAGCTTTTTTCTCCAATGCATAAAATGAGATTGGAGAGTCAGCTTCAACACACTCTGGACAAGAGAGATAGCGATTGAGTGAAGTAGTATATTTTTCAAGTCCTGACTTTTCGAGTAAAAGATCGTCTTTGCATAGACCAAGCACCCCACCGCAAACAGGGCAAACAGGATGAAAAAAGACTTTGCGCTTTCCGCAGTATAAAAGGGACCTGAACGGAAAGGCTTCTCCGTCTTTTGATAAGGAAAAACCACTTAAAAATGTCTCTTGCTGGGTTGAGGAAAAAAAAGTTTTTGAATTCTGCCAAACATTCTCGATATCGCTATTGGTTAAAGACCAGGGATGGTGAGATGACAGCTTAGGGTAATCCTTTTGAACCTGAAGGTAGACATCCTGAAACGTATCGCTGTTGGAAGCGACAAGTTGGGCTTTAATGAGCCTCGACAAAGGCCCATCATCTGAAATTATGCAAAAATCACTCCATGCTGACTCTTGCTTGGAATCCCCACGACTTGCAACCTTTAATTCAAGGTAAACAGGGGAATCGTTAGCAGTAATCCAAGGGAGCAGAGACTGTGACCCGGGTCCTTGATTCACGTGGTCTTGCCTTTCTAGAAAGTTATTGAATCATTGGCGAAATCTTGTAGTTTTTTTCGCCACGAATCTAGCCCATTACTACTGAAAATAGTAGTTCAAAAATGATGTTAACACATTATCTGAACAAAGAGAAAAACATCAAATATTGAATTATTTCCATACTTACTGCGATCTTTGACGATAGCATCCTTGCCTGTGGAAGTCAATAACCCTGATTAAGACATAACAAAAAAAAATCATACCAGAAGTTAGTGAATAGATTGACAATTACAGTTCATTCAAAGTAAAAATAAGATACTATTATTAGTAGTAAAAACCCCGCCCTCAAGAATTCAGCATGGATTGCCGCATCGTATGAATACATTTGAAGCAACTCCGGTGAATCCGACCCCCTCGCTAATGATTGGCTGTATAATGACGTATTTCCGAAACTTTATTGTATGCGGAATTCTGTTGTTAATCTGTACGATCACTACAGCTGAAGCCAGCGACTCCTTTTTAAGTAAGTCCTATCCACTCCCTCTAGATGAAGTAGAAGAAGTTGTCACCAATTGGCTTGAAAAGGACGGATTTTTATTAGAGAAATTCAGCCAAAACGGCACGATTATCATCCATGGGAAAAAAACAAACGAAGAATGGCAGGTGCGCTTAACTCCTGATTCTCCTTTGGCAACAAAAGTAGGTGTGCAACATCGCAGCTCAACAACTTTACTTAATCCAAATGCAATCTGGGACAGATTACGGGGGTATCTCTCCCCTCCTCCACTGCCAATTGAAGTTGAAGGAGAAAAGAACAGGGTTGTTAAGGACAAACCTATCCCTCCTCATATATTAAACCTTCTGGATGCCGTGGTCTGTGTGCGAGCCGATCATCGTAATAAAACGAGCCAGTTTACCGGCTTTTTTGTTGATGAAACAGGACTTATCTTAACCACCGCGCATGGACTTCGGGAAAAACAGGTCGTACGGGTAATGCTGTATGACGGCACTGAAACCGAAGCCACTGTTCTATTGAAAAGAACCGATGCAGATCTTGCTGTCTTGCGTATTCCAATACAATCTGGCAATTACGTTCCCATCGAAAAAGGAAGGAATCTGTTGAGCATTGGTGAAGAAATATTCACCATGGGCTGCCCCCTTGATCTCCAGGGAACAATCTATAACGGCAGAGTGAACGGTCCACCGAGAAGAATGGATGGTTTACCCTACTGGCAGGTGGACATGATAGTTTTCC